>MWDD01000126.1 GCA_002070375.1 bacterium ADurb.Bin157 | reverse complement strand
TTGCCTTGTCGGGAACGGAAACGGTCACGATTTACGGCAAGGTCAATACTTCAATAACAATTCCTTTGATTAAAGCGGAGGTGGTGTAATGATAGGCTCAACTAATGCAATGACTTCAATAACGGGCGCAGCCTATAATGTGTATTTTGACGCTGAAACGCCTCCTGCGGACACCTCAAAGCTTTGGATTAAAAGTGCCAAAGTGTCTTTTACAGTTGGTCTCGCTGTTCCTGAAGAACTTGAGGAAGGTACAGGATTTCTGCTTATTAAGAGGAACGATGCGGTAGTCAACATAGAGCTTATTGATAATCTGTTTTGTCGCCCTTACACTTTTTATGTTGGTGATAGTGACAACCTTCCCGTTGAAGATGAAAATGGTATTTATTATTATTATGACTCTGAGTGGGTGTCGGCAACGGTTGAAAAAACTATGGAACTTTATAGTGCGGGTGATTTAATTTGTAGACTTGATGGTCCGGAAACCCGCGATTATCGAAAGGTAAACAGCGGGTGGAGCGTTGGGGGATATTATTATAACGGTGGATATACAGAATCGATATTAGTCTCCGACACATTCGATGCGGCAAAGTGTAAAGGCGACTTTTATGAATATCCTAACCCCGTTTTATTTACATATAACGGTATAGCTTTATATTACGGTATTTCAGGTGTTGCAATGGCAGGAAACTTAACTTCAACCGCAACGGATATGGAATATTTATATAAATGCTCTGCGACAACACCGGAGACAGCGGCAATAGAGTTATTGGACAAATATTACGGAGTAATTTAAGGGAAGTGTAAGAAATGCAATCAGAAGTGTTAGTTGCGGTATTATCTTTGGTTGGAATGGTCATCGGCTCGTTTGGAGGAATAATGGCTTCGGCAAAATTAACGAATTTCAGGATTGAGCAGTTGGAAAAAAAGGTTGACAAGCATAACGACTTTGCGGCAAGAATGCCCGTTGTAGAGGAACAAGTTAAAGTGATTTGTCACAGATTAGACGATTTGGAGGATAAAATATGAATATAATTAATACTTCGTACGATTGGAACGGCTCACTTGTTAAACGAGCAAAAACAACAAGAATAATTTTACACCACGCCGCCGCTATAAAATGCACGGCACAAGATATACATCGGTGGCACTTAAATAACGGGTGGACAGGGATAGGCTATCACTTTTTTATTAATAAACAAGGTAAAATTTATTCGGGCAGACCCGAAAATGTAGTCGGTGCTCACGCCGGAAACAATAACCTTGACTCGATTGGCGTTTGTTTTGAGGGAAATTTTGAAAAAGAACAAATGACCAACGAACAAATCAAATCCGGGAAAGAACTGGTTTCGTATCTTAAAGGCAAGTACAATATTATCGTTGTGCAAAAGCACAAAGATGTAAACGCCACGGCTTGCCCTGGGAAAAATTTTAAATTTTCAGAAATCGCTTACGCAAATCCCACAAAACAAGCGGAAAAATACAAACCTTCTGTTCTCGATTTTCAAAAAGCCGCTAAAGCTGACGGTTACTCGTTTTCAAAATATGGACTTGACGGGTTGTGGGGCTCGGAGTGTGAGAGTATCGCAATAAAAGCGACATTATATAAAGGAAAAAAGAAAAATAAATCACTTATAAGGCTTGTGCAGCGTTTTTTGTGCGTAGATGTTGACGGTATATTTGGCGCAAAAACAAAAACCGCCGTACTTAATTTTCAGACACAAAACAAGCTTGTTGCTGACGGTATAGTCGGGATTAACACTTATAAAAAAATATTGGGGGTAAACTAATGAAAACGGAAACAATTATCAGAACAATCTTACTTGTCGTTGCTTTGGTTAATCAGGCACTGACCGCAAGCGGTAAAAATCCGCTGCCTTTTGCAGACGAAACGATTTACGAGCTGCTAACGATTTTATTTACGGTCGGAGCTTCTGTGTGGGCGTGGTGGAAAAATAACTCCGTAACAAAGGAAGCGGTAGCCGCAGACGAATTTATGCGTGAATTAAAGAAACAAAACAAGCAAGGCTAAATAAAAAACCGCCTGAAAAGGCGGTATTTTTTTTATTACGATATCTCGTATGGTATCCACCCGTATTTCTTGTAAATCTTTTTTCTCGCTTTGTACGGTAGATTTACAACCTTATCGACAGCTTTTGCTTTATCCAGTTCAAACTGTTCTTCAGTCTTATAAAATTTACAATCCTTACGGCATTTTGGATATTTCTCCTCAACATCTAAAATCTCGCATTCCCCGTTGAAAATAAATTTGCACTCACCCACAGATGTTTCCTCCGTCCTCATAAAATATTTTTTTACTGATGCACTTGATACACCTTTAACGGCATAGTTTGCCTCGATTCCGTACCTATTGCACAATTCCGTTAGTTCGCTCTGAAACTGTTCGGAGTCGATATTATCGGAACAATATCCCTTGATTAGTTCGCATAATTTAGATATATTAGTCATTTTTAAAATCCTCCTTTATTTCGGTCATACACAAAGCTGTTCATATTCTGTCTGTTCAGCTTGCCACATACAGACTTGTGACTGCTCATAATCAAGCCGCTGTTTTGCGAGATTGTAATATTCCTCGTCAAGCTCAAATCCGACATAATTAAATCCCATACGGTGACAGGCAATAAGTGATGATGCGGAACCCTGGAATTCCCTTATCCCATGTAATAAAGCATCTCGTTGGCTGCAAGTCAAAATAGTTTCCACCCCATATAATTTGATTATTGCTGATACGAAACAATTCATCAAAATATTCGGAACATGGTGCGGAATCCCACGCCTTGTCAACTATCTCATTAAAATTCATTTTTCCACTCGAACCGCCCTTAAATTTATCGCCTATCCCGTACGGTGGGTCAACAATCGCCAACTCAAAATACTTGTCGGGAAATTCCTTCATACCGTCCATGCAGTCCATGTTGTAAAATCCAAAGTCGAGCATATTAATACCTCCCTTTGACGGTCATATCTCTTTATCCTCCATATCAAATAGCGTTATCCTGTCTTTATAAGGTTGTATCATTTCCTCGTTTGCTTTTTTACAGAAGTCTCGATTAACCTCAAACCCGTAACTGTTCCTGTTGAGTTCTAATGCCGCCCTTAAGGTTGTGCCGCTTCCCGCAACGGGATCTATAACGACATCACCATCATCGGTAAATACCTCAATCAGTTTTTTAAGAAGTGATACGGGTTTTTGCGTTGGATGAATTTTCGGATATTCGCTTGAGTTGTCCCGTTTCCACTCAAACCAATTAAAAATCATTTTGTGATTATTGTTAAATTTTGGCAGTTTATCACGGTAGAGGACAAGTCCGTATTCTGTCGCACCGACTATCTTCATATTTGCCTTTAGGACCTGAGCCGAATAGTTTTTAATAAACACAAGCGGAATATGGTTTTTGAAGCCGTATTTTTCGCCCCACTCGATTACGCTTTGTTGTTGTTGAAATGCACAAAAAATAATCATTGCCGGAGCTTGTCCCTTTTCCTTTGGTTCTTTCTTCAACAAACGACTGCAAAAGTGCATATATTCAGCAATGTTAAAATTTGTGTCGGTGTTAAAGAAGTTTTTGCCTGCGTTTTTGCTCTCGCCGTTTTTATTATCGCCGTCTATGTACCACGTTGGATTTGAAGCATACGCGTTTATTCCGATGTTATAAGGTATATCAGCTATTACGAGCTGTGCCTTTGGTATGTTGTATCTTTTAAAGTTTTGAAAATTATCGTTGTATAGTTCAGCTTTAACCGATTTCATATTGCCTTATCCTCCTCAACATAGCACCAACTTAGCTGATTAATACTGCTTTCATTTTGTGTCCTCCCTCACCTTGTATTTATCAACGCTGTTTGCAATATAATTGCACATTTTTATTTACATCCTTTCTCGGTTAGGTTATAATTAAATGTAGTAATACCAAGTTTCCCTGAGTCCCGTTTCTTTGTTCCAGATAAAGCACATTAACCCTCTGTCTGAGCGATAACCCTGTTGGTTTTCCCAATAAGACGATTCGCATATCGGCGGTAGCGTTTTATGTAAAATACCGCTTGGTGTTCTCATGACTGTGTAATCGTGGTAATGACCGCTGTGTATTTCCACAAACCTGCTGTTCCCAAACTCTTTGCGATAATCTTTGAGTAACCAACCGTCAATGTTTTTCTTGGGCATATCGCCGTGTAATAATCCTATGAGGTTAACTCCGACAACTTTTGCTTTTTGCGGTTTCGGCGTAATATCAAATGTTACATTAGGGTTTTTCCTGAAAGCGAACGATACCGCTTTTGCAAGCATATAGCCTGTTACTCTGTCGTGGTTGCCCGGTAAATAAACATATTCAAACGGGGTTTTTGTTTTCAAGGCACAATCAACGGTATCAACTAACATATTCGCCGTTATGTCAAATAGCTTCGGAGTTCTTCCCTCCGTCTGCTGAAATGTTCCGTTTGTCGTTGTCTGATTATCGTTGTCAACGTGCAGTATGTCACCGAGGGTTGCAAATATAGTCTTTTCAAACTTTCTTCCCTTGCACCTCTGGAATATGTCGGCTATGCACTCTTTAAACCTTGCCTCTGCTATTCTAAGGTCGTAATCGTTGCCCGTTTCATCTCTCCAAGAAAGTAAACCGTTATGTGCGTCAACATAATCAATTTCAAGCACTTCGCCCAAGCTGTTATAGTCGAACGGTTTCATTGCCTTTTTGGTTTGAAAGTTTACGGTCTTGAAATATTCTTCTACATCTTCAAACGTTATCTCAATCTGCTTTTTCGGCTTAACAGATAGTTTTGATTGACACAAGTCGATTATTTTGGCTTCTGCTGTTTGTTGTTGCCAACAGTTAGAACAAAACGATACAACCTCCCATTCGCTCGGCTTTAATTTATGTGCTTCCATAATAATTTCAGGTGTTATCTCTCGCCCGTCAATAACGATTTGTATATCTTCATATGTTCCGATTCCCGCATGATAGGAAAAGGAATGTTTAATTTTTGGCTCAACTCGCTTCGGTTCGGTTTTAATAGGCTCGACCGCTGCGAGTTGATTCTTTTTGCGTAATCGCCATAGGAAGCTATGTACCTGAGAGTAAGTCACCTTGTGTTTGTCTTTTAAGGTTTCATACACAGCTTTATCGCTATGGCTTTGCTCGTAAAGTGTTAATGCTTCTTTATTCCAGTCCATTAATTCACGCTCCTTTGTTTTAGCTTGTAATCAAATAATCCGCTTTCAATTAGCCTTGTAACAATTCGCTTAATCATAATTGGCGGTACTGACATTCCGCAGATGTAGCTAACATTTGAATAGGTACTCGTTATAAAATCATAATCTTGTGGAAAAGTTTGGGCAGATATGATTTCTGTGCTTGACATTCCAATTTTAGTGTCTAATGCCCAAA
This sequence comes from bacterium ADurb.Bin157, assembly GCA_002070375.1. Lineage (GTDB taxonomy): Bacteria > Muiribacteriota > Ozemobacteria > Ozemobacterales > Ozemobacteraceae > MWDD01. The sequence continues at coordinate 355 of MWDD01000126.1, read as the reverse complement.
AATCATTGCTTTTTGCTCTTATGGTAGAAACTATTTGGTTGTTGTATAAAATTCTATTTTGAAAGAATGAAATTTTTCCAAACAATCTTTCATGTGCTGCACTTAAATCACTTTCTCCATTTTTAGCTTCATTTAGCAATAAATACGTTTTGCTATTTTCACAACACTTTCTGCCTTTGTAATCCCTTATTTCTCCGTATGTAATAGGTTGATAATTAAAACCCATATTTAAATACTCGAGGTTAAAGTCTATATTATTTTTGACCGCTATAAAAAACACTCTATGCCTTGTCTGTGGGACACCCATTTCCTCGCCTTTAAGCAGCCAATGATTAACCTGGTAGCCTATTTCCTT
>MWDD01000125.1 GCA_002070375.1 bacterium ADurb.Bin157 | reverse complement strand
TGCGCTACGCTTTCGAAATTGGAGTTTCATTGGAGCGGGCGACCGGGCTCGAACCGGCGACGTCCAGCTTGGGAAGCTAAATATTAGTCTTTTTTTCATAATTGCCTTTTAGATACACTAAATAACATATACTCCGCAAAATCAATGCTATCAAGGCTTAAAATATTGCCCTTGACTTACTATGAATAATTGCTATATTCAAATCATAGGTTGGAAATGGGGTTGGAAATTGAAAAGCCAGCTTATAAAAGGGGGAAATCATGAAAAGACATAAGACAGGATATAAAGGCGTTTATTACCGTCTGGGTGACCGTCTAAGCGGAAAAGGCAAGGAAAAGATATTCTATATAGTCTTCAAGAAAAACGGCAAAGTTTATGAAGAAAAGGTTGGCCGTCAATATGCTGATGAAATGACACCGGCACAAGCTAGCAGAAAGAGAGCGGCAAGGATTGACGGCAAGCAACAATCCCGGAAAGAGATCAGAGAGCAAGCAAAGGCCGCAAAGATAGCAGAGGCCGGAAAGATGACTTTATCCCGGTTATGGGAAGAATATAAAAAGAATAAGCCGCAATCTAAATCACTAGGAACGGACAAAGCAAATTTTGAGAAACATCTAAAGCCGGACTTGGGCGACAAAGAACCGCACAAGATCATAAGACTTGAAACCGATAGATTGAGAATCAATCTTTTAAAAAAATACAAGCCGCAAACCGTCAAGCACGTTTTCAGTCTGCTTAAACGATTAGTCAATTTTGGCGTGGGGCGGCAGTTATGCCAAAATCTAAATTTCAAACTTGAACCGATAAAAGTTGATAATCAGAAAACGGAAGACTTAAACTCGGAACAGCTAAAGAATCTTTTAACGGCCATTGACAATTCAACCGATATTGAGGCCGCAAACATTATGCGCCTTGCTTTATATACTGGTATGCGCCGGGGGGAAATGTTCAAACTGCAATGGAATGATGTTGACTTTCAGCGTGGCTTTATTTCAATCAGAAACCCTAAAGGCGGCGTTAGTCAGAAAATCCCCTTGAATGAACAGGCCAGGCACATTTTAGAAAATCATTCCAAAACACAAATCAATAAAGACAAGAATAATCCGAAATATTCTGAATATGTTTTTGTAAGGCCGGACGGCAAGCCTTTTAAGGAAATATGGAAACGTGTCAATGCAATTAAAAAAGCGGCGGAACTCCCGGCAGACTTCCGGGCGTTGCATGGGTTAAGGCATACATACGCTTCAATGCTTGCTTCTAGTGGCAAAGTTGATTTATATACATTACAAAAGCTATTGACTCACAAATCCCCGGTTATGACTCAAAGGTATGCACACCTTAGAGATGAGGCACTAAAGAACGCTTCAGCATTGGCCGGTGATATTATAGACGCGGCAACAAAATCAAACGTGATTGAAATAAAAGAAGGGAATGGTCACTAATTAAGATCATCCGGGGATAGTCAGGCCAGACGATAAGCGGGAGTTTCCCCTTCCCGCTTCCCCGGATAAAACAAGGGGTGCTTGTGAGAGGGAAAAGCAATGACAGATTTAATAAAGGGGCATGAATTATTAGAACGTTGGAATATAGATATATTTAAACTATATGATTATATAAACAAAGGGCTTCAGCCTTTAAATCAAACCGGAAAACCTATTCCCCCGCCTAACGTAACACATATGCTGAAACTGTTACGAGCAATAAAAGGCGAACTGCAAGTTATGCAACGGATCGAAAAACTCAACAAAGAAGCGGGAGAAGAAACGGATGATATAAATAAACTTTTAACGATACGTTTAAGAGAGGCCAATAGATTAGAAGAAAAACTAAATGCAATTGAAGATAAGACTTCTTGGCTAAATTTCAAAATACCGAAAGACAAACTATCAGATGAAGATTATTATGAAAATTATTACAAAGTATTAGATGATCATTTTAGTAAAGACGATGTTGAAAAAATTGAAAAAAATAATCCTAACATATTAAAAGACTTTTCAAAAAAGGCATTAAAGACTTTTCATAAAAACCGCACAGAATCAGCAAAAGAAACAACGCAACAGCAAGAGGCAATAAAAGAGAAATTTATAAGAGATGCATGGATAAGATTAATCAAAGATAAAAGAGAAAAGTTTAGAACAATGTCACAAAATAATATAGCCAAAGAAATTTATGATTATGTATTTCCGCTTTTAAAAATCAAAAAAACAGAAACAAAAAAGCACGTTCTAACAAGAAGTGTTGATAGAGACGGCAATCCTATTTTAAGAGGCTTGTCACTAGATACAATTATTGACATTATGAAGAAACAAACAGATTTTGAATTTAATCCATTTCTAAAAAAATTCTGAATAAAACAAGGCCGCCTCCGGGCGGCTTTTTTATTTCCCAGAGATCACACCCCCAAAGTCACCTGCCGAAAACGTTACGCTTTCCGTGAAGTGCCGAAAACGTTACGCTTTCCGTGTTTTTTTCTTCCCATTTCATTGAATGAAATCCTTTTAATTAATAAGTTTCATTCATGCATACGGAAAGTTTTTTTCCGTAACTGTAAATCACTTTAAAGGAGAAAATCAAAATGTCAGAAAATCAAATGTTAGAAAAACCTTATTTAAACGAAAAAGAAGTCAGTGCAATCACGGGAATGGCTATCAGTACAATTAGAAATTCGCGTTTCACAAGAAAAGGTATTCCTTATTACAAATTACCCGGCGGGCGTTCGGTCAGATACAAAACGGAAGACGTTATTTCCTTCATGGAAAGCCGCCGCATTACATTTGATGAGGTGTAACCATGAACGGAAGACTAAACGAAAAAGATATTATTGAAGGTAAGATTCTATTTAAGCGGCATTTAATCGAAGAAACCGAAAACGAAATCAGAGAATTGAGAGAGAAGCTTTTTGCTTGGAAGATCAAAGAGGCAATAGAAAATTCCAAAGTGATTGATATTGTCAAGGCAGAATCACAAGACCAGAAAAGCCGGAAATGATGAGGTGCACTAATGAACGAAAAAATAAAGATCATACGGCAACACGGAAAGACGGCCAGAGGGCAAAAGGAAATCTTGAAACATTTATCCGGCCAGAAACTAACCTTCAAGCAAGCGATTTTTGCAAAATGTTACGATTGCATGAATTACTTTTCAGACGGAAAAATTGACTGCAAAATTCCCTCATGCCCGCTTTACCCGTTCATGGCCTATAAAGAAAACCGGGAAAAGAAAAGCACTAAAACACATAAGACAGGCGAATATGTGCAGACCAGGGCGGCCATGCTTTCAAAATCAATTCTAACGCTCTAGCGCATACGAAAAACAGGGGTTCTAGCAGTCTAATATGCCGGTGAATAGTCCGGCAAGGGTAGAGGTAAAATCATGGAAAATAAGCCTGATATTGTCCGTATCATAGAACAGGAAGGGATTGAGTTGAAACGGGGGACGGGAATTTGTCCGTTTCATGCAGATAGCAAACCGTCTTTCCGGGTGAACAAAGATAAGCAGACTTTTCATTGTTTCGGGTGCGGTGAACATGGGGACGTTATTTCATTCATTATGAAGCTGAAGGGAATTTCGTTTCCAGAGGCTCTTATCTATCTAGGAATCAGCAGGGGCGCACCCGTCAAAGTTAACCCGGCAATCCAAATAGAAAAGCAGATTCAGAAAGACTATGAGAAAACCATACATGATCTTTATGAATCATTATGCCAGCAATCCCGCAAATTACATAAAGTCAGAATCAAGGTGAAAGAAAGTCCCGGCGCATTGACAGAGCAAGGTGCGGCTTACTTTGCCGGGCTTATGGGTGAACTGGCAGAGATAGAATTTAAAATTGACATACTTTTAAAGGGATACTTTGAGGATAAAATAAATTTACTTAGGGGTGAAAGAAATGCCTTTGGCAGAGAAATTAAACAATCAGCAGTTGCATGAATTTAAAAAAATTCAAGAAGACGATTTTGAGGGATACTTTGAGGCCGGTGAACCGAGGCCGCTTATACCAGAGGGAATTTACAAGGCACGTTTCATAGAAATTCAAAAAGGGCAATGGAACGGGACACCAAAAATTTATTTATGGTTTCAAATAATAGAACCCTATGAATATGAGGGCGTTAAAATTCGTATGCTTATGAACGCTTACAGAAAACCATCGAACGGATCAAACTATTATAAGGCATGGGTTATTGCCAACGGTAGCAAGCCAGCGAGGATAGACAGAATGTCACCGGATATTTTTAAAGGCCGCATATTTGAAGTTTTTGTTGAAACCGTAAAACCAAAAAATAAAGCAGGTTTTTATGAACCTGAAAGTCTGCACTATTCTAAAATTGCTTGTTTAATAAAATATATTGAATAATACTATTACCTATTACCTATAATCTTTAACCTATAACCTTTTACTTGTAAAACTTATGACTCATAGCTTATGACTCATGACTCATAACTCATAACTTATAACCTACTACCTAGAGCAAGCTTTTGAAACATGCATGAATAAAGGGTTTGCGGGGAATGGTTGTCAAATTAAAGACTATGAAAGAACGCTTTTTTTATCCCCACTCTTTCAGGGGGCGCATGAAAAGACTACTTTGTTTAGTATTATTATGTTTAATAGGATGTTCGGCAAAATATATTATCCCACAAGGCAAGACACCGGCAGACTTTAAGATTGCTGTAAAAGAGTGTCAGGATCAAGTAGGAACAAAAAGAGATAATGTTTATGTTGGGCCGTTTGCTGGAGATATGTACATCGGAGATGATATACATAACCTTATTGTCGAAACTAAATTCAGAAACTGCATGGAAGAAAAAGGTTATAAGGTTGCTGAATAAGTTTATCCAGTAACAACAAAAATCCCTTTTTGTTTTTCAAAGTCTGTTATTCAACATGACAATGACAGACAGGCACGCCGAGGGGGGGCATAGGGGCATGGCCGCATATATACAGATTTCTTTTTTGTCTTTCCTGTTCGCTTTTTAGTGGTAATTCACAGGCAATAAATTTGTTGAATTTTGCACAATTTTTAAAACCTTCATTTACGTTAATAAACTTATCATTATAAATATTTAACAAGATTTGCTCTGTAAAAAAAAATGGGCATGGGTTTCATTTTGATTTGTCAATTATACTGGTCGTTGTATATCGCTAATTAGGCTGTTTGATTGCTCGTGCGTGTCGTTTTCCTATGTTTATTTACCCCTTGTGCGAAACGCGCTTATCTATAATACGAAAAAAGGGATTCCTTAATGAACCGCTGGTCCCCCCGGCCTATCAGTCAACAAACACGCTTTCTTTTTTGTCATTTTATATTAAATCATTATCCGCTTTTTTTCATTTATCCCTAATCATTTTTTCTGTCATAGACGGTGCATTTAAGGCAAAAGACAAGTTGCCTATCTATTTATAATAATTATTAAATTTTCATTCTTAAAGATCAATAATTTTCCCTCTTTTTACATGCGAAAAGCAGTCTAGTCTTTAACTTTATAGTGTCCGTTTTTTACTAGTTTTTGGTCAGGCAATATCGCTTTTTGTTTGTTCGCTTAAAGACGTGGAATTTAGAACCCTTGATTGATTGCTTCAGCCCCCACCCCTATACCCGGAAGAATATCCTTTGAACTACGAAAAATGCCGATTTTAAGCTTGCGGGTTGGAAATATGGTTGGAAATGATTATTATAAAAGATTTTACTATGGACAAAAAATCTTCTAAGTTATTGAAATTAAATGGAGCGGGCGACCGGGCTCGAACCGGCGACGTCCAGCTTGGGAAGCTGACATTCTACCGCTGAATTACGCCCG
>MWDD01000124.1 GCA_002070375.1 bacterium ADurb.Bin157 | reverse complement strand
CAAACGATTTGTAAAAAAGAAAAATGTTAACAAAATAAAAAACCCGAAAAAAACGGGCGTGCACAATCTTTTTAACATACAATAAGCCTCCCAAATAACTATTTACTATTATCTAACATGTAATCTTTGCAAAATCTATATATTTGTTATACTCTGTACTATAATCTGATTATTCGGAACATTATGGGAAAGAATACAAAACATTTCTGCAAAGCTTTCACGTTAGTGGAAATCCTGATCGTTATAGTTTTGGCTGGCATGGTAGCTATGCCATTTACTAATATGTTCATTTTTGGCGTCAGAGGAAGCAATGACAACGCCGAGCAAGTCCTTGGGTTTAACCTTGCCCGAGAAAAAATCGAGGAAATTAAAGGCCTGCCGTTTGAGCAAATTAAATCTGACTATGAAAACTTCAGAGATGTATTCCAAGACAGATATAAATATGATGAAGCTTACTTCAATGAAGAGTCTTTCGAAAAATATTTCTCAGATGTATTCACTGAATCTATGCTCGTAGACAGCGAATACAAAACAAGCCACACAAGACTTAAACTACTCTACCCAAAAGTATTTTTAAAGACCCTTCCTTTTTATCCGCCGGAATACTCAAAACTGCGAAGAGTTACAAAAGTAGAACAAATAAGCGAGTCCGCTATGCCGTCAAAACTAAAAAAAATCACTGTTATGGTATTTGATGAACAAAATAAAAAAATAGCAAACCTCGTGACCATAATCGGATTGCACAAATGACAAAGAACTCTAAAGCATTTACACTAGTCGAAATACTCATAGCAATGACCTTGACCGTATTAGTTATCGGCGTGTTGTATCTTTTACAAACAACAGGAATGTCAACGGTCAGAAAAGGCACCTCTCAACTGCTTTTAACCTCTGAAATTAGAAATAAAACCGAAAGAATAGTAGCAGATTTCAGAAACGCAAAAGAAATACTGGAAATCTCGCCCGATTCGGTAAAAATGAGAACTTACAAATACTCCGCCGAAAAACCTGATCCGGGCGAAGATGCCTTAGTTACAGTTTTGTATGAAGTCGAGCGTCGCGAAAGAGAGTGCATTCTCTGGCGAAGCGAAAACAAAGAAAACCCAAACAAGCTTTTATCTCTGCAAAAAATCGGTGAAAACCTTTTCGAGCCTTATTATGAATTTACTGACGAACAATCACCGACAGGCTGGTCTTATTATCCGTTCAACATGAAAACCAATGATTCACAACAAAGAAAACAAATAACCTTTGTCAGAATTAAACTACAATTCGAAAACATTGGCGAATCTGCAACCCTAGTCACATCAACAACCCTGCGCCCCGCAGCAGCCAGAATAAGACAACCTAACTGGAAACTGAGATGAACCTACACGTATTCTTAGGTTATGCGGCAGCAGTTATTCAGACAATACTTGCAATGGTTGTTATAGCTAAAAGACCCAAAAGAATAGAAAACAGACTCTTTTGTTTGTTGCTATTGCTTTTTGTCGCGTGGAATATCGGCGAAATAGTTATTTTTTACGAAGGTGTTACCTCAAATAATATTAAAATATTGCTCACACCCGCAATTTTGCTCTCATACGTATTTTGCATATTTACGGCAGTATTTCCCGAACCACAGCCGGATGCGCACATAATCAAAAGTCCAAAAAACTCCTTTCTGTTTGCGTTACCCGCACTATACTTATTAATATTGCTGTTTACAGATAATTTTTTTGCCTCATACGAAACAATCGCCGATGGCTTCACTATAGTTTTTGGGAAAAATGAATTCGTGATTAAAGGAATAATTATCGGGTATCTCCTGTTGTCGCTACTCACACTGTCTAAGTCAAATAAAAACACACAAACGCCCACACAGGCTCTTAGGCTTAAATACACATTTGCCGCAATGCTGTTGCCAATTGCCGCAGGCTCAATAACAATCGCATTGAGTAAATTCTTCTTGGGCGGACAAACTATTTACGGACTGGGCTTGTTTCCGGTATTGGGAATAATCATGAGCTTTATTCTGACATATACAATGCTCAGATATAACCTAATGGAAATTGATCTTATTTTTTCTATAGGTCTTGTTTACACGCTTACAACAGCAGCACTCGCAGGATGCATGGAACTTGTTCAAGAGTTAATGCAAAACGTCTTAGATTCATCAGACGGTTGGGCAAAAGTCGTGACAATTTTAGTAATTGCTGCAATATTTTCGCCGATTAAAGATGCATTAACAAAGCTTGTAGACAAGTTCTTCGGCAGAAAAGACTTTGACGCGGCACAAGTCATGCAAAAAGCCCTTAAAAAACTCAGGAATCAATCTGACTCAGATAAAATGTTAAAATGTTTTATTAACGAAATTAACTATATAACAGGCGCAAGCAGCATAGAATTCATAAAACCGAATCAAGACCCCAAAAGAGAATTAGACAATTTCCCCGAAAACCAATATGACATAGACGCTATTATTTTTAACTACAACACTCTTGATGACAAAACTAATGAACAAAAAGCAATTTTCCTAAAAGAAAACGATATTAAACTATATTACCCGATTGCAGCCGCAAACAATTACTATGGCAACATTTTAATCGGAGCAAAAAAGACCAAAGTTCCATACACAAAAGCTGAAATTAACCTCATTAGCGGCTTAGCTAACGAACTGCCCCATATAATTGAAAACATTAAAATGATTAGTCAAATACTTGAACAAGAAAAATCAGCACAAGAAATCACAATTGCAGAAAACCTGTTAAAAACAATAGCACACGTCCCCGGCACAAACTTTATCGAAAATCATTCCATAGTATCTTACGTAAACTTGACGCACGGAATTAAAGGCGACATGATAGATCTGAATTCTGACGAAAACAATAAATACATCGCTATTTTTGACGCCTTTCACAGTGGAATAAAGGCTGTTCTCACTCTCAATATAGCATATTCGGTCTTTAGAACCACTCAAGACAACGACAAAAAGTTCATAAAATCCCATGAACTCCTCAAAACCTTTTCTGAACAAGATTTATGCTTTGCGGCAACTTTATTGTCGTTTGACAAAGATTCAATTATTGTCAGAAATTTCGGAAACCCCGTTCCACTAATTATTGCAAACAATTCTGTTCAACCCCTCAAAGAACTCACAAGCTCACCAATAGGAATTAAAAAGGAACTCGTTCAAAACAAAATTGCAGTAACATTAAACGGCAACAATCTTTTATTTTGCTCTACCAACGGATTATATAAGATTTTTGAACAATTCAAAGGTGTTTCCTTAGAAAACTTTCTCGAAAAACAAAACTTTGAAAACGCGCAAGATTGCAAAAAAACAATTTCTCAAGCTATCGCTACTCATGTTTCCGAAGGTTTTTCGGATGACATAACTTTTATAGTTGTAGGTTTAAAACAATGACTAACAGAAGAAAAAGCAAATGCCTGGCAATAGGAAACATCCCGGTCGGAGGAAAATCTCCGATTACAGTTCAAACAATGACTAAAACAGATACCAGAGACGTTCAAGCAACCCTCTCCGAAATTAATAGACTGGCGTTGGCAGGATGTGACATAATAAGACTTGCAGTACCGGATAACGTAGCTGCCGCTGCCCTTAAAGAAATTTGCGATAAAACACCGATACCGGTAATTGCAGATATACATTTTGACCATAATCTCGCATTAACCGCAATCAATAACGGAGTTCACGCACTCAGAATCAACCCCGGAAACATCAGAGCCAAAGATAAAATCTTAGAAGTAGCAGCTGCGGCAAAAGATAAAATGATACCAATAAGAGTCGGCGTAAATGCCGGTTCACTTGACCCTGAAATCAAAGCAAAGCATAGCGGAGTTACATCTGCTGCACTTGCCGAGTCTGCACTAAACGAAGTTAGGCTTCTAGAAAAATGCGGATTCGACCTTATTAAAATAGCTGTCAAAGCATTCGATATAAAAACAATGTGCGACGCGGTTAGCATTGTAGCAAAAGAGTGCGACTATCCCCTACACCTGGGAGTAACCGAATCAGGTTTACCGGAAGAAGGAATAATCAGATCATCAATAGGAATCGGAAATCTATTATTAAACGGAATAGGAGACACAATAAGAGTGTCTTTGACAGGAGACTCCGCAGAAGAAGTAAAAACAGGAATTTCAATTCTCAAAACGCTTAATTTAAGACAGTCGGGAATCACGATTGTATCTTGCCCAACCTGCGGAAGAACACAAATACCGCTTATAGAAATAGCAAAAGAAGTCAAAAGAAGGTTATCCGGAATCAAAGAAAATCTTGTTATTGCCGTAATGGGATGCGCAGTAAACGGCCCGGGAGAAGCCGAACAAGCCGACTTTGGAATTGCCGGCGGCAAAGACAGCGGCTTAATTTTCCGAAACGGAAAAATACTTAGAACCTTACCCGCAAACCAGCTTGTGGATGGCCTGGTAGAAGAAATTTTCAAATACTTAAACAAATAATCCGGAGTGAAGTTATGAAACGTTTACTGTTTATTATACTGCTGGTTACGTCCTGTATCAGGCTTAACGCTCAGATTCCCGATAAAAACATTAATTTTTACACAGGAAATATTGAGTTTATTTTTCAACCGCCTCTGCAAAAATCTTTTAACACACAGCACCCTTTAAACAAAGAAGTTCCTCAAATAAATCTGACCCTCATTTTGTTTGACAATTATATAGAATATTTAAAAAGAATATCAAAAATATCACAAAAGACCAGACTAACAATCCTATATTCACCGGATTTGGCAATTGACGAATATGACGATAACCTTAAGCTTATAAAAATACACGAACTCGGTTATAACCACATATTAAAAAAAATTAATGATTTTTTAAAACTTCACAAAGAAACAGACGAAAAATTCCTGCTTGATACAGCAGAAACATTATTCACAATAATTGATAAAATTGAATGTAAAGTTAGCGAATTAGCTGACAATCTTAAATTAAAAAATATTTCGGCAGACAATAAATGCCTTGAACCTGACAGCGATTTTTGCTTAATTACAAAGAACAAAATTGCGGTAACAAGACCTGCCATACAAAATAATAAGATTTTTGTTTTAACAGAAACTGACACCGGCTACTATTCTGAATTATTATTAGACAGAACTAATGGCTATTATGAAAACATTACCGCTTCTCATAAAGGAGAATTCCTAGCTTACACAGTCGACATGGCACCATTTGTTATAAACTTAAATACCAAAAAAGCTGACCGCATAATTGATTCAAATTCTGAGAAAATTTTACTTAATATGCAGTGGGCGCCAAATAAAAATATCTTAGCCGGACTCGTTCTCGATAAAAAAACCCAAGAAAGAAACATCTTCATATACAATGCTGACAAAAATGAAAATGTTAAAATTAAAAATAAGAGTGAAGTTCTGCCTGAAAACCAATTATACGCTTTCCCATACTGGTCGCCGAACTCTGATAAAATAATTTTCGCATCTGCGAAATCAGCGCACCTGATAGACTTGAACAACAATTTGAGTATTTCAAACCTGATAAGATTAAACGGTTCGCTGAGCGAACTTATGTGGGGACCTAATGCTGATTCATTCGCCATAACAGAAACTATTGGACAAGCACGAAGCAGAACAGAATTTGACGACTTGGATTTTAGAAAAACTTTAATAAGAAGATTCAGAATCACACCAAATTATGAAACAACTGAAGATTATGCACAAAAAATCGAGTCAAGACACACGCTAAAGCTGGTTGAATTTTCAAGCAACGATCGTATACTCTATCTTGAAGGAAGACTGACAAACAAACGCCTTGACAAGCCTCAAATAAATCTTTCTAATA
>MWDD01000123.1 GCA_002070375.1 bacterium ADurb.Bin157 | reverse complement strand
TTTACTTTGTCGATCCGGGCGGTATCTAAAAGTTTCGACGGGCGGTGCAGCGGGGAAAGGATTTACGGAAGAGATATTAACCGGTTTCCCCTGTGGTGAGCCCAGAGGGAGTTCGGTAGTTGACGGGCAAGCAACACACAGCCCGTTGGCGGAAAAATGCGCCAAAACGGCATTTTTTTAGCGTTTTTTGAAAAAATGCCTGGTGGGTGTGCCGTGGGGCTGGTTCGTGTGTTTTTTAAGTCACTGGCGGGTAAAAACTTCGGTTTTGGGCGCAAAGCAGAAAGGCTGAAACGGCCCTGTGGGACGCGAACGGGCTGAAAAGATACGCTGGCCCCTTCCCTGAGACATAAGAGTTTTAGGAAATGAGAGAGAGGCTAAAATCTCCTAGCACAGTTTCATTAATAGTTTTATTTTGCAACATCATGAAAATTTTAAGGTAATTTTGAATGCCTCTAATCAAATGTTCTCTCAGACGGCTTAGCAATGGCAGAAAGTATTAAATGCTTGCTATAATTAATAGATATTTTCCAGCCTTCCTGACTTGAATATTCCCAACCTTTTTCAAGCGAAGTACCTTCTTGTCTTATATATGTTTGCATAGACGGAATTTTATAAGCGCTTATAATTTCTTTTACAAATTGCTCGGCAGTAAGATCTGTCGTATTAAATAGGTTATTGGTATCTTGGAAAGCTATAAGATTCACGCGTTTATCTTTGTCTGCCGTAATAACAACTGGGCCGGATAAAAGCAATTGACCGCTAATCATATACCCATTACCGAGTTTACTAATAGCCCAAACGTCTTGAGGAATTTTTTCCTTCAGAATTTTTAGAGCCTCTATGGCGCACGAACCTATAGACAACCCTTTTATCACTGGACCCTTCGTAGAATACAAAATGCCAGCTGGTATGGCTGCAAGTTCTTTTTCCTCTAACTCCTTAAGACGCCGCTGTTCTGCTTTTTGTTTTTCTTCTTGCAACTTAAACTCTAATCTTTGTTTCTCTTTCTCTTTTACATTTTTTTCTTCCTCAATTTTTCGCATTTTTAGGGCTAGCGCCTTTTGTTCGTCTGCTCGTTGTTTGGCGAGAAAATCTGCTCTTTCATTCTTAAATAAAACCAGTAATTTAGCAGACTCTTTCAAAGCCCGGTCACGCGTAGTAAAGCAAGCAGTGTCACGAACAGCATTGTTGACATCTGTCCAACGCGGAATATATTCCGTCGAAAACAAAGCATTTGGTCCTTCCTCTACATGTCTTTGGACTGCTGCTGTTACTGCAGCGAAATCTTCTTCTGTCCAAGCAAGGAGTGCTTTCCCCAGCAGATTTTCTGTAAATTCATTCAGCTCCCCAAAACTTGAGCCATACCGACTTTGGGCCCAAAAGAAAAATTGGGCTAGCGGCAATGGTGACTCTAAATTTAAAGAATTGCCAGAACTAGGCTTGGTTACTGCTGTTGGCTTCATCGGAGTTGTGTTTGTCACGGGCTGGTTGACAATGGTCGTTATTGTTGACTCTTTTGCTTTTTTTAGATATTCGTCATGGCGCGCCTTATTTTGCAATGCGTGTTGTTGGCGATATTTATTGAGGTCGCTTTTTTCCTTCACGTTTTTCACAAACTCTAAAGATTTTTCTATCGCAAAATCGGCATTATGAAACACATTGCTTGTGCGCTCCGACCCAAAGCAGTCTTTCCAGCTAGAAACATCATTTTTCCCAACCAGGGGGCTGGCCCCTTCCTCAGCAAATTTTTTTACCGCTGCTAAAAAAGAGTCAAAATCTTCATCGGACCATAGCATAAATGATTTCCCGAAATATTCAACAGAGGGGGGCTCAAGCCGAGCAATTTCGGCATCACTATGCACATTCAGGTATTGAGCTTGAAATAAAAATTGAGCCAGTTTCAAAGGAGAGTCAAAAGTAGCCGTGTTAGAAGCAAAACAGATAACACTCTGATTGCCAACAATAGCCAACAGACAGACCAATACAGCCAATGAAAAAACACTACGATACATAAATATGCCTCCACACCTTGCTAAATAGCAACGAAAACGACCAAATTACCATTCAACTTTTTCTGCAATAATACCTTGTTGAAAGGTAACTTCGCCGACAATGCCAGAAACAATTACTTCGGCGCCCGTATTACAGTTCTGAATAATATATTTCATTTGCTCACGCGGAATGTTTTTTATTTCAACAAATATAGGACTCATGTCCATCATATCCTTTTTGAGCAAAAACATTTGGCCGAAATACTGGCCCAAAGCAGCAACTTTAACTTTTTTTCCAGACAAAGAAGCGATATCAAGTTTTAAGTCATCAATATCCATTGATATATAATCACTAGAGGACTCAACATCATCAGAAACAATAAACTTCACTAATTTGTCTTCCCAAAAGCCGCCATGATATTTGCAAAAAACGGCGTTGTTATCACCATCAGACGATAAATCGCCAGAACTCATATAATGACAGTGTTTGCTTGGTTTTATAGGAGGCGCTTTCAAATAGCGCTCTAATATAAGAACGCTGCTGGCAGACATGACATCTTCATCCGTTAAAGACCTAAATTTTTCTATGTGGTCGTCCATATTATACATAAGCACAGCACCAGCAATTACTCTCTGATTGGCAAGGCATTTGAGCAACTCCTTGCCCTGCTGAGCATTCGGTCTAACCTTGTAGATAATTGGCTCAGAGCGAACGACTGCTTTTTGCTGAATAGGAGTTATGCTCGTCACAGGCTGGTTGGCAATGGCGTTGTTTGGAAGCTCTTTTTCAATAAGGCTTAAAAACCCGCCAAAAACGAACCCTTCCTGGCCGGAATATTGAATTTTATACCAAGCGCTCTCAACATCCTCAATAACCTCTACCGCTGAAGTTTTTTCCAAAACAACAACCTTTTCACCCGATTTAACCGAACCAATTTTATCGCTGGTTCTAGAAGGAGCAGACCGCATAGTAAGTGAAGCGTTAGAGGTTACAATGGCCCCCTGTTGAGCCAAACATGAGCTAAAAATACCACAAAACACAAACACGCATAAAAAGCGTGTAACAAAAGGTTTGGTTATCATCGCCCCTCCTATAAACCTTTGATAAAGGATTACTAATCAAATAAAAATAGCTGTGAAAGCTTATCTACCTCTAGCAGGTTGAGTAGAGCCATACTGTACTTTTTCAGTAGCTTGTTTCTCTTTGAGTATAGCGGTGCCAACGAAATAGGCTACTAATAACAGAATTATTAAGCCGACCCAAGAAGGCACGTTGCCGCCAGGTGAAACGTTTTTTGGATTTGCATCAGACATAAGGATCCCCCCCCCTTCGAGAAATGCCCATTTTTATTTGGCCACTCCATTTTTTAATGCATCAGTTAAAGCGGTTAATTTTTTATATAAACAATAACCAACGAGTAGAACAACGCCTTCTAATTCAACTATGACACCTATTATTTGTCTGATTGCGGAGCCTTGTGACTTGACCTCGGCATAAAACATATTCCAACCAGATAAGATGCAAATAACGCCAACAATAAGCATCCAAACATCAGATAAATGTATAGATTTGGTGAGTTTAGCAAGGACTTCGTTTGCTTTTGTAGTGGTATCGCCACAAACGGCACAAAGGCCTTTTTCATTGAGTTCTTTTCCGCATTTACTACAGAACATTGTTTACTCCTTAATTTGTTAGCTCAAATGTAAATAAAATTTTGACGCAGCCCCGCAACAGACTTCCAAAAAATTAAACCTTGCTGCCGCGTACCTCCTTGCTGGAAAATCTCTTCTGATAATTTCAAACAACTCCAATTTTTTTCTCCTGTCCATTTCGGGCCTCCAGGAATGAATTCTGTAAGCTTATCCGATTAAGTCAGGGTGGGGCCAAATTAAATTCCCAAATGGGGCCATTTTAGATTACCAAAATCACCATTATTCAGAATTCTTATTGTTACCATTCAATTTTTTCTGCAATCAAACCATTTTGGAACATGACTTTGCTAACTGTTCCATAAACAGTTATTTCTGCGCCAGTACCGCAATTCTGAATTACATATTTTTTTTGCTCGCGGGGTAGGTTTTTTATGTCAACGGTTATTGGACTCATATCCATCATGTCTTTCTTGATAAAAAACATTTCACCGAACAATTGACCGATGGCTTTAACCTGTATTTTTTTGCCCATAAGACTTCCAATATCGATTTTGAGATCATCGAGATCCATCCTTTGATAAGAGCCTGTTGTGGCATTTTGCTGCGTAGAGTTTACAAACTCCCAAGTACCGTTTTCTTTCAACAATACAGACCGCCCATCGGGAGTAGTTAATTTCAGGTCTGCGGCCCCCACAGAGAAACAAAAGGGAATCAGAAAAAAACAAACGCTCATAAAAATTTTTTCCCGCATAATTTTCCTCCACATAAAATTTTATTGTAAATCTAGCGAAAACTTTGTCTGAAGCGAAATAAAACAAAGCTGCTGGCGACATGTCGCCAGCAGCTTATGGTTAAATCGGCTATTGAAATCAGGATCGTACAAATAGCACCATTGGTTGGTTGGTTGGTTGGTTGGTTGGTTGAGCAAATCCTCATCAGTTCCTCTTGTCAAGAAAATTTTTATTGTGCAAAGGTTTAGTAAAACCTGAGCCTTTTCATTTTTAACATCATTCGAAGAATAGTTCAATCTAATTTTCTGAATATTAGAAAACACTTGCGTTGATGATAAAAAGAGCGCAAACGCAACTACTTGAGTAATAAGGAAGAATGAATTTGACTATTATATCAGTGTTTGATATATTTATATCAAATACTGATATTGCAGGAGCTAACACATGACCGAAGTAACGTTTTCTGGAAAGGCAGCAAAACTACCTGAAAAAATACGAGAAGTATTGCGAGCTCTGGTTAAAGACATCATTCACCAAGGGCCAGTGCGTGGAAACTGGCCGCATTACAGTAAATTAGGCTCAGGAGAACACCATTGCCATCTTAAAGCAGGACGACCGACCTATGTTGTGATCTGGAAAGTAATCGACAAAAACGTCGTTAAGATCGTATATGCCGGCACGCATGAGAAGGCCGAGTATTAGACAAATGAAACAGGAGATAAATAATATGATGCCAAACAGCAATCTGATGAGCGTTAAATTCCGTGTTCCGGCCAAAAAGCTTGAAGATATCAAAAATATTGTTGCCGCGCTTGGCGGACAAATCGACGAAGAAGACGCCGATGACAGCGTAGCCTGGGAGGAAGTTCTGCCGGACAGCGAGCCGGGGAAAATACTGCGTGGATTGCGTTATCGTGACGGGAAATCCCAGAAATGGCTTGCAGAAGAGCTTGGAATGAAGCAGCCGAATGTTTCGGCAATGGAAAAGGGTGAAAGACCTATCGGCAAAAGCCTTGCCAAAAAGCTTGGAGAGCTCTTCAACGTTTCGTATAAGGTTTTTCTGTAAATTCTTGAAGTTTGTTACAGCCCTCTTTTGAAAAGAAATCTTTCAAAAGAGGGCTTTGTTTTTGGGAGCCCCTTTGGGGCGGCGGGCAGGGAGCGCCGGGGAGTTACCGTTTGCCTGGATCGAGGGAGAGTTAAAGCCTGCGTTCAATGTCCACGGCTCATGGCGGGAGCTGACCAGGCAAAGTCTGGTCAGCTTGGATGACATTAAATGACATGGAGTCGTGAGCCGTGGGCATTGCCGCGACCTGCGGAAAGCCCGAAGGGCTTTCCGGGAGGCAGACAGGTGCGAGGCGGCGAAGCTGCCGAAGCCCTGGCTGACTCGACAGGACGCGTGAGCAGGCTTTGGAAATTGTGTAGGGCGTGCGCCGCCTAAGCGGCGCCGGGGTTGAGTTTTGGCAAGCGGCAGTTTGGTAGGGTCGAGGACAGGCGCGGTATTCGCCTTTCGGCAAACCCGTTTCCTATCCCCGCCACATCAAACC
>MWDD01000122.1 GCA_002070375.1 bacterium ADurb.Bin157 | reverse complement strand
GCGGGAGTCAGCGTAAGCGATAAAACCCCTCAAGGAAATGCTCCCCTTCATTTAGCCGCTAAAAATGGTCTGGTCGGAGTAATCGGAACACTGATAAATGCCGGCGCAAAAGTTAATGAGTTAAACAATAATGAAGACACTCCGCTTCATGTGATCGGTAAAATAATGTCTGCGCCAAGCGCCCAAGTGTTGCTTGCTTCAGGTGCAGACAAAAGTTTGAAGAATAAACAGGGAATGACTCCGCTTGATGCGGCAATGAAAGCGGTTAATGCCCATTTGGTGAACGCAATAAACGAATATGGTAAAAAATAGTATACTAACAGTTATTGTTTTGTGGCTGTTTGCTTTTCAAACAAGCCCTCTGTTAGCGTGCGACGGAGGTTGTGATTGCTCTGCAATAGCATCGGTTACATTTGATGTTGTGCGTTCAACAATAACGGCAGATACTCTTGTGGCTTTAATTAAATCAGATTCCGGCGCAAAACTGATTGAGTTTCGCTCACCCTCTCAAAAAAAAGAAATCAGAATACCGGGTGCGGTAATTATTTATGAAAATATTGCTCACGAAGACCTAAAAGCCAAATTGCCCGAAAAATCTTCTTTGCTTATAGTTTACCCCGGAATCGAAGGTGCAAATATAGCTTCCGCAACCGAAAATATAAGGCAATTAGGATATGAGAGCATTATTGAATACCCCGACGGAATCAGTGGCTGGTTAACATACGGCTATGAAACAATCGGAGAAAAAAGTGAATGAACCTTGATTTTTTATTGTGCGCAATAAGAGAATTAAAAAGAAATAAACGCCGAACCTTGGCTTTATTTGCCGGGTATGCCATTGCCGTTTCTCTGCTGCTTGTTATTACTGCGGTTACTGTTTTTTCAAAAGTGCATCAGACGGCAGTAATAGGTACTACCGGAACACATTTTGTTACTTGGCTTCCCTCTTGCGGCGACTTAAGCTCGCTGACCGAAGAAGAGCTGGCTAAGCTTGCGTTAGGTATAATTCCCGAAAAATGTAAGCAAAATTGTGAGAACTGCACAGGCTGTAATAAAAAACCAAAAGACATTCTCAACGAAGGCTTTGTTATAAATACCAATACTACAAGGTTATTGACAATAGATTTGGCAAACGAGATAAATAAACTGCCCGGTGTCAGAAATGCTTCCCCCTTTTTAATGTTCAGGTTCAGAGATCCCACAGATAACAAACTTTTTACCGTAGGCGGCCTCTTTTTGGGCCATTTAGCCGTAGAGACAAATTCCTGCGGCACGAATGAAATAATCGAAGGGCAATATTTGTCAGAAAACTCTTTTAATAAGGTTTTGGTAGATGACGGGTATGCCTTAAACAACGGTTTAAAGGTTGGTTCAAAGGTTATTATAGCCGAGGAAGAATTTGAAGTTATAGGCATCGCAGCGACCGGTGCCGATCCGGTTAAAGCCGAGTTTTACATGCTTTTTTCCGAAGCCGAGAGAGTAATAAATCGCCGCATACATAATCCGCTCGAAAATGAAGCCAATATAATATTGGTTGAGTCTGTTAACGGCACAGTTCACGGGCAGGTTATGGAAGATGTGATGAAATTGATGAAAAATGACAGTATATTAACATCCGGCTGCTATTATCCGGCATCTAAGGCTATCGGGCTTAACGAGAAGCTGCTTTGGGTATTTATCGTGGTGATCCTTGTAAGTTCAATTTTAATGACTGTAAAGTTGCAGTTATCCTTTGTTGCAGAGCGCCAAAGAGATGTTGCAATATTAAAAGCCATCGGCTGGAGCAACAGCTCAGTTATTAAACAAATGCTCTCGGAGTCATTTATAATTTCTGCGATCGGCTGTGGCACCGGTGTCTTGATAAGCGGTTTGCTGCTTTGTGTTGTTCCCGTAGAGCACCTATTGGGGATTGAAATGAGCATCGGCAGTCCTTTTAACGCTCTTTCAATGGTTGCCGTAGTAATGTTTTCTGTTTTCTCAGGTGTTTTCTCAGGCCTCATACCCGTGTTGTTTGTTTTGAAAAAGCACCCCTTAGAAGTCTTGAGAAGGTGTTGAACAGAGGTGAAACAATGTTTGTTCTAAATGTAGATAATTTAAGTAAAAGTTTTGATGTTCGTGGGAATCAGCTGAAGATTTTCTCAGATATTTCGTTTGCCGTCAAACCCGGCGAAGTTTTATTGATTTCAGGAAGAAGCGGCGTCGGCAAATCAACCCTGCTTGGCATACTGAGCGGCCTGGATCGTGCAAATTCCGGAAAAATATTTTTTAAAGACAAAGATTTGACCGCGATGACCCTGAATGAGCTGGCAGAGCTTCGCGCAAAGCACATCGGAATGATTTTTCAAAGCTTTAATCTTATTCAAACCTGGACAGCACTTGAAAACGTCGAGGCAGTGCTTATGCATAGAGGCATAGATGCAGCTGAACGCAGAAAAAGAGCAACAGAAATTCTTGAAGAATTAGGTCTGGGCGAAAGGTTGGCGAATTTGCCCGCCGAGCTCAGTGTGGGGCAACAGCAGAGAGTGGCGATTGCGCGAACTATGGTGCACCGCCCGGATTTGATTTTGGCAGATGAGCCCACCGGAGATGTGGACGAAGAGACCGCCTCAGAGGTAATGACTCTGCTTATGGAACGAGTCAAAAAAGATAACATATCAATGATTGCCGCGTCGCACGGCGCGTTTAACAAAAAATACGCGGATCGTGAATTGATGCTTAAAGACGGTAAGATTTGCGATATAACAGAAACAATATGAAAGAAATATTCTCAAACACACTAACAGAGCTATTAAGAAGACCATTTAGAACATTAGTTAATGTTCTGGGCTATTTTTTGTGCTGCGCTTTTATAACAATTATTGTGCTGTTGTTGCGTTTTGATTTGCAGGCAAAAGACTCTGTGGTGAGGTATATGGGTGCTAAATTTTTAATTTATTCGCCTGTTCGAAAAGATGGGGCTCCTCAAATAAAAATAGCGAAAGACCCCGTGTCTGAGGGTTTCTTTACTGAACCCTCTGTTAATACTCATTTGATGCCTGTTTCTTTGGTGCAAAAAATCGCAGCTATAGATGAGGTTAAGGCTGTAACCCCATTTTTATTGTTTCGCATAAAACAAGGGCAAGACGGTCATATTTTTAGCCTCGGCGGAATCAAAGTGCAAGATAACTATGCGCTGAAGTCTACGATGGTGTCAGAAGGTGACATAGTCAAAGGGGCTTTTTTTAACCCGAATGATCGAAATGTGGTGGTAGTTGACAAATCTTACGCAGATTTATGGAACTTAAAGCCCGGTTCTGTGGTTAATGTGGCTGACGCGTTATACCCGGTTATAGGAGTTGTCAGCTCGCACGCCAGAACCGCTAGGGCAGATATTTATATGAACTGGGAAGACGCAAAAAAAGCCATAAATAAAAGATTGACGGTTCCGTTAGATGACGAAGCCAATATTTTTCTTGTGGCTTCGACCGGCGGAGAATTCAACGCAACTGCCATGAAAAAGGCACAGGAGTTGTTAGAGGGCAATTTGTCGGCAAATTCGGTAAATTGTTCGTTGCACGTTGTTGATTTTATGGGTTTAAGCAAAAACACTTTAAATTATGTGCTTTTGGCCGCCTGTATTTTAGTGTTTTTGTTTTCGGCAAATTCGCAGTGGTCTTTGGTCTCGGAAAAACGTCACGAAATAGCCATATTAAAAGCCATCGGCTGGAAAAACAATGTTATATTTGCTCAGATTGTGTTAGGCTCGGTTCTGCAGTCGGCCTCTGGCGGGGTGCCGGGAACAATCGCGGGTTTTGCGCTGTTTCCACTTTGTGCGGCAATGCTTGAAATTCCATTTAACGAGCAATATGAGTTTTTGAATTTACCGGTGCTGTTTGCATGGGTATTTGTCGGTATTGTTTTAATTGCTATATTTTCAGCTCTTGTCCCCGCTTTTAAAGCGGTTAAAACTTCTCCGGCCGATGTGCTGAGAAACTGAAGTTAAAAATGCTTGACAGTACCGCGAACTCTGCCATATATTGCTTGTATGGCTGAATTTAATGTGGAATTTTCAACAATTGGAAAAGTGGTAGTTGTTAGAACTCAGGGCTATCTTGATGACGCTGGAGGGAAAGTCTTTCGAGAGAAATGCACTGAATATATCAACAAAGGATGTATTTACTTCGTCTTTAATATGTCCGAAACACCGGTAATAAACAGTACCGGCTTGTCAATCCTTCTTGACTTGATGGTTCAAATTATCGATTATAATGAAGGGGAAGTTGCGATAACGGGGCTTTCTACACTCACCAAAACTGCTTTGCGCATGACCGGAGTGCTTACTTTGTGCGATTATTATGAAACCGAAGAAGAAGCGGTAGCGGCGGTAACTCCCTAATATAAAGGCGCTTATTATGGCGGCAAAATATCGTGTTCTTTTCATATTGCTTTTGCTGGCTTGCTTTTTGGAACAGGTTAGCAGTGCTGTCGACGTTGACGATTTAAAGCGGCGTTTGCAGCAACGAACAGGAACATCTCGACCGGGCAGCGCAACAAAAATTCCCGAAAACTTATCGGGAATGGTTCGCGAGATCTCACCACAAAGCAGATTGATCGAGACCGGGCCCCTAAAACTTTCTGAGGCCGATCAAAGATATGTGGCCGTTCATATGAAACTCGCAAACCGACATTTTGCGCGCAAAGATTACGAAAAGGCAAATAATGAGATAGATTTGGTGTTTACCCGCGATCCTTCGCATCCTGGTGCCAGATTTATGAGAGCCGTTATTTCTGCCCGTCTCAAAAAATACGACGTGGCTTGGTATAACGTGCTTTTTGCAAAAGAGAAGGACAGCGCGAACCAAAAAATAAACGATTTTATAGAAAAACTTAAAACAGTTGCAAAACAGCCTGATTCGCCTGTTTGGGTCAGGGGAATATACCGCTCCGTGCCAATTTCTGCCTGCGAGAAAATAACCGATATCATTGAAAGTCTTCTTAAAACACCTATCAGCCAAAATATCACCGAAATATCATTTGGAGATTACACCGGGGGCGCAAAGGTTGCTACGACAATAAGATTTGTTTTCTCTTCACTGCCTGAAACACCTGATTTCGCGGCAGATTTTAAAAAAACCATAATTAATATTGCTAACGTAAATCTGACTCAAGAAAAAGTTGAAGGAAACTCCTTAAGCTATAATTTTGAAATTTCAGATCTGCCTTTAATAAACGCAAAAGCAGTGGCCGTTAAAGATTTGCGAGAGTTTGTTAAAGGTATAAACGAAGAAATCGATGTGGCAATAAGTGATTACGAAGAATACGAGCCTGTTAACGGCGTGATGCGCGTTAATTACAAAATTTCCGTAAGAAGCTTTTCTGTTTTGAACGATTTTTTAAGAGTAATTTCTCCATATGCCGAAAAATTTGTTTTTAAAAATCTAAAGCTTAGCTCTCTGGTTGGTTCTGCATCAATAATATGGAAAACAGAGCTTTCGGTTTATTACAAAATTAATTAATGTTTGAATTATTAAACAACACTCTTATTCTGTGTTCTGTTAAAAATAAAATTATGTTCAATAATTTGCGCTCCCGCGCCGGCTTCGGCAAAGCGATCGCATTTATTTTTGTTTTGCTTGCATGTGTTTGGGCAGTAGCAGACTTTTCTATCGAAATATCGGGCAAAATTTTGGCAATGCCGTTCGGTAACGATATCAATCTGCTGTTTTTCGCGCTCATAGTAATGTTTGTTCTGTTTATAACATTCATGGGAGATTTAACAACAGGCCATACTATCAATATGGGCCAAATGAGCTCTGACTTCGAATACCTTCAAACGCTGCCTGTTAAGCCTATAAATATTATTTTTTTAAAGCTTTACGAAAGGCTCATTAATGATTATTTCGGCTTATTGGTAATGCTCAGCGCGTTTGTCGGAATAGCTTGTCGCGACGG
>MWDD01000121.1 GCA_002070375.1 bacterium ADurb.Bin157 | reverse complement strand
CCAAAAAGCGATGATAGCCAAGGCTCTGGCACAGCAAACCCCGATCATTCTGCTCGATGAACCTACCGCATTCCTCGATTTTCCAAGCAAGGTAGAGATAATGCAGCTTTTGCACCGCCTGACACGTACTACCAACAAGACCATATTCCTCTCCACCCACGATCTGGAGCTTGCACTGCAGATTGCCGATATTGTCTGGCTTATGGCCCGCGATAAGGATATATCCATAGGTACCCCCGAAGATCTGGCCATACAGGGTACTCTGGGTAATTTCTTTACCCGTAAGGGAATAAGGTTCGATATGCAGAGCGGCCTGTTCTGTATTGAGAACGAGTACACCCGTCAAGTAAGCCTAAAAGGCGATGAACCGCTCCGTTCGCTTGTAGCTAAAGCGCTGCGCCGTAACGGCATAAACTCGGAGACAGCAACAAAATCCGACATAGAGATAGAGGCATCGGGAGACAGGTTGATCCTCAAAACCAAAGGCAAGTCGCCGGCAGAATTCTCCTCAATCAGCGCCCTGCTCGAAACCCTCAAGGTACAATTGGCCGTCGTTTAAGATGTTAAACGACATACGGTGGTACGGAGATGTCCCGTGCAGCTTTATGGCCTTCCTGTGCGCGGCTGTAGGATAACCCTTGTTTTGCGCCCAGTCATACTGCGGATACTCCGCGGCTATGCGTTTCATAAAATCATCACGGTACGTTTTAGCCAGAACCGATGCTGCTGCGATGGACATAAACTTGCCATCGCCCTTCACGATCGTGGTATGTTTTATGCCCGGATAGGGAATGAAGCGGTTGCCGTCTATGAGCAGATGTTCGGGACGCACCTTGAGTCGGTCAATAGCCAGGTGCATGGCCAAATATGAGGCTTTTAAGATGTTTGTCCTGTCTATCTGTCTGTTGTCCACCATCTCAACTGCCCAGGCCAGCGCCTGCTGCTCTATCACAGGACGCAGGGCGTAACGCTGTTTCTCGGTAAGTTGTTTGGAGTCATTCAGCAGCTCATTGCCGAAGTCCGGCGGCAAAATGACGGCAGCGGCAAAGACGGGACCGGCCAGGCAGCCGCGTCCGGCCTCATCACAACCGGCCTCCAGACGGCCCTCCACCAAATAGGACTTCAAAGGATAATATCTCATTACTGAACTGATTCTAATTAAGCCATTTTCTTAATACAGCCTTCTTCTGTTTTGGAATTTCTGCTATCTCTTTTTCCAAAACCTCGATTTCTGTTTCGATTTTTTCGATTTCGGAAACGATTTTTTCTTGCTCGGAAAGGGATGGAAGTGGAATTTGATAATCTAAAATATGTTGCTTGTCTCCACGTGGCATTTTAACCCCTTTCGGTTTAAGCATCACATAATCAAAATATTCATCTTGTCGCAATAAATAGTATATGTATTTTGAAACAACATTATCAGATTTATTTTGCAAAACCAAAACATCATTTGAGCTACCACCACTATTATCTGCAAACCAAATTTTCTTTAAATAAGGTCTAATATTTGAGAGTAAAATATCGCCTTTATTATATTTGGTTGATGTCCCGGATGTTGGAACAAAGGAAGATGCAATTTTACCTTTTGTATTTTGTAATAAATTATCAACTCCAATATAATTATCAGGGGATAATAAATCAGAACTTATTCTCTCATTAGAAAAATTACATATGCTCCTTAACTTTTTGTGCTCACTGCTTTTTGAAACTAAGATATTCTTAATTTTATTATTGCATGTTTCTATTTTTTCTCTTGCATTTTCCTCTTTCTTCTCCAAAATCTCTATTTCAGAAACAATTTTTTGTTGAATATCCAATGGGGGAAGGGGTATTTTGATATCATTAATAAGCCCTGACAAATTATTTATATTTGAACCACTACCAATATCCCTAATACTTTGTCTTAATGATGAATTTAATAGCTGATAAATATATTTGGGTTCAGTATGATTTTTAGTTCTAATAATCCCCATAAAACCACCGGCTAAATAATTAGTGTCATTTTCAATGAAAGCCACTTTGCCTAAATGTTCTTTGCTTCCACTCGAAAAACAAATAAATATATCATTTTTCTTTAGTTTTTTGTCTTCGGGTACATTAAAATCTTCATTAAGATACACTTCTTTAGTAATATCAAAATCTCCTCTAAGAGTTATATTGTCAGCAGTTAAAACTACATTCTTAGTTTTTTCATTAACTTGGTCTGCTTTTGAATATGTAACACCTCTGATAATATCTGCAATTTTACCTAAATGCTTTCCATCCCACCTACTTTCAATCTTTACTTTTTTTTTAACTATCAGCGATTTGTTCTTTTCAAAAGTAACTCTATCAAAATTAAGCATATCTACTAAATTTTGATAGCTTATATTTTTATGTAATTTTTGTGGAATATCTAAATCGAACTCTCCTTTGTATGCTTTATAAATGTATGTACTTGCCTTTTCAGGATTATCAAACAAATCCGCATCAAATAGTTGTGTACATTCATCTATGGTTTTACTTCTTTGTATTGGGTGTATGCCTTCACTTCCACGGCGGTTGCTAAACTCGTAGCCTAAGAAGCGTTTTTCCTCCATTTTTTCGCCTGTTTTTACAAGCACCAATTTTTGCGGATAAGCAAGAACGAAATAAAGTAACTTTTCTTGTTCCAAAGCCAAAATAGCATCCCATTTTTCTGCATCGTCCTTGGCTTTTATTTTTCTACTGTATTCTTTGAAAATTTCGTGTTTTTGTACAGTTTCATTCGGTTGCTTGTTGAGCAATGTAATATAATCATCAAAGGTTAAACCTTCCCAAACGTGTGACACATATTTATGTATCGGTTTTTCAATTCCGTTTATGGTAACATCATTAAAGTTTTCAAAAAATCTCTTTACAGCCTCTTCCACATTAAAGGCATCGGCATTGTTTCGACGTCTTAAAAACAGTGTAACCGTATTAGTTCCCGTAGCCATAAATGTACCGGAACCTAATTCTGTAATACCAAGAATATCAAAGTATTTTAATATGATTTCACGGGTTTGAGTATAGATGCCTGTATTATTCAAGATACTACTCGGTAAGATAATACCCGCAACACCTCCATCTTTAAGCAATTGCTTAGTTCGCTCAACAAACAAGCACTCAATTTCTGAACTTTGGTCAGTTAAGCGACTATAAAGTTCAAAAGCTTGCTGTGCTTTTTCTTCTTCCATTAATGTACCTTTGAACGCCGAAACAGAATAGGGTGGATTTGAAATGACTATATCAAACTGCTTGTTATCTTGCGGATAATTCTTGTCTGTTATCTTCAACAAGTCTTTGAAATCACTTGAAGTCGCAAAATCTCCCAAACCATCGCCATGAATAACTTTCGCCAAGCCGTCGCCGTGCAAATAACAGCTTACTTTGGCGGTTTTTACTAAGCGATAATCTTTTTCAATGGCATATACATATTGTTCTGCCCAATTAAATTGGTCGCCTTGCCAACTTTTAAGAGCTCTTTTCGTAGTAGGCGTTGAAAATTGATTTTCTTCTAAGGTGTCAATATACTCTTGTATAACTTCCATTACCTCGGTGATAAAATGCCCGCTTCCGGCGGCATAGTCAATTACAGTCGGCAGTAAATCGCTTTTATTTCCTTGCTTAATTTTTTGCAAGGTTATTTCTCTAATAGGCAAGCTTTTAATGATATAGCGAGCTATGGGTACGGGCGTAAAGACTGTCCGGACTCTTGTTTTAATCCGGTAGTTAAAAGTAGTTCAAAAAAGTCACTCAGAAATTGCTGACGATAATTATAGCGTATTTGGTAAACTTGCAAGAGCTCTACAACTTCTTTCACTACTTTGGCATTCTCCTCAAACGAAGCATCATCATACACTTCTTTTATGGCAAACTCGTTGTTCTTTTTAAGACGAATCTCTGTTAGGATTTCCTTAAATTTTTCTTTATATTGGTCTTCAACCTGCTGAAACTGCTTATCAAATTCTGCATCACTAACATCTGTTACTTTTTTCTCTAACAACTCTCGCATTCCTCTATTGTATAGGTCAGTCAGTCGTTTTTGAAAAGAGATGTGGTCATCTTCTCCCTCTAACCATTGGAAATGAAGTTGTTCGTCTTCACTTCTGTCTTCATCAATGATTTTACACAAAAAGAGAGTGAAGATTTTGTTAAAAGCATTAGGTTTGTCTGAAACAACATTATGACGAAGAATTTCTAAAAAACGATTAAAAATAAAACTGCTATCTTCTTGTCGTAGTGCTTTTAAGTCATTTCTTGTTAAAGCTTTACTTTGAAACTCATAAGGTTTAACCCAACTGTCAAAGATACCATTAGTTTTAGGAAGTTTATTCCAACGCTCGTAAAAGTCTTTTACATTACCTGTTTGCCTGTAATCTTCTTCAATTTTTATAATCGTATTTTTATACTCAATGCCTTTGGTGTCTAATTTAGACGTATAGAGCATTAATACCTCTGCATTTTTATCCTGTTGGAAATATGTAAAAAGCTGTCCTCCGTTTCTTTCTAAGTTTTTTAGTTCCTTCTCAAACTCTGTCCCCCAATTTTTACACTCAATCATCAAATAAGCAGAATCATCATCTTTAGTAACTAAAATATCTAATCGTCCGCTTGTTCCGTGTCCTGTTTTCCACGTTTTTTCCAACGTGATATTTTGGGGTTGATAACCTTTCTCCAAAAGCCTGTCCACACATTCTAAAACAACCCAATTTTCAGCTTGTGAAAAGTTCTGTGTTGTTTTACTTTCATCTTTTATCTTATTTCCATAGTTGATACTTTCTTTCTCAAAATCAATCTCAATGGCATAGCCATCTGCTTTGGAATATTTTTTTCGAAAAATACCCGAAGTGTTTTCTTTTGGTGAAAAACCTAATACTTGTATGAGCTTTTTGTTGTTCATGGCGATTAGAATTTTAGTTTACCCTGTATAGAATTAGCAGCTTTAATATACTCGAATTGTTTTTCAGCGACCGTAAAAACGTTTTCAGAGCACTTGTATTTATAGGCAGCTTTTGCCGTCTTATCTGCAAAATACAAATCTTTTACTTGTTGATAATCCATTTCGAAAGTGTCGGCAAGTAGCTTAACTTTGTCAAAAGCTAAGGTTTTCTTATCATTTTCAATACGACTAAGAAGTGGCGTATTTACCTTAATTAATGCGCCTAATTCTGTTTGGCTCCACCCCTTCTTTTCACGCTCCGTTTTAATGAATTTACCAAAACTTATCATTTTTATGTTTTATCTAAATTTATTTTATCCTTTTAGGGCAAAATTGAGAAATAGAATTTATTAAAACAAATTATCTGTAAAAATAAATCGCTTGAAGGTTATTTTTAACAAATATGAATAACAATTAGCTCAAAGAAATCATCGGAAAATAACATGGCCGGAATTGAATGCCACGGCATTAAGGTCGTACATAGCCTTACGCTCAATGTAATTGCAGTTGGAACAGCCCGGCATGAAGAAGAGACAGCCGTCGGTGCAGGCAAGCACAAAAACATCGGTGCGGGGATCATAGCCTATCCCCAGCGGCTGTTGCTCCAGCATCAAAACATTGCGGCCCTCATTATAGTATAAAATACGTTCGCTCCATATATTGCCCGCAGCCGATGTAAATACTGCCGGCATTCCGTCGTCAAAGACTCCGGCTAAAAATATCACGTTGTCCGATGCACATATTGAGGTAAACCTCACATATTCGTAATAACCGCTGTAGGTGCTGTTGAAGTCGAACGTTGTGAATGATCTCCAATCGGAGGTGCTCATCAATATTCCCTGAGAGCTTAGTATGAATACCTTACCGTCGAAACAGGCTATACCCTCCATACTGCCACTTATATTCAGGCTGCGGCACAGTATCCTGCTCTTTCCATCACGCTCCACAGATGTTACACGCCCGTCGGGGGCAACTGCCAAAACATCGGAACCGCTTACGGCAATCCCTACAATCTCGGAGCGGATCTTGATGCTGTCGGCAGCCGTGCCTTCAATATCGGTAAAAAACAGCATGCCGTCGCTGC
>MWDD01000120.1 GCA_002070375.1 bacterium ADurb.Bin157 | reverse complement strand
CTGGTAAGCCTGCTTCTGTTTATCTGCTGACTGGCCTTTTTCGTTGAGTTTCTGCATGAACTGTTGCGGGGTTTCCAAGATAATGATATCTCAACATTTTACATGATAGCAAGTTAGAAAATAAAAATTCTCCCCCCAAATTTGACAGCACACCCAGGATGCTGTTATGATGTCCAGAACTGTATAATAACTTGTTAGATGCAAAGGAGAAAAAAATGAGAACGATTGTGTTAGTGATTTCCCTGGCAATGTTTTTGGTATGCACTTGCATGGCAGAAACTTTTCAAGGAGTAGATTTTTCAATTATAAAAAAGACAAACCAAGCCAATATTAAAGGTAGTATTGAAGTCAGATTGAATGAAAAGGTCCCCAAGGATCTTCTGCAAAAATTAGCTTTAAAACTAAAAAATGATGACCCACAAAAATATGATCGTTTGTTCATTACCTATTATTTGCCAGGGATGACCTCTGGGGCAGGCGCTTGGGCAACAAGCCATTTTAACCCCGGATTAGAGGTTAAAATTTTGGGCACAACAATTGAGGAAGAAAAAGAATTAAAAAAACAAACGGCTTCTTCTTCGGATAAAGTTATTGGAGAATGGTTGGATGAGTCCCCTTATGTTGGAGCGAAGTACACACTATTGAAAAAAGGCAATGGTGAAATGTAAAAGTAGTTTCAGGATGTAAAAGTAAGTTCATTGTGTAAGAGTTGTTTCACGAAATATCTATAATAGCGAAAAAAAGAGCATTTTTTTTCGCTATTTTGGCTCAAAAACAGTAGTATTTTTGCGAATTCAATAATAAAATTTGCAGAAGAAACTAACAGAATCCGTGAGAGTTTTAGTTTGTGAAAGACTTGTTTCATGTATTCTGTTTGAGTAATATTTTAACCATTCCTTGTTATAATGCGGTTTTCGGAGTTTTCACCTTTCATTTTTTGTGAAAAAGTTGTTTCACGTTTTATTTTGCTTTTTAACTCTGTTTGTAATACGCTATTAATGCTTCTTTAGAGAGCCTGCATCTTTTTTCTAATAATGGCAATAGCTGCGGAGTCAATATAACTTTGTCTTTTTCAATTTTCTTAACCCCAAGTTTATCCAGTATTTTTGCACCGAATAAATACTTAAACATTTCGTATGGAGTTCGCCCATTTAGTGTTTTTCTGGGGGTTGAATTGATATGTGCCATAGCGATATCTAGCTCTTCTTGTGTAATTCCCTTAAATGAAATTGCATTTGGAAATATATCCCTGACATAATTGTGGTTGGTCTCAACATGAGGCTTTTCCGAGGGTTTTTGAGGGTTGCAATAGAAAATATTTGAGCGAAGCTTATTTGTTTTTTTGTTGTATTCGAATAAGTTGTGTATTGCGAATTCGCTTCCGCGATCTGTGAGCAAAAGCGAAAAAAGCTTACTATAGTCCTTTTTGCCTAATTTTTCTTCTAAGCGATCTAAAACAGAAGCCATCGAGGCAGACGTCTTTTCTGAATGCAGAAAGCCAAGCATTAAGTTGCAATTTTGAAACATAAAGGTCTGAATATAAGGTCCGCTTGGCTCGTTGTAGAGGGTATCCATTTCTGTTGTTGGTATATCAGGATTATCTTCTTTAAACTTTATGTAGTCGTCATATGTGTGCTGCTTATAGTTGGCAGGAGTTTTTCTGGGTTTTGTTTTCTTTCTGGCTTTCATAGAAACCTGCCGGCGAAGAGAAAAATTGTTTATTCCTAATTCTTTAAATATCCCAGATTCAATATAGGTATAGAGCGTTTTTACAGACAATTTAATTTCCGGATGATTAGTATGTATTTGGTATAAAGATTGTCCTTGCTTTAACAATGGAGACAAGATTTGCGCGATAAAGTTCTTGTCCTGTTCTGTTAGATTTACCCCCTGCCGCGTGTCTGATAGTTTAAATCGATACGATTTATGTGCGGAATCGGCATTGTAATAGTATTTAGTCTGTCGGCAAATATAGCGTTTATCACAACCATTGCAGACGCCTTTGCGTTGCAGACGCTCACAAAACTCCTCATAGCGTAAGCATCGACCTTTGCGCTTATCTTTACAGCTTCTGACATGAATACAAAAACCGCATGCTCCACGTCCATAGAAATTAGAAGGCTTTGCGATTTTATACCTTTTTATCTCCTTGCTCACAGTAGAACCACTTTTAGATATCCCAACGGCTATTTCTACTTTTGATTTGCATGAATCAAGACCAAACTGAATACTCTTACGTTCTTCTAGCGTTAAATGGACTCCGGGCATCTTTTATCTCCTCATTTAGATTAAATTAGAAGATAACGTGAAACAAACTTTACATTTTACAAAAATATCAAAAGGGGCCAAATTTCATTGACAAAACCACCAAAATGCTGTTATGATCCCGTTTTCGACAGTTGTGCTAAAGAAAAATAGCCGACAATCCTTTGTTAATGAAGGTTGTCGGCTATTTTAAAACTTGCGAAAATGTTGTATGAAAAGCTATTTTAAAATTTTTTTAATTTTTTTGTTCAGCTCTTTCGGTTTATAAAATTTTTTGTCCAATTCCAGCCCGAAAGTGCGATTCAGGGCTGTGCATATCTGCGATGCGCTGTAAACAGAACGATAGCATATGTCATCCATGTTGCAGATTTCCATGTTTCGCAGCGTTTCTATAATACTTTCCGGCGTAAAATGAGTTCCGCCATCGTCTAGTTTGGCCTCCAGAAGCTTGTAGACGAGTAAAGCCGTGTAACATATCAAAAAATGAGCGACGATTCTTTGCGGGTTCTTATGGTAAACAGGCCTGGCTCTGAGTTCGCTTTTCATCAGCCTAAAGCATTCTTCGATTTTATACCTTCGTGCGCTGATTTCTAGAACGGTTTCAGGAGATGCTTCCAGATTGGTCGCCACAGCATAGAATCCGTCATATTTTTCTTCCTGTGCTATCAACTCACGGTTTAATTCGAAGGTTTCTGTGGCTCCCTTTCCCGAAACACGTTTGATGAAGCGGGTCACGTCGTTTTGTCCTTTTTCCCATGTTTTTGGGTCGAGAAAGTCTAAAATTTTCTGCGCCCGTTCTATTTGTCTTTGTCTGACGGCCCGCTGGTATTCCATCATCTTTCGTGAAAAGGTCACTATGAGGTCTTGTCTGAGCAGGCCTGTAACTTTCGTCTTTGAGGTTTTGCCCGAAAGCGATCTTTTCGTTTCGCGCAACCCGGTGTCGATTTCCCTGTCAGCCACAACGATTTTAAAAGCTTTGTCTTTGTAAAGAGAAAGGTTTGCGGGAAGATTCTTGTCGAATGTCTTCATTTCTTCAAGACTGACAGGCTCTTTTGAAGAAAGAAGGTGATAGCCTTTGTCGCTGAAAATCTCAGCCTGCTGGCGTGAAGACAGTTTTTTCAGAGACTGTGTCACGACGAAACGCCGACCGCCCATGGAGTTGAAAGAGCGGATATCGAAGGAATTCAAACCAGCGTCGGCGCAATATACGAAGCTGCTGCCGCCGAACATGCGGACAAGCTCTTTTTCCAGAGGAACGGCGCATTTCTGCTCGTTGTCAGAGCCGGGGTTAACGCTCATAGAAAGCGGAATGCCGCCTCCGTCCATGAAAAGCCCCATCTGAACAATCGGATTAGGGCGATGTTCTTTCGAAATGCCGAACCTTCTCAAACCTCTTACCTCTTCGCCTGTGACCTCGTCAACGATGTTTTCGTCCTGTGTTTCAGTCTCGAAGTAAAAGTTCGAGCAATCAAAGTAGCAAACGGTCGTATCTCTAGGTACAATGCGGCCACTGTGATTGAACAAATGGGCAATATATTCGTTTCCATGTTCGGCAAGAATATCCATGGAACGGAGGATGTGAACATATTCGAGCTCGGGGCGTTCGTAAAAACGTTCAAGGCGTATGCAACTATGAAGCTTGGAGGCAGGATTCAGAATGCGCGAAAAAGTCATAAAGCGGTTCGCAAGGTCGGGATCAAAAGTGATTTTCAGATCGGCGCTAACTTTCTTGAAAAAGTCCGCAATTTTCAGCTCGCCGTAAATCTTTTGCAAAAAGAAATAACCGATGTTCAGCAGACTGCTCGACGAAACAGTGGCTTCGGAAAACTTTAGTTTTTCCGAAAAATTGATGGAAAGCTCCGCTGAGATCTTTTCCTTGTCATACTCCTCATTCATCCTAGAAATTTCTTCTTTCGCATATGCGAGAGGGTCAGCGGTAGTTTTCAGAAGCTCAGAGTGCTTGCCAATTCTGGCGACATTTCTAGTCGTAGTCTTTTTGCCGTGGCGAAAGCCCTGTTGAGCGTAATATACGGGGTCTTTTGATTTTTTGTCGTAATAGAGTTTCATACCTCCATTATAACACAAAACAAATAAGAATACAACACCATACAACAAAATAAATGCAAAAACTTGACAAAAAAAATAGCTGCCAATGCAACTCTTTGTAGTTTTTTTTAATTCAAACTGTCAAACTTCCGAATCAAGACCAAACTGAATACTCTTACGTTCTTCTAGCGTTAAATGGACTCCGGGCATCTTTTATCTCCTCATTTAGATTAAATTAGAAGATAACGTGAAACAAACTTTACATTTTACAAAAATATCAAAAGGGGCCAAATTTCATTGACAAAACCACCAAAATGCTGTTACGATATCCAGAACTGTAGAATAACTTGTTAGGCTATATTTAAATTAACGTGAAGAGTTCGCAAGCAGAAATGGAGAAGTAAAATGGCAAAAGTAGTATGTCCTGAGTGTGGTCATAAATTTGAGGGTTCCTCTTTAAAAGGGGCGGCAGCGGCGACAGCGGCAGCGGCACTTGGAGCTAAAGTTGGAGCAGGTTTTGGTATTGCAGGAGGCCCATTAGGGGCAATAGCTGGAACGGTTCCTGGTGCAATCATCGGCGGTTTGACTGGCTATTTAGCATCAAACAAATTTTATCAATGTGATCGTTGTGACAAGTATTTTATGCTTTAAAGTCAAAGCCTAACAAGGCGCTCAACAGTGACCCTTAACGCGTGGCATTTTTGCTTCGCAAAAGTGTATGCCACGGTTTCGGGCACGTTAGCTTAGCGTTTTTGAAAG
Organism: bacterium ADurb.Bin157; assembly: GCA_002070375.1. Taxonomy (GTDB): domain Bacteria; phylum Muiribacteriota; class Ozemobacteria; order Ozemobacterales; family Ozemobacteraceae; genus MWDD01. The sequence continues at coordinate 1,006 of MWDD01000120.1, read as the reverse complement.
GCTAAGCGATGTTAAAAATTGAGAATAAAAAAGTGAAGAATGTTGACGGACTTTTAGAAACGATTTCCCAATTCCACCAACTACACCACAAAACAAGCCAATAATAGAAAAAATAGAATTACTTGTTGATGAAATCTTGGAACAAAAAAAAGCTGCTTCGACAGGCTCAGCAACCGACACAACAGCCATAGAAACCCAAATAGACCAACTAGTTTACAAACTCTACGACCTAACCGATGAAGAAATCGCCATTATTGAAGGAAGCATCAATGGAAAATAACCAATCCTCCTTCATTCTCTTTAAAACCGAAGATGAAAAAATATCGGTTGATGTCCGCTTTGAAGACGAAACCGTTTGGCTTTCGCAGGAACAGATGGCAAATCTTTTCGGAAAGGCAAAATCAACCATCAATGAACATATCAAAAATATCTTCAGCGAAGGTGAACTTGATGAAAAAGTGGCTGTTCGGAAATTCCGAATAACCACTCAACATGGAGCGATAGCCGGAAAAACCCAGGAAGTAGAGGTGAATGGCTATAATCTCGATGTGATTATATCTGTGGGCTACAGGGTCAAATCATTACGGGGCACTCAGTTTCGCATCTGGGCTACCAAGCGGCTTAATGAATATATCCGCAAAGGTTTTACCATGGATGATGAACGCTTGAAAAACCTGGGCGGCGGTGGGTACTGGAAAGAGCTGCTGCAAAGAATCCGCGACATTCGTGCATCCGAGAAAGTCTTTTATCGTCAGGTATTGGATATCTACGCAACCAGTATTGACTATGATCCCAAGGCTGATGTTTCTATCGCATTTTTCAAAAAAGTGCAGAATAAAATCCATTATGCCGTTCACGGACAAACAGCAGCAGAAGTCATTTTTACCCGTGCCGATGCAGAAAAAGAATTTATGGGCTTAATGACTTTTCCGGGCAATCGTCCATACCTGAAAGATGTGGTGGTAGCAAAAAATTACCTGAACGAGAAAGAGCTGCGTTCACTTGG
>MWDD01000119.1 GCA_002070375.1 bacterium ADurb.Bin157 | reverse complement strand
TTAAACCTTCCAGCGCAGGTAAACCTGAGGCAACAAAAACAGGGTTTAAAAGCCAAAGACTTCGTGACTCGCTGACTTTTAACGAGTGCCACAGCATTTTTCGAATAGTGATATTTGCAGAGGCGAACAAACTTAACAATAATGACCTGTTTCTGCCCAACAAAGCAGTTTTTAATGTGTAAGAAGCCAGCTGAACAGCTAATTCATCGTTATGTCGTAAATTCTCAATTACGTAATTGTCCATAAAACATGCGGAACCAAGCGATTTATAACAATAAAGCGAATCATGACAAAAATTATCTTCTATCGAAACATTGCACAAAGGCTTGGCACACTTTATATCCGAATACCCCAAAGTCGGATGAAAAGGACACTTTTGGCAGCACATCATCTTAAAAGCCCCCATTTTTATGTTCTTATATATGAATCCTTTTTTTATAAAAAATGGGACAAACTATTTAAAATTTTTATAAAAGCTTGATGTGCAATAAGGTTGACACGCTTGCTCTTTGAGTCTAGTATTGAGGAATACTTGAGCCGGACAAATAAATGGACGTATCTGAAATTCAAGATAAAATAAGGGAAATTGCTTTTGTTGATCTTGAAGTCAATCCAAAGACTTCACACATTGTGGATATGGCCGCCATTCTGGGAGACAATCATTATCACGGCACACGCATTGAGAGTCTTTTAGAAAGAATCAAAAAATCGAAATATCTTTGCGGGCATAATATTCTGGCTCACGACCTGAAGTATCTAAAAGAGAGACTCATAGAGGAAAAGTCAGACAAGATACCTGTTATAGACACACTCCTCTGGTCGCCTTTGTTGTTTCCGCAAAAGCCTTATCACAAGCTGGTTAAAAACGATAAACTTGAATATGACCAACAAAATAACCCTTTCAACGATTGCATAAACACAAAAGTTCTTCTTATAGACGAACTGTCGGCTTTTCTTAAATTAAACGCGAAACTCAAAGCAATTTACTTCCTTTTGCTTCATAAAAACAATAATTTTTGCGCTTTCTTTCAATTTTTCGACGTTTATGAATACACAAAATTAAATTGCGAACAGTTAATCAAAGAAACCTTTAAAGACTTAATCTGCGAAAATTCAAATCTCGGCGAAATAATTGAGAATAAACCCGTCGAGCTTGCCTATGCGCTTGCAATAATCAATGTGAACGACAGGGACTCGATTACTCCGCGCTGGGTCATGGTAAATTACCCGGAAGTTGAAAATCTGGTGTTTGAACTCACCAACAAAATGTGTAAACAGCGCTGCAATTACTGCATGGACCGCTTCGATTCTGTTAAAGCGCTTAAACGGCATTTTCATTTTGATCAGTTCAGAAAGTTTGCTGACAGACCCTTACAGGAAGAAGCCGTCAGAGCAGTAATAGAAAACAACGACTCAATACTCGCGGTTTTCCCCACAGGGGGCGGTAAGTCTGTCACATTCCAATTACCGGCACTGGTGGCCGGCGAAGCGGCTCATGCTCTTACCGTTGTTATTTCTCCGTTGCAATCACTGATGAAAGACCAGGTCGATAACCTTGAAAACAAAGGGATTCTCGTTTCAGCAACAATCAACGGCTCAATGGACCCAATCGAAAAACGAAAAGCATTTGAACGAACCGAAGACGGACAAACCTCTATCATCTACCTATCCCCCGAATCTTTGCGTTCGAAGTCAATCGAAAGACTATTGCTGAGCAGAAATATTGCAAGATTTGTAATTGACGAAGCCCACTGCTTTTCATCGTGGGGACAGGATTTCAGAGTTGATTACCTGTATATAGGCGATTTCATAAAACGCCTTCAAGAGAAAAAACGCGGCAATTATAAAATACAGGTTTCATGCTTTACGGCAACCGCAAAAGTTCAGGTAATTGAGGATATTAAAAGCTATTTCAGGCAAAAATTGGGCCTTGAACTTAAAACTTTTACCGCGAGCGGGCAAAGAAAGAATCTGGAATTTAAAGTTATAGAAGTCAAAAATGAATCACAAAAATACGCAACACTCAGACATTTAATCGAAGAAAAAAACTGCCCCACAATCGTATATACTTCCAGAACTAAAACCACAGAAGAAATAGCCAATAAACTGACAAATGATAAACTGTATGCCATCGCGTATCATGGAAAAATGGAGTCTGACAGAAAAACCAATAACCAAGAAGACTTCATAAACGGCAAAGTAGATGTAATTGTCGCCACATCGGCCTTCGGAATGGGCGTGGACAAATCGAATGTCGGGCTTGTTGTACATTATGACATTGCCGATTCGCTTGAAAATTATATACAAGAAGCAGGCAGAGCAGCAAGAGACGAAAATTTAACAGGCGAATGCTATATTTTGTTTGATAAAAATGACCTGGACAAGCATTTTATAATGCTTCATCGGACAAGAATCAATCATAAAGAAATTGACCAAGTCTGGAAGGCCGTCAAACAAATGACCAAAGATCACCCGCAAGTCTCAAAATCCGCGCTTGAAATCTCACAAGCGGCGGGCTGGAACGAAAATGTGCAAGACATCGAAACAAGAGTTAAAACGGCAATCTCTGCACTTGAAACCGCCAAATTTCTTAAACGCGGGCAAAATAACCCCCGTGTTTATGGAAACAGCATCATAGCAAAAAGCACAATTGAAGCTGCGGAAATAATTAATAATTCGGGTCGTTTCACAAAAAAAGAAGCAGAAACCGCAATACATATAATAAGCAGACTGTTTTCGGCTTTTGCAAACCGGCATAATCCCGACAACGATGGAGAAAGCCGGGTTGAATACCTGGCAGACCGCGTCGGAGTTAATATCAGAGAATTATTGAGGTTAATCAGTTTGCTGCGCGAAATAAACCTACTCGGTGATAGCAAAGATCTCACGGCAAAATTGACAACTAAGATTAAAAAAAAGGCTATGGGAGCTCTTTCCACATATTTCCAATTAGAAAACTTTCTTCTTAAGAAATTAGGAAATGAAAAAATATTGGTGGAATATAAAAAATTGAAAGAAGAGGCGGAGAATGCCGGAATCCATTGCCAAGATATAAGAAGACTGAAAAAACTGATTAATTTCTGGGAAATGCGCGGATGGATAAAAAAAAGAATTTTGGATATCAACGGAGACAAAGCGGAATTAAGAGTGACATCAACAACGGAATCCATAAAAACAAAAATAACCAAGAGACAAAAACTCGCCGAACACATACTTAAAACGCTTCTTTCTAACAAAAATGAGGAGCTGAGGTTTTCTGAACTGGAACTTAAATTGAAATTTGAAGCAGAAAACGCTCTGTTAAAAGAAACAACCACCTGCGATGGAGTGGAAGAGGCACTGTTTTTCCTTTCGCGAATCGGAGCCATTACAATAGATGGCGGTTTCATGGTTATTTATAACCGTCTGTTTATTGAACGTCTTGAAAAGAATCCCTACATACAATTTAAAAAAGATGATTACGAAACCCTTGAAAGATATTACAACAATAAAACGACGCAGATTCACATTGTCGGCGAATATGCGGAATTGCAATCAAAGGACAAACAAAAGGCACTCGAATTTGTAGAAGACTATTTCACACTGCCATTTAACAAGTTTATAATGAAATATTTTCCGGGCGAACTAAGAAAAAAATTAGAACAAAACATTACACCCGAAAAATTTCACGACCTTTTTGGAATGCTTTCAGAGCGGCAGCTTTCAATCATCAGAGAGAAAGAAGCGAAGCAAATTATTGTTGCAGCAGGTCCCGGAAGCGGAAAAACACGTGTATTGGTTCATAAACTGGCCTCTCTGATACTGCTTGAAGAAGTTAAACACGAACAACTCCTGATGCTTACCTTTTCGAGAGCGGCTGTCACAGAATTTAAAAAACGCTTATTTGCGCTGATCGGAAATGCGGCATTTTTTGTGGAGATAAAAACTTTTCACAGCTATTGCTTTGACTTACTCGGTAAACCCGGCTCTTTAAAAGATTCCGACAACGTTGTCGCAAATGCGGTTAAAGCTATAAAAGACAACAAAGTTGAAAAAAACAGAATTACAAAATCTGTTTTGGTCATAGATGAAGCCCAGGATATGGATGCCAATGAATTCAAATTAATCGAAACATTAATCGACAATAATGAAAACCTTCAGCTGATTGCCGTCGGCGACGACGATCAAAATATATATGAATTCAGGGGTTCAAGCTCAGCTAATCTAAAAAGATTACTCGAAAAAGAAGACTCGAAGAAAATAGAATTAAATGAGAACTTCAGAAGCAATGAGCATTTGGTTAAAATAGCCAACGATTTCTCACTAAATATGAGCGATCGCTTAAAAAAAGAGCCTCTTATTGCAAAGAATCCAAAAACGGGTTTTATCGATTTAACTTTTTCAAAAAGCAACAGCTTGTTTGAATTGTGTCTGAATAAGATTAAGAAAAACCACAACAGCGGAACTTGTGCTGTTCTGACTTACAGCAACATTGATGCCCTCATAATGGATAGTCTGCTTAAACAACATGATATTCCGTCCCGCATTGTTCAGGAGAACAGATCCTTTTCTCTCGAAAATCTGCTCGAAATACGTTTTTTCATTAATTTTATAGAACAAGAATCTGAGAATAAATTTACCGTCAGCGATGAAATATGGAAAAATGCATTAACGCTGACAAAGTTAACATTCAGCAACTCGGGTCTGTTAGAAGTTGTCGAAAAAATCATTACAGACTTTTATAAAACTTCAACTCAAACAAATTTCCGGTCTGATTTTAAAGAGTTTAACCCCGAACCTCAGGAAGTTGAAGACAATTATCAAACTTCAAATCAGAGAATTTATCTGTCCGATTTTAAAGAATTTTTACGTGAGTCGAAGCTTGAAAACTTTTACAGCGCCGATTCTTCAGAAATATTGGTCTCTACAATTCACAAAAGCAAAGGCAAGGAATTTGACAATGTCTTTATGATGTTGGACAACAAAGACTTTCCGATGACCCAGGAAAAACTTCGAGGGCTTTATGTTGCTCTTACAAGAGCAAAAACAGGGCTTACCGTCATAACCAACGACGACCGGATACGCAATCTTATCGGGGAAAAAACAAACTGGCATACCGATGAAAAGATTTACCCGGATTACGATAAAATCATTCTGAACATAGGACACGAAGACGTTCATCTGGACTACTTCATGTCGATTCAAAAAAACATTGACGCTATTGTGGCCGGCTCGCAACTTACACCCACATCTAACGGGTGCAACAATCAAAACGGTGCCCCTTGCCTCAGATACTCACGCAAATTTTCAGAAAAATTAGAAGAATACAGCAAAAAAGGTTACAAAGTCGAAAGCGCCGAAGCTGAATACGTTCTTTGGTGGCAGAAACAAGCCGAAAACGACACAGATACCACTCCTCCGGAGATAAAAATCATTCTGCCGAAGCTCTGTTTGAAAAAGGCGCGCCCCGCGGGTTAGCGGAGCGCGAAAATAAGAAATGCGAAAGGGGAAATAGGGATGGAGAAACTGATTAGAGACTGATCAGAGCGAGTTTCTTTGGTTAATGAAACCTAAGCTGCCGTGAAGAATGTAATACTGGTAACGATGAAGGGCGATTGAGTCGTCCTCAACTTCGGGCTGGGTACAAAAGGGTTTTAGGCCCTCGCGCTCAAACAATGCATCGAACATATACATTTTATTCATATGATCTTTGGTCATTTTAAGCCATAGTTTACGGCGAATTTCATAAGAAGCGTTTTCAAACAAACTGCATAACAATTCTGAGTAACCGCCTTCGACAAGCTCGTCAAATACAGTATCAACTTGATTCAGGGCAAAACTGTCTTTACAACCTATGTATATGACTGTCCAAACGGTCTTAGGACAAATGGAAGTTCTTAAATATTTATTGTATGAATTTGAATGCTTAGACAGCCTCTCTTCACATATTTTCTCGGAACAGGTAAAGAAAGCCCTTAAATCTTCGGGTGCTTTAGAAATTAAATCTTTGTCAAATTTTTCTGAAACTTCATTTAACGGACATTCATTACAATTCATTTAAAAAGCTCCTTACAGCAGATTAAAGTTTTCTTCGGGATCAACAGAGTCAGCAGAATCATTTGAATTTTTCGGATGAGTAAAAAAAGACACCTGTTTGGCCACTACCTGAGTCATATATTGCTTTTTCCCGTTTTGGTCGTCATAACTTCTGTTAGAAAGCTCGCCTTCCACAAAAACCTCTTTGCCCTTCTTTAAATATTTAATGCACTGACGCGCAACATTGTTCCAG
>MWDD01000118.1 GCA_002070375.1 bacterium ADurb.Bin157 | reverse complement strand
TTGTCGATCATTACCTGAAAAGCCTTGCCCTCAATGCAATTGCCCTTGTATTCATCAATCGGCCGGCCCTTTATGTTGCCCGCAGGTCTGAAACGATACCCGTAAATTCGCCCGCGCGTCTTTAATTCATTTAAAAATTCGGGAATAAGCCTGTCGTGAAGCTCTGCCGGCACGTAACGCAGTGCATTCTTCAATGCCGTTTCAGTTTCTCCCTGATTAAGAGTGAAACCCCTGTCCGGTGCCCGTCTGATTCCTTTTTCAAATTCAGGGTAATCAGGCAGAACCGCATCGAGTTTTATCGTCATCGCATCACTGATAGCCTTATTGTCTAACATTCCTTATGACCTCCGAGTATTTCTTATTCAATAAATAATATACGTTTTCGCTGTAAGTTTCTACCTTTTTCTGAAACACTCCTTACAAGCCTGCAAAAGCTTATTCGTCTTAGTGCCCGCCGCAACTGCCTTCTTGCTGATGCTCATGGCACACTGATCCCGTTGATTGTAAGGCGCCCTTGAGATAAGCCTCAGCAGCTGCCTTTGATTCGCCCTTTGCCCCTACAATAACTTCGATGCCGTTCTCGTTGAATATTTCTACCGCTCCGCCGCCCATGCCGCCGGAAATTATCACATTTACGCCTTTTTCGTGTAAATAGTTCGGCAAAAAGCCCGGTTTATGCCCCGGATTAGCTAAACTTTCGCTCTTTACAATTTTGCCATCTTCCGCTTCGTAAACTTCAAAAGTTTGACAATGTCCAAAATGACCCGTTACTGACTTGTTGTCGCTGGCTACCGCAATTTTAATCATGTTTTTCTCCTGAGAAATTATAGTTTTTGCTAAATCTTCTAGCAAATTTTTGACCGTGAATTCTATTTCCCCATTGTCACACGCCGCCGAAATCTGAGGATCTATAGGCAATTTCGCCAATACCTTCAAATTATGAGCCGAAGCAATTTCATCAATGTGACTCTCACCAAATATCTTATAGTCTTTGCCATTATCGGGACACCTAAAATACGACATGTTTTCAACCAGTCCCAATATCGGTATATTCATCATCTCAGCCATCTTGACAGCTTTTTTCACTATCATAGAAACAAGCTCCTGAGGCGAAGTTACAACTATTATCCCGTCCACCGGCAATGACTGAAATACCGTTAAAGCAACGTCACCCGTTCCCGGAGGCATATCAATTAACATAAAATCAATGTCTTGCCATATTACATCTGTCCAAAACGTCTTCACAGCGTTCCCGATCAGAGGCCCGCGCCACAAAACCGGGTCGCTCGAATCTTCAAGCAACAAGTTTACAGACATAATTTCTATGCCCGTTGCGCTCTTTGCCGGTAATATCCCTTCATCCGAAGCCGCCGCTCGTCCCTCTATGCCAAATGCCTTAGGAATGGAAGGGCCCGTTATGTCCGCATCTAAGATCGCTACTTTCTGCTTCTGTCGCCTTAAAGCAGTTGCCAGTAAAGAAGTTACCGAAGATTTCCCGACTCCGCCTTTGCCGCTGATTACGCCAATTACTTTTCTTACCTCGGAATACTCATTCAAAGCCGCCGAAAAATCATGTTTTTCTTCTGTCCTGTCAGAGCAGTTTTTTGAACAGCTCCCGCAGTTGTTGTCGCAATTTTCTTCTTTGTTACCCATATCTGATTCCTTTTAAATGGTGATTTCTTCCCCCGTGCACAAATAGTGAAGTGACGAACCCATTAAATCTTTTAAAGATTCAAATGCTTCTTTTCCTGTGCAGTGGCAAGTGTAAAATGTCGTTTTCATGCCTTTTAAGGCTAATCCCGTTTTGTGTAAAATGTCTACATATTTGTTGTCGCAAATGTTGTCTGTAAATAAATGAAACCCCCCGACAACATGTGTCGGATACACCTTGTATTTTTCTTTGAAACTTTCAAGTATGTTGACAATGCCTTTGTGAGCGCAACCTGTTATTAATACAAGCTTATCTTTTTCTCTTAATACCAGGTTTTGCTCATGACAAAAATCATCCTGCAAATATTCTTCATTCTTTAAAACAAAAAGATTTTTGTTCGAAATAGGCATAAGCCTGTTCCCTCTGACTTTCGAAAAAATCTCGATTTTGTCACTTATCTTGCGGTCTCCGTTAACTTTCACAAACCTGCAATTCGATGCATAATCTTCACGAAGACCGTTGTATTTCTTTGTACCGTTCGCTTTTGCGGAATAATGCTTCTCAAAAGCACTTTCTTGAATATAAACAAGAGCCTCGGCATTTTGTTCGAAAAACGCCGAAAGTCCGTCGCCATGATCGTAATGACCATGCGAGATAACCGCAAAATCAACAGCGCTTAAGTCTTTTCCCAGAATCTTCGCGTTTAAAGCAAAGTTGCCGGATGAACCCGTATCGAAAAGAATAATCTCTTCTGAAGTCTCTGTATAAAGGCTTAAACCATGTTCGGTATAATAATTTTCATCTCTTCCCGTGTTTTCTATTAGCGCGGTAATCTTCATGGATTTGACTTAATCTTCTTCTGATAACAATTTATAGGTTTTGCTGTATATTTCTTCAATAGCATGCCCTGACGGACAATCGATGTCGGCAACTGTTTTGCCCGCGTTGATAGCTTCCATGGCAAGATTGTCAAACGGGATTCTTCCTACAAACGAAATACCTTTTTCTGAACAATAACCCTCAATTTCATCGGAAATCTTTTGATTTGTATCGAATTTGTTTATGCAAACAGCCGTTTTTACTCCAAAAACTTCTGCTGTTTGTATAATTCGCTCTAAGTCACTGATACCGGATACCGAAGGCTCAGAAACCACAAGAATTAAGTCGGTGCCGCTGATTGAGGCTATTACCGGGCAGCCAATTCCCGGAGACCCGTCTATGATTGCAAAGTCGCTTTGTGCACTGTTTTGCATGTTTTTCTTAACTTCGGTCACCAAAAGCCCCGAATTGCCGCTGCCTATGTTTAGTTGTGCCGTCGAAAAAACAACATCGTCTTCTTTGTAGAGCATAAGTTTTCCCGCTGCGGTCTTGAGCATTGAAACTGCCGAATTGGGACAAACCAAAGCGCAAACAGCACAACCTTCGCACGCCGCCTTGTTTACCTCGTAACAACCATCGACAATATCGATTGCGTCAAACCGGCAGGCATCTTTGCACTTTCCGCATTTAATACAGGAATCTTGCTTTATAAGAGCTTTGTCCAAGCCAAAAAAGTCACTCTGCTCGGACGGCTTTTCTTTGCCCATACTTAAATGTAAATTTGGAGCATCCACATCGCAGTCCGCGTAAGACTTAGCTTTCGATATTTTAATAAACGCGCTCGCAACGGTGGTTTTACCCGTTCCGCCTTTGCCGCTAAGAATCAGAAGCTGTTTCATGGCTTACCTCCTCTTTTATCGACTTCAGGGTATCAGCGAACATTGCCTTGTAGCCGGCGTTGACGCGGCTGACTATTTCGCCGTCGGAATTAAGCTTGCCAAGTTCTTTGTCGAACTTAATGCGGCTTATTACCTTTAATTGCTTCTCTTTGCAATAGTTTTCGGCTATGTCGATGCCTTCGACGCATTTGTTTAAAATAACCCCGTGAGGCTTTTTAAAGGCCTTTACCAGCTCGTAAACCATGTTTAAGTTGTGGACGCCAAAAAGTGTCGGTTCGGCAACCAATACACAGTAATCTGCGTCTTTTATGCTTTCCATAACTGAGCAGGCGCTCCCCGGCGGGCAGTCTATGATAACGGTCTCAACGTCGATTTTGTCTGCCAAAAGCGCGCTTATTACCGGAACAGCCGAGCTTTCGCCGACCTCCATTATTCCCGTTTCGACCCGTACATTTTCTGATGTGCCCGAAATTACTTTGCCGATGCGCTTTTCTTTTTCTGTGATCGCATTTTGAGGGCACACAATTTTGCAGCCCCCGCAAGAATGACATATCTTGTCAAACACCTTAATTTTATTGCCTATTAAAGCCAAAGCGTTAAATCTGCAAAAATCAACACATTTGCGGCATAAATCACATTTAGTTTCATCAATTACAGGAATCAGCCTGTTTATTATTTTTTCTTCTGTGTTTTGAGGCTTGAAGAACAAATGCCCGTTGGGCTCTTCTGCGTCGCAGTCGATATATTGGGCATAATCAGCGACACAGGCCAAGTTAACGGCAACCAATGTTTTGCCCGTGCCCCCTTTGCCGCTCAGAACAGCTATTCGCATGGTGTCACTCCTTAGCCGGCGTTGTTCCCGTGCATACCGGGTTGAATTTCTTTCAGCTCAGACAGTTTGCCTTTTTCGAAGGCCTCTATGTTTGATTTCGCTGCGCCTTTTTCGCTTTTGTATACTTTGATGTTTGCGGTGTTTATAACTTCTGCCGCATTTTCACCGCATCTCGGAGTCAGTAGAACTTCGGCCTTGCTGTCCGCAACAGTTTGAGCTGCTTTGATGCCCGCTCCGCCCTGCGCATTCGCAGCTTCGTTAAGAATAAATACATTTTTCTTGCTTTCGGTGTCATGAATCAAAAAATAAGGTGCGCGTCCAAAAGATACACACACATCAGTGTTTTCATTATTAGAATCAACCGGTATCGCTATTTTCATATTATCTCCCTTTTCCGTTAATGGCATATGCTACGAATTGATAATACACCCTGTTATTGGCATATGTCAAATTAAATACCGAATAATTTAATGACATTCTTATATTGATTAAACTTCTTGTGATAATTATGGCGAATTCGCCATAAATTAGATAGTAATTGCTTTCATTTTCAACAAGCCTCTCACTGATATAATCAAAAAGAGATGATCAGTAAAATACTGAGAGAGAATATTTGTTGACGCAAATAAATACGTTAAGCTGAATTTATTGAAAGATTACAAAGTGTTCATTCAATAGCAAAAAGGAGGTTCGGCTGGATAACTGCTACAAACATATGATTGTAGTAGTAGGTAAAGTTAAGCGAGCAATATAGTATTTGAATTTTCAGGTAATCATGCGTATGTCGGGTTGACCTATTTGTTACCTGTTTATATTTTGTTCAGAATATTTTCTATGCAGATTTTGTATTCATTCAGGTTGCGGTAACTGAGCATCTTCTCGTGCTGAAGAAAGCCGACAACGATTCCGGGATGTACTTCCAGTTCGTGCGCGCATTGTTGGATTTTGAGACCGGATATTCGGCTGAGAGCCTTAAAATACCGGCTAATCTCTTCGTGCTTTAAAACCCTTCCGGCGAAATCGTTTGCTTCCTTTTCTTCTGAGGTTTTGTCTAGCAAGTCGGGATTATCTAAACTGTCGATAAAGGCAGAAGATTTAATAGTTTTCTCGTGTAGTAGAACATGGCCTATTTCGTGTGCAAGAGTGAACCAAAAGTTGTCGATACGCTTGTATCTTCCGGTTAATGCAATTACGGGATTATTTTTCACCCAACAAGCAGCTCCGTCAGTAAAGGTTTTCTCAAGATGCGGAATAAGAAGAAAAACAACTCCGGTCTTCTTCAGTTCTTCGATAAAATACGGAATTCCGTTTTCAAGTGCGGAACATCTCGCCATCTCAGCTGCGAGCTTATTAAGTTTGCTTTTCGAATATTTGGGAATACTCTTTTGTATTTCTGCTTCCATTTCAACTTTTCTCAGCCAGGTCTGAGCAAAAAAAGCATTAAACCCGGCGGAAAATGCTTCCGATTTTCTGAAACAGGCATTAACTTTGTCGTTTAGAAAACTAAAATCCAGTTCCGTTATATTCCAGTATTTTTTAACAGAACTTAACAGAACTTCTTTTTTCTTCGGCAGCCAACTTTTTTTTTGCATATCCCTTACCGGCATGTGTCTGTATATTTCGGCTCTGACAGCTGTATCGTCAAATTGATTCTCAGGCTCAAAATAGCGCCGGTACTGCGCGTCAAGATTTATCCAGAATTCAGTGCTCTGTTTAAAAGTCGAACTGAGCAAACGAGCCATATTACTGCTTATGGGAACAGAGTTGCTGAGAATCTGACTGAGATGCTTTTCGCTGATATTAAGGATTTCCGCCAGATCTTTCTGAGACCAGCCGTAGAATTCCATTTCGTCCTTTATTACATCACCCGGCCCAATCGGTTTAAACGGTTTTAAATTATTCATTTTTCGCTCCCCCTGTTTCATGGATATTAGTATTTTTTTCCATGGTCCCAGATTTCTTTTACATATACCTTGCCGGTTTTCATCTCTTTGTCTGCGAACTCAACTATGAAAATCAATCTATACTGTTGATTGAGTCTGATCGAGAAGGTATTATCGTGCCCTTGCATCTTTTCAAAATTCATCGATGGAGGATTTCTTAGGTCATCAATAGTTTTCGAAGCTTTTATGCGTTCAATTCGGTCCACAAACTTATCTGCGATACCCGGTGGCAGCCTCTTTG
>MWDD01000117.1 GCA_002070375.1 bacterium ADurb.Bin157 | reverse complement strand
AATTAAAATCGGCGAAGTAGTTAAGCCCGAACCAAGCGAAATAGAAAAACTCAGAGAACGACTTCGAAAGTCACTTGAAGCCGCAAAAGACTGAAAATGTAGAGGTAATTAAAAATGGCTGACGCAGCACCACGGTCTTACTACAGCGATGGTTTGCTTGATGAAGCAATCGCGGAAAATCGCAGAAAACTTGACGCCGAGCCCAATGATCCCGTATTAAGAAGCAGTCTTGCGAACAGTCTCGTGAGAGCCGGCAGATCCGAAGAGGCAATCGAGCATTATAAAAAGTGTGTTGAGCTGAGCCCAAGCAGTGAATACTGGAACAACATGGGGAAGGCGTATTTAAATGTGGGCAGGTATGAAGAGGCGATAAAGGCTTTTAACGAAGTTGTCGCTAAAAACAGGTGGCCCGACGCATATTTTCATATGGGCTTGGCCTATAGAAGCCTGGGAAAATTAGATAAAGCCCTAGAATTTTTAACAGAAGCTCTTACAATTAACCCCAAATACCGAGAGGCCTTGAACGAGAGAGGCCATATCTTAGAAGCGTTAAACCGAAAAGACGAGGCTCTTATTGATTATAAAAAAGTTATAGCTTTATTTTTTGGCGAATATCAGGCGCGCGACACAGAAGATTATAGCTATGAAACAGCAGTTTTGCTTGATAACAACGAATTGGTAGATGAGCTTATAAGGCAGTTGAGGCAACATATTCAAAAATACCCGGCCTTCGCAGACGGTTACTATAAGCTGGGGCAGGCTCTGGAAGCCAAAGGCTTGAAAACTGAAGCAATGATGGCATTCAGAAAAGCGTTAGAGATAAATCCGAGCTACGAAACCGCAAGAAAATGCTTCTGGAAAAGGTAATTATTACTTATGTCTGTAAAACAGGGCTCTCAACAGCGAAAACGTCTCGGTGATATTCTTGTAGAAGCCGGGCTTATTAATTCAGAACAACTTCAAGAAGCTCTGTCAAAACAAAAAATACTCGGCAAGCGCCTGGGAAACGTTTTAATTGAAACGGGCCTGGCCACTGAAGACAGTATTGCCACGACTTTGGCGCGGCAAATGAATATTCCTTATTTGAATCTCAATGAATTAACTATTCCGCCTGAGGTCTTGACGACTATTCCCGACGGAATCGTGCGCAGTCATAATCTTATACCTGTAAGACTTGAGGGTAATCGCCTTCAAATCAGCATGGTAGACCCGCTCGACGTCTTTATCATAGATGAAATAAATTTTCAGACCGGCTATGAAATTGATGTTGCCATAAGCGCGGAATCACAGGTCGAAGCTGCTATCAGGCATTATTACGGCAACAGCGAAATGCTGCAAACCGCTGTTGACAACTTGGCGGCCGAGCGAAGCGCCGAAGTTACAATAAGCGACAGCATGTTCACCACCTTCGATATCGGCGGTGATGAACAAAAAGTGCCTATAATAAATCTGGTTAATACGATTATCCAACAGGCAATAAATGACAGAGCCAGCGATATTCATATTGAACCCGACGAAGAATTGATAAGAGTGCGCTACAGAATCGACGGAATCTTAAACGAGCTGATGAAGGCCCCGAAAAGCATTCAGAGTGAGTTGCTTTCAAGGCTTAAAATCATGGCTCAAATGGACATCTCAGAAAAAAGATTGCCCCAAGACGGCAGAATCAAAGTTAAGGTCAGAAACAAAAGTATAGACTTGCGTGTGTCTTCTTTACCCACTGTTTTTGGCGAAAAAATTGTTATAAGAATATTAGACAACAGCAGAATGCAGTTGACTCTGGACCAAGTCGGATTTGACGAAAGTCTTTTGGGTTTGTTTAAAACTCTTTCGTCGGCGCCCAACGGTATTGTGCTAATGACCGGTCCGACCGGTTCGGGTAAAACTTCTACGCTTTATGCCGCAATAAACTTTATCAGAAACGGCCAAATAAATATTACCACCGTCGAAGACCCCGTTGAATATTTAATCCCGAGCATAAATCAGGTTCAGGTAAGACCCGAAATAGGTCTGACTTTTGCGCGCACACTCAGGTCAATTTTACGCCAAGACCCCAATGTTATTCTTATCGGCGAAATACGCGACTTCGAAACTGCCCAGATTGCAATTGAATCTGCTTTAACAGGGCATTTGGTGTTTTCTACCCTTCACACCAACGATGCGGCATCTGCTGTAACAAGACTTATTGAAATGGGTGTTGAACCTTATTTGGTAGCATCTGCCGTTATAGGGGTGGGAGCTCAAAGGTTGGTCAGAAAAATATGCCCCTCTTGCCGAGATTCGTATGAGCCTGATGCTGAAACCAAAGCATTCTTAGGTGAAAATGGTTTTGCCGAATCTAAGCTTTATAGAGCTAAGGGCTGTTTAACATGCCGAAAAACCGGTTATTCCGGCAGAACTGCGATTCATGAAATAATGACCATATCAGATGAGATACACGGACTGATACTAAAATCTGCATCCGCCAGAGACATAAGATACGCTGCCATTCGTGCCGGAATGCGTACAATGCGTGCAGATGGCATTATTAAGGCGGTTAAAGGTGTTACCACCATGGACGAAGTTTTGCGTTTGACTCGTAGCGAAGATGTGGGAATGGCCTTGGCAGAAGGTGCGGATTCGCTGATAAACCTCGGGAGTAAGATGTGAGCGCAAGATATTCATATCGGGCTGTCGATGTTGCCGGAAAACCGATGAACGGTTATATGGACGCGGAAAGTATCGAAGAAGTCGGATCCTGGCTTGCAGACAGAGGATATTTTGTTGTTGATATCAAGTTGGCTCCTTTGCAATCATTGGTCATTACCGGAAAAAAGAAGGCAAAGGTTTCATCCGATGATTTAAACTTTTTTTTCATTCAGCTTTCCAGTTTGATAAGTGCCGGATGTCCCTTATTGATGAGTATCGATGCCCTAGAAAAACAAGCGCCGAGTCTGCCTTTAAAAGGCTTGCTTGCTGACATAGGCGAGAAGATACAATCGGGAAAATCTTTTTCCGAAGCTTTAAAAAATCATAATAATATTTTTTCGAACCTTTTTATTACTATGGTCGAGGTCGGAGAAGTCGGCGGCATCTTAGATCAGGTTTTGGAGCGATATGCTTACATACATGATTCAACCCACCGACTCAGAAATAAAATGTTCAAAGCCATGATTTATCCGGTTGTATTGCTTTTAACAACTTTGTTTGTAGCTTGGGCGGTTTTGGTTTTTGTTTTTCCGAAATTAATCGGAGAAATTCAGGCTTCGGGGCAAAAATTGCCGTTGCCCACCGAAATTGTTTTAATGACATCTAACTTTGTTTCCGCATATTTTGTTCATATGCTTTTATCGGCCATTGCCGTTTATTTTATTTACGCTTCGATCAAAAAAACAGAATCGGGCGGGCTTTTTATAGATCGAGTTTTTATTTCTGTAAAGGTTATAGGCAGTTTAATAAAACAGCTTCAGATAGTACTTTTTTCGCGAACATTAGGGGTTTTGTTAAGCAGCGGTGTTCCGATTTTAACGTCGATACAGGCTGTTGAACGAACCATGGGGAACAGATGCTATAAAGATGCAATTTCAGATGCCAGGGAAGCGGTGAGCAGGGGTGAGTCTTTGTCACAGGCTATCAGCAGGCATCGCCACCTTTTTTCCGATACAATAGTCTTAATGATAAGCGTTGGGGAACAAACGGGCAATATTGGCGAAATGCTCGAAAAGATGGGAAAAATATATGAGCGTGATTTAGAATCGACTTTAGAGAGTGCGGTTTCTTTATTGGAACCATGTTTGGTGGTTTTTCTTTCCGGTTTCGTTGCTTTATTGGCATTGGCTGTGTATTTACCAATATTTGACATGGGCAAGCTTGTACGGTAGACTTACTGTTGCGTCTAACGATGCAAACTTTCGTGGAGGCGATATGCAAAGAAAAGGGTTTTCGTTGGTTGAATTGTTAATCGTTTTTCTGGTTATCGGGATTTTAACTTCGATTGCTGTTCCGAGATATCAGGGAATCGCTTCAATTGCGCGTGCTAAATCATGCCTTTCTAATCAAAAAGGTGTTGAAAGCATTATTTCTCTCTGGGAAGCAAAGAACTTTGCTCTCGACATGGGAAAAAACCGTTGGGCATGGATAGACAGAGCGGGTAATTTGAGTTGGAAATACTCTAATGCTCAACTTCAGCTTAACGAGATTGCTCAAAACGGAAAGTTATTCATTTGTCCCGAAGCTGCCAACCGCTGGGGGAACACATGGACAGGCTCTAGTTATCGTTTTTATAACACTGATAACACCGGTCTATGGATAATAGGCGCCGACGGAAAAATGGGCGGCCGCGGTGTGGTTTGCGCTCTCAGACTCGGAACAAGATGGATAGGTATGAATGGTCAGATGGGCCCCGACGGCTCTGAAGACACGGCGCATCATTATTGGTAATAAATATAATGGCAGCTCAAATGAACCGCTGCAAAAGAAGATTCGCAGGTTTTACGCTGATTGAGACTCTTATTGTTCTCATAGTCCTTGGAATAATATGCGAAGCCGGGTTTTCTGTTTATTCGGGTGTAACATCCGATTATACGCTTAAAACCGTCAGTGATAAGCTGTCTGCTTTTTTTGCAACTTGTAAACAAAGAGCTGTAATGAGAAATGCTCCTTTGATTATTCTTTCAGAAAAAAGAATGATTCAAGTTGAAGATGCTCCTTCCCTTTATCTTCGAATTCCCGAACTCGACGAAAGATATTTTCCCGAAAAAATCCATGTGACTTCTGAAGGATTTTTTTTAATTGCCGAAAGAAAAGTCTCCGGATTGGCAGTTCAGGTGCGTTTAAGCCAAAATAAAACAGCATCTGTAACCGTTAAATTGTGATTATGGCAAATAAAGCTGATAAAAAAACAGGTTATTACAGAAAACTCGGTTTTTCGTTAGTCGAAATTTTAATATCGGTTTTGGTTGTCGGCGGAATATTAACGATAATGTACTCTGGTTTTACAACATCTAAAGACTTGCTGTTACAGGCTTCATTTGAGTCAGAAGCCGCTTTTTTGGCTGAACGTGAACTTGAATTCATAAAGTCTGAACTTGTTGTCGGGGCTATAAAGCCTGAAAAATCTTTCTTAAAGTCCAAGTTCCGGACAAAACCTGAGTGGAAGATTTCTTCATCAATAGCACCCGACGAAATACCCGGAATCTGTAAAATTCTTACAAACATTGAAAGTCAAAACAAAAAATTTACGCTAGA
This sequence comes from bacterium ADurb.Bin157, assembly GCA_002070375.1. GTDB lineage: Bacteria > Muiribacteriota > Ozemobacteria > Ozemobacterales > Ozemobacteraceae > MWDD01. Next base: position 1,253 of record MWDD01000117.1, on the reverse strand, counting down.
ATCCTTCATTTATATTCCAAACAGGGGAGTTCAAACAAATGAAGGCTGACAAAAAAGGTTTTTCTTTAATGGAATTTTCTGTGGTAATTCTTATAAGCGGTCTTACAATAAGCGCATTGCTTTATATGTTAGATCTAAGTTATGTGCATTATAATTTTGTTTCGAAAGACCGTGTAATGCGCAGTGCTATGAGCAACGCAAGGGTTTGGCTTCGAACCCGAGTTACAGAAAAACCCGAAACCAATTCCGGGTTTCCCAATATTTCGGAATCAGAGCTTTTTCAAGCCATGGGCTTAGACGGCGGTTATTTTATTAATGAACTTAAATTAACGGCTCAACCGGGTGAGGGATATTTTATAAGATTGTCACTTTGCAGAGACGACAACAAAAATAAAAAGGCAGAAACCGATGAGTGTGTTTCTCGTCTTTTCTTTTTTAGGAGCAGAACATGAACAGACAAGGTTTTGCCCTGTATCTGACTTTTCTTGTTACAACGGTGGTTTTTATGCTTGTAACAGCCGGTCAGACCATTTCTCGCCTTTCTCTGGACATGGGAAGAACCGACGTGTTAGAGACAATTGTTTTTCATGCGGCCGATGGGGGGCTTGAAAAAGGAATAGCACATTTAAGAGGGAAGTTTGAACCTTTTGATTTAGCTTATGAAGCAAAATTTGAAAACAATCGCAATTTAAAGGTTAACCTTGCTGCAAAAAATGAAAACTCGAACAGCGAAACATTGTCTCTTTTGTGTGCAGTAAGCTTATTTGAAGGGAATAATCTTTTAATAAAGAAAACATACATGAGAACTAATATCGAAAATCGGTTGGGTCGCAGCGGTCTAGGGCGATTTATGGAGGTCAGATGAAAAAGAAAACCCACGAAGGGAATTTTGTAACGATTGACATCGGCTCCGTTTCAATTAAAGCCGTTGTTGTTGAAATATCCGCTAAAACTAAGCGTTTAATTTCGGTTGAAGAAGAAAAATATGACGCGCCTTTGCTCAACCGTGAAGATGAACAGTCTAAGGGCATCGTAGTTAAAGCGTTAAAGCGCCTAAATGAAAGATTGTCGGTTTATAAAAATATAACTGTCGGTTCCATTTATTCAAACAGAGAATTACAGGTAAAAATATTGGATTTGCCCCAACAAATTCAGGCCGATGTTTTAGAAAAAACTCTGAACTGGGAAGCGAAAAAAATGCTTTCCGCTTCTTATAAAGATGCTCCCTACTCATATTCTTACAAGATTATTCG
>MWDD01000116.1 GCA_002070375.1 bacterium ADurb.Bin157 | reverse complement strand
TGCTGCGCCCACAGACTTTTCGTCGGGAACCGGGTGAGAAGCCAAATGAACATATTTGCTTAATTCGCTATAATCAGAGTCAAATTCAACAGCCGCAAGAGCAGCATCTTGAATTCTGCCTCTAAGAAAATCGAAAACAGGTTTTGCCATTCCTAATACAGCTTTTCCCGCACCAACAACGTAAATGTTACGTATTATATCTAAATCAAAACTGCGGTTGCATATTGTTAAGATGTTTTTGTTTAAAGAAACAGCAGCCCGAACCAGATGTTCGGGCTTTACAGCTTCTAATGCGTATTTATAAGCAGATAATATATGATTTATCACAACGCTTAAAAGTTATTTAAACGATTTTTAGGTTTATTGCCGCTTAATGCAGCAATAATGTTTTCGGCAACCATAACAGACATTTTTTCTCTTGTGGCAGTGCCGGCACTAGAAATGTGCGGGGCAACCACAATATTATCAAGCGAGAAAAGAGGGTTGTCAGACGACGCCGGTTCTTTGCAGAACACATCAAGGGCCGCACCCGCGATCTTGTTTCCTTTTAGAGCCTGGTATAATGCAGTTTCATCGATTACCGGCCCTCTTGCGTTGCTTATCAAATAGCCAGTTTTTTTCATCAAAGCCAGTTTATCGGCATTGATAAGCCCTTTGGTTTCATTAGTAAGAGGCACATGAAGACTGACATAATCCGACTGTCTTAGCAGTTCGTCAAGTTCAACGCGCTTAGCACCGCATTCTTTCTCAAACTCAGGTTTTGCAGAACGTGAGGTATAAAGAATGTTCATATTAAAGCCCTTAGCACGCCTTGCCATAGCGCGCCCGATTCTGCCTGCGCCAACTATACCTAAGGTTGCACCATATAATTCGCCGCCAAGCATCATTGTGGGGTGCCAGGCAACTTTCCAGTTTCCGCGTCTGACGTATTTATCAGCCTCGACAACGCGTCTTGCGATAGCCATCAGCAAAGCAAAAGAAAAATCAGCTGAAGACTCGGTCAAAACATCAGGAGTATTGGTGACATAAATTTTCTTGGATGTTGCATAATTCACATCAATATTGTCGTAACCAACAGCCAACTGAGATATGACTTTCAAGTTTTTAGCTGCATCTATAACGCCGGTGTCTATTTTGTCAGAAAGCATCGTAACGATTCCGTCGCAGTCTTTTACTTTATTCAGCAGCACATCATACGCAGGCGGCGCGTAGTCTTCCCACACATCAACGTCATGATGAGCCTTTAATAACTTGAGACCTGCAGGCAAAATTTCTCTGGTTACAAAAACTTTCATTCATTTACCGCCTTTTCTGACGGGCTAACTTTGTCTTTTTGAGAGTCAGCTAAAAACAATTCGAGTATTTTTGCAGCATCTTCGACTTTTTTAACGCACCCAATACCATCGTTATTCAGTAAAATTTCACGGCAAATCAATGAACCGTATAGGTCTTTAAATTTACCCGCAGAATCTCTGACTTTTTTATATGTGATTCCTCTGGTTTTTTTTGAGCCGGGAGTTCCGTCGCTGTTTAAATAACTTAAAACCGTAAACATACCCGAAACGGCTCCGCAAGTTTCCTGCAAACCGCCCATGCCGCTGCCGAATCCTTCGGCTAAGCGGTAAGCTTCTGACTCAGTCATTCCAATGGTTGAAGAATAAGCGCACAAGATAGATTGAGCACAGTTATAGCCGGAAGTGTAGTTTTCAACGGCTTTTTTTATACGTTCATTCATGTTATGACTCCTTGATTAACAATTAACTTTATATAACGTAATCATAGAATAAAACAAGATTTTTTTGTTGTTTAAAGAGCATAATTATATGATAATGTTGTGAAAATCATAAAATATGGAGGGTATATGGACTACGGAAACATGAAGAGTGCGAATCCGGGGCCGCAATTTGATTTTACAAAAACTTTCGGCAACCTGTCAGAGATTCTCTCTATTAAAACTATTGGAGTGATAATAATAGTTTTTGCGCTTATAATAGGTGCTACAGGCTCTTTTTATACTATTGAAGCAGAAGAACAGGGAGTGGTATTGAGGTTTGGCAAGTTTCACGAAATTGCTCAACCGGGACTTCAATTCAAGCTGCCGTTCGGCATAGACGACGTTTTTTTGGTTAAAACGGGCAGAAACATGAAAGAAGAGTTTGGCTACAGAAGCAGCGGCACTGTCGGCGGACGAAGCAACTACAAAAAGAAGGGTCTTGAAGACGAATCACTTTGTCTTACGGGTGACTTGAATGTCTGCGACATTGAATGGACAGTCCAATTCATGATCATGGATCCATATAAATATTTATTTAACGTTCACTCGCCCATTGAAACTATACGCGACATTTCTGAAGCCGCCACAAGAAAAATAATTGGAAACGCGAATGTTACAGATGTTTTAACAACCGAAAGACCGGTTTTGGCAGCGCAAATTTTAAAAGAAATGCAAGACATTCTTGAAAGCTACGACATAGGGGTTAGAATTGTAAGTTTCAATTTTCAGGATGTTAACCCGCCCGAAATTGTTAAACCGGCATTTAACAGCGTAAACGAAGCCGAGCAACAAAAAGAAAGCATGATCCAACAAGCGCAGGAGCAATATAACCAACAGGTTCCGCGTGCCCGAGGACAAGCTCAGCAGATGATTCAGCAGGCAGAAGGTTACGCGCTCGAAAGAGTTAATATGGCGAAAGGTGATGTTCAGGCGTTTTTGGCTGTTCTGAGTGAGTACAAAAAGGCGCCGGAGGTAACAAGGAAGCGATTATACATAGAAACCATGGAAAGGATACTTCCCAGAGTAGAAGAATTGTATTTAATTGATCAAAAAAGCGAGAATAGTTCGGTCTTACCCTTGCTTCCGCTAAAAAGCCTTCAAGGAGAGATAAAATGAAAAAATTAGTATTGGCAATTTTTATATTTGCAGGACTTATAATTGCGGCAAACGGGCTTTTTGTTGTTTATGAAGGCGAACAAGCTTTTGTAACCAGATTCGGGAAACCGATTGGAGAAAGACTGACAGCCGGTCTTCACTTTAAAACTCCGTTTATTGAAGATGTGACAAGATTTGAAAGCCGCATTTTGAAATGGGACGGAGACCCGAACCAGATTCCGACCAAAGACAAAAGATATATTTGGGCTGATTCCACTGCCAGATGGCGCATAACCGACCCATTGGTGTTTTTTAAGACTGTTGCTACCGTAAGAGGAGCAAAAAGCAGGTTAGACGATATAATAGACTCGGTGGTCAGAGACGCAATTTCGAGCAATTACCTGGACGACATTGTCAGAGGTCCTGACTATAAAGCCCCTGAAGACGGTTCGAGCGACTCAAAGATCGAAGAAATAAAAGCAAGCGGCGAAACCAGCAGAGAGCACAGAAATCGCGAAGACATAATTAATGAAATTCTTCAAAAAGCGAAGGCGCAAGTGCTTCAATATGGAATAGAGCTGATTGACGTGCAAATAAGAAGAATTAATTATGTTGAAGACGTAAGAAAAAAAGTATACGAGCGAATGATTTCTGAGCGCAGCAAAGTTGCGGCAGAATTTAGATCGGAAGGCGAAGGCAAAAAGGCCGAAGTTATTGGCGAAATGCAAAAAGAACTGCAAAGAATTAATTCAGAAGCTTACAGAAAAGCTGCTGAAATAAGAGGTAAAGCAGATGCGCAGGCAGCTTCGGTTTATGCTCAGGCTTACAGTCAAGACCCTGAATTTTATAGTTTTTTCAGAACCCTTCAGGGCTTAGAAAAAATTGTCAGCAAAAATAATAAATTTGTGCTTTCAACAGACTCAGAAATGTTTAAATTTATTAATAACCCAAGAGAAAAATAATTAATTGAGATTTTTTTCTGTTGCACTTGCGGCTTTCATCATAATTCGTATAATTAAGGAAACACCTCGGTACACAGGTGACTTTAAATTAGAGATTATTTGAAGGTAATTAAGGAGTAAAGTTATGAGAAAGAGAACGCTTAGAGCCCTCAGTGGTCTTATTTGCCTCTTCTTTCTGGCGAGCCTGTTCCAGGCTCCGTTGATGGCAGATGTTTCAACTATCGCCGTTAACGTTGGCGGGCAAACGTTAAATGTTACCCCCGGCCAGTGGGTTTCGGTAAAATCAGCCACCGGAACCACCCACTATAATGTTCGTTTCGTAGACGGTAAACCTGTCGCACTTGAAATGAGCCAATTCACAAGACTCGTATTCGGCGATGCCGCAGGTGCAGGAACAACAACCGGTCAAGCCGGTCAGTCTGCACAGTCAGGTCAGTCCTCACAAGCCGGTCAGGTTTCGCAGTCGGGTCAGTCTGCACAGTCAGGTCAGTCCTCGCAAGCCGGTCAAGTTTCGCAGTCGGGTCAGTCCTCGCAAGCCGGTTCAAATGTAGGAACAGTAGCAGATGGCTCCGCCTCTGCAAATCAAAGCCAGACTGCCACCACACCAAAGAAAACAAACTGGGATCCCGCTAAACATCCCAGAGATCCTCAAACAGGCCGTTTCATTTCAATAGAAGAAGCTATTGAACGTGGCTTATATGAAGGCGGAAATACAAACTCACAAACTGCCCAACAAAGCGGAAGCGGTGATGCTTCTCAAGCGACTCAGGGCGGCAGTGACGCTTCTCAGGCAGCACAGGGCAGCGGCGACGCTTCTCAAGCGACCCAGGGCGGCAGTGACGCTTCACAGGCAGCACAGGGTGACGGTTCACAAGTTGCACAAAGCGGCAGCGAAGGTGCTGCAAAAGGTGCCGGAGATAAGGGTTCATCAGCAAAACCCGGCGTAGGCGATAAGTTTAAATCGGGCTACGAAACCGGAAAAGCCATGACCAATCAAGGTTTCCAAAACGTTAAAGACAGTTTAAAATCAGGCTTCAGTGCCAAAAACATTCTTGTAACAGCCGGTATCACCGTAGGTGTTGACCTTGCCACTCAAGTAATGCGCGGTGAAAACCCTTCAATCAAAACAGCTCTTAAAACAGTTTGCAGCGCCGAATTCGTCGGCGGAGTCACAGGTTCGGTTCTTGGTGCCGCTACAGGCTCATTCTTCACTCCTTTCTTAAGTGCTATCCCCGTAGTCGGCGGCGTTCTCGGCGCTCTTGCCCCGACCTTCGGATCTATCATAGGTTCTTCTATGGGTGCATATCTTGCGGGCGACCTTAAAAACGGCAGATTCTCAATCAAAGAAGCTTTCAAGCGAATTGACTGGGTTGGCGTAACAGGTCAGGCAATCGGCTCAACAGCCGGCGCAGCTCTCGGCTCATTCTTAGGCCCCGTAGGAACAGTAATCGGCGGTATGGTCGGCGGTTACCTCGGCAACTGGGCGGCACAAAAAATCGCAGGTTTGTTCAGCAAAAACAAAACTGCCGATCTTCCTGTAGTTTCTATGCCTGTTGGCGCAGGCACGGGTGATCCTGTAACAGTAAGTTCCGTAACAGTCGGAGCCGATACCGGAACAAGCGATATTCCCGCAAGTTCAGGTTCAACCACCTCTCAGGCAGACATCACCATTCCTTCTGATACTACCACCTCTGTGTCTGTATCTTCAGACATCAGTGCCAATGACGCTTACGCAAAATACTCTGCCCTCTACAACAAATACGCACAACTGGTTGGCGAAGGCAAAATGCAAGAAGCCGTCGTGGTTGCGCAAGAAATGAACGCGGCAAAAGCAATGTATGACCAATTATTGGCCGCAGGAAAATAACAAGTTAGTATTCATCTCCTTAATCTCTAAGCGTAAATTGCATAACTAATTTTCGAAGCTGTCTCAAACGAGACAGCTTCTTTTTATTTAGGCATAAACTAAAAAAAAATAACCGAGTGGCTAAAAAGCCACCCGGATTATAAAATCAATGTAATCTTATGTTACGTTACTTATAGGTTTACATCTTCGGGTTCTTCTTCGTATTCGGCAAGTTCGTTTAACTCGTCAGGAACGTCGAACAAACCCAATTCAGAGCTATTTGCAATTAAATCTGTTGCAGCCTGAATATCCGCTTCTCTCACAATAATTTGCGGGAAGTTGTGAGCTAAAGGAGTGTTTTCGCCAAAAACACTGCCTAAAGTGTTTGTTCGGTTGTAAGGAGTATAAAAATCAAAGTAGAATCCGTTTTTGTCGAGCATTGACATAATTTGCTGAATAATTTCTAGGTCTTCCGATTCCAAAAGAACTTCGGTGGGTTCTTCGCTTAAATCAATACAATGCTCATATTGTGACAAATCGCATTTTTCAACCTGAGGAACAGCTTCATAATTAGGCTCTTCAAGCATCACAAAACCGTTTTCGTCCTCGATAGCCCTCACCAACTTTAAACCGCATTCAGGACACACCTCGGTGTTACCATCATATTTTTTTTCGCATTCGATGCAAGCCATAAATTCGCCTTCAATTTTTTCGGGCAAATTATCTAAATCTTCGACAAGACCTACATGACAGGTATTGCAGACAGTAAAGCCTTCTCTGAATTCACCCTTACAAGCCGGACAAAACATAGTTTAACCTCAAAAATAATTTTAATTATTA
>MWDD01000115.1 GCA_002070375.1 bacterium ADurb.Bin157 | reverse complement strand
CCGGTCGTTAAGAAAATGTATTTCTCCAACGTCTACTAAGTTAACCAACAAAAAGGCCCGCCTAATCCGCGGGTCTTTTTTATTTTAGCTCAGCCTTTAGGGCAGGGTAACAGCTATCTAGTAGGGGCCAACTTATATTTTTGGATATTTAAGATTGCAGAAGGAGCCAACGTTTGATAAAAGCTATCTAAATATCTCAACAATCTTATGTAAACCTAAATAAAGAGCAGATACAATTAACCTTTAAAAAGTTTAGTAATTACAGCAGCGGTGACCTTTTGCGCCTCCTTCTCAATCGTTCACCGTAACTACATCATAACTAACAGGTGATAAGAGCAAACGATGTTAAGTAAGCCAAAACCAACTAACTACTTACAGGCAACAACTTTCAAATTTCTAAAAAACCAACTGTAGGTATCAGCAAATCCAAAACCAACTAACTACTTACCGGCAACAACTTTCGAATTTCTAAAAAACCAACTGTAGGTATCAGCAAATATTATGTAAGCCAAAAACTTTGTTTTTGGTTTACATAATATTTATTATCGGACTACGGGGTTTTATTTTCACTTTTGCCTATTTTGCTCTTGACTCTAATTTAAATCATAAGTATCATACAAAAATGAATTTACTCGACTTAACTTCAAATGAATTGGCAGAATTTAACAAGGACAACACATTTGTTATTGTACCCCTTGGTTCTGTTGAACAACACGGCCCGCATTTACCGCTTGGCACTAAATGTTTTTTGGCGGAAACGATAGCTTTTGAAGCCGCGAAAAAGTTAAAACCCGAAAACATTGATTACGTAATTGCGCCGGTGGTACCTTTTATGCCTTGTAACACAAGTGCCGGGTTTAACGGATGTTTCTTTACTTCCGCAAGAACTTTCTCAGACATGATCTATGATATCGGCTGCAGCTTCTACGACCAAGGCTTCAGACGACTTTTTTTCGTTAATATGTCTATTTCACCCGAAGCGATAAAGGCCGTTCAAACTGCTGTGGATGACCTTAATAAGCTTAATAATTATATCGTAGCCGACCCGATGCCACTCTGGACATTCTCTAAAAACGACAAACTTGAAAGTATTCTGAAAAAAGCCGGAATTGAAGCTTCCAACGAAATTCACGGTGATATTAAAGAAACTTCCGCACTTTTGCATCTTGATAAACAATTATTAAGATCAGACTTAGCAAATAAGCTTCCACCTTGTATTATTAACAAAACCTGGGAAGTTTTAAAAGGGCATTTCTCTTATAAAGAAATGGGTTCAGAACTTGGTTACCTGGGCTCACCCGCTAAGGCTACACCCGAAATTGGCAGATTTTACATAGAAAATGCCGCCCAGGGTCTGTACAGCTCCATGATGTTTTTACACCAAGGCAACACTTTGCCTGAGCTGCCTTTACAAATTCGCATGCTTTTAAAAATGGTTGATATCGACGAAATGTAAGTAATCTTACCTAATATAACGGAGCTAATATGTCTGAATTGACTGAAATTTTTGGCGAACTTGTTTTTAATAAGAATGTAATGCGTGACAAGCTGCCCCATTCAACTTTTGAGCGCCTTACGGACACCATTTTCAATGGTAAACCATTAGACAGTTCCATTGCCGAAGAAGTTGCCCATGCAATGAAGGAATGGGCAATCAGCAAAGGCGCAACACATTTTACTCATTGGTTTCAGCCCCAAAGAGGCGGAACCGCCGAAAAACACGATTCATTTATTGATTACTCCGATTCCGGTAATATCATTGAAAGATTTTCAAGCAAACAATTAATTCAAAGCGAACCTGACGCCTCATCTTTTCCTTCCGGCGGCATAAGGTCTACATTTGAAGCAAGAGGTTACACAGCCTGGGACCCCACTTCACCTGCTTTTTTAATCGAAACGGGCAAAAATAAAACCTTGGTTATTCCTTCAGTTTTTCTTTCATGGAAAGGCGACGTTCTAGACCTTAAAACTCCTTTCCTTCGTTCTATGAGATCTTTAAACGATTCTTGCATTCGTTTGCAAAGAGCGTTAGGGCATAAAACTGCAACTAAAGTAATTGTAAATTGCGGCCCCGAGCAAGAATATTTTATCGTCTCAAAAGATTTATACGCAACACGTCCTGATTTACAAGTTTGCGGCAGAACTTTGTTCGGTGCTGTTCCCGCCAAAGGACAGCAAATGGAAGACCATTATTTTGGTGCCATTCACGAAAAAATCATAAAATTTATGGAACGCCTCGACCATGAATTGTACCGCCGAGGAATACCCGCAAAGACTCGTCATAATGAAGTGTCACCCAATCAATTTGAATTGGCTCCTTTGTTTGAAGAAGCAAATTTAGCCATTGACCACAATCTCCAAATTATGAACGTTCTAAAAGGTGTGGCCGACGAGCACAACTTAGTTGTTTTGCTTCATGAGAAGCCTTTTGCGGGGCTCAACGGTTCGGGCAAGCACGTTAACTGGTCAATCGGTGACAACACCGGTACAAATTACTTAGAACCCAGTTCGTCACCCCAAAAAAACCTTAACTTTTTAATGACATTGGCTGCCATGATGTTAGGAATAGATAAGTTTGGCGGTCTTCTCAGGGCTGTTGTTGCGGATGCCGGCAACGATCATCGACTTGGCGCAAACGAAGCCCCTCCGGCTATTATGTCTATGTATTTAGGCGACTATTTAACAAATTTAATTCATCAAATACAAAACCTATCAAAAATTAACGAAGAAACATTGGCCGATATTAGCATGGGCGTCAGAAATCTACCCCGCATAAGCAAAGATTATTCTGACAGAAACAGAACTTCACCCATAGCTTTTACGGGCAACAAATTTGAGTTCAGAGCTGTAGGGTCTTCCCAGAATCCTTCTGAAGCTATTACGTTGCTCAACCAACTGTGCACATACGGCTATTATATTTTAGAACGCCGCCTTAGCGCCATGAAGGGTAAAGATATAAAAGAAAGCGCCATGCTTCTTCTTAAAAAAGTCTTTAAAGAAACCGAGCGCATAAGATTTGAAGGAAACAGTTACGGCAAAGAATGGCATCATCACAGCCATGAGTTAGGCCTACCGAACGCTCCCGACACACCGACCGCCCTACCCGCTTTTACAGAACCTGAAAGCATCGAACTGATGGAAAAGACCAGAGTTTTGTCTGAGCGAGAAGTTCGTTCAAAGGTAGATATTAAGTTAGAAACCTATATCAAAACAATCGAAATTGAACACAAAATGGCTGTAAATATTGCGCGAACAATGATTTTACCGGCAATAACCAAGCAAATTACGTTAACGGGTAAAGCTGCTTCCGCTCTAAGACAAAGCAACATTATATCAGCTGAAATCGAAAAAGACTTAGCTATGTTTGAATCTTTGTACAATGAAATTAAAACTAAAACAAAAAATCTTGAAAATTCAATTGCCCGGGCATATAGTGAAAAAGATACTTTAAAAGTAGCTTTATATTTTGGTAAGAAAGGTGCGAAAGCTCTGGCTGAATTAAGATCTGCAGTTGATAAGGCTGAAGAATTAATTTCCGATGAATTTTGGCCAATGACCAAATATCAAAAATTATTGACGATTTTTTAATTTGTCTGAGCCGATAGACGGGTTCTAGTAATGAGTTCTTCACTGTTACTTTTGGCGTCTTTTTTTGTTTTGTTGGTGGCCTATATTTTTTATGGCAGATGGTTAGCAAAAAAATTTGATATAGACAAAACTCGCCTGACTCCTGCTCATGTAAAAAACGACGGCGTTGATTATGTACCGGCAAAGATGCCTGTTTTATTAGGGCACCATTTTGCGTCAATCGCAGGAGCAGCACCAATTATTGGGCCTATTACGGCCGCAGTATTCGGTTGGGTACCTGTGTTGCTTTGGCTGATTGTAGGCGGAATATTTTTTGGAGCAGTGCACGATTATGCTTCTTTGTGCGTTTCAATCAGGAACGAAGGCAAATCAGCAGGCGAAGTTATTAAAAAATATATCGGCAAAAATGGAAGCGTCCTGTTTTTATTATTTACTTGGGCAACTCTGATAATTGTTATTGCCGCTTTCAGCATTATCGTTGCGAACACTTTTGTGGCAGTTCCTCAAGCAGGAAGTTCTTCATTAATGTTTATATTGTTGGCCATTCTGTTCGGTTTAGCTATCAATAAGTTAAAACTTAATCTTACCGCCTCTACAATTCTTGGCGTGGCAACTCTGTTTTTAATGGTTTGGCTGGGCAACACTTTTCCATTAGTTCTTTCGATGAACACTTGGCTATACATAATATTAGGCTATATTGCGATTGCATCGGTTGTTCCGGTATGGTTGCTTTTACAGCCGCGCGATTACTTGAATTCTTTTCTTCTTTACGCTCTAATCATAGGCGGTTTCGTCGGTATATTATTTTATAATCCCGAGATTACCCTTAAACCATTTATCGATTTTAAAACACCCGACTTAGGTTACATTTTTCCCATGTTGTTTGTAACAGTTGCTTGCGGCGCTATTAGCGGGTTTCACTCAGTAATAGCATCAGGCACAACTTCAAAACAGTTAAGTAATGAAGCCGATGCTCAGCCCGTTGCATACGGCGGAATGCTCATTGAAACTTTTCTGGGTATATTAGCTTTGATTACAGCAGCAATACTTACAGAAGATTCATTTGCCCTTCTGTCAAAAAAAGGTCCTATTGCTGTTTTTGCGGATGGTTTGGCAAAAGGCATGGCCTCTATTCCCGGCATCAGCATAGAAAATGGCGTATTAAAAGCTTTTGTCTCTCTTGTGGTTTCTGCATTTGCTCTTACTTCGCTAGACACCGCAACAAGACTGGGCCGCTACACATTTCAAGAACTGACAGAATTTTTCCCTCAAAAAATCAAGAAATTAACTTGCGGCAATATTGCAGCAACAATAATCACTTTACTGCCCGGCGCATACTTAATGTTCTCGGGAAAATACAAAGCGATTTGGCCATTGTTCGGTTCTGCTAACCAAATGCTGGCTTCTATTTCTCTTTTAAGTGTTATGGTGTGGTATTTTAAAGAAAAGCAAAAGTTGCCTTTGTTTATTGGAGTGCCTATGGTTTCGATGTTTGTAATCACAATTACTGCATTGGTTTTTATGGTTTACTCCAATTATCTGGCAAGCGACTATTTGTTACTTTCATTAGCAGGGTTGTTATTAGTTTTAGCAATCTTTTTAGCTGTTGAAGCTCTTGGTGTTTTAAAAAGAAAAAACGAAGTTAAAGCTGCGTAACAAATTATTATTTAATTTCATTTAGTAGTGGATTTTTTTACAAAATGATGATATTATAGAAATTCCCATGTAGCACCCGTGACATGAACCTTGGGTTTTAATGAAGAAAACCTTAATTACACTCAGATTGGGAGTAAATGAAATGTACGCGATTATAGAAATCGGTGGAAGACAGTATAACGTAGAAAAAGGCAGCAGAGTTCGCTGCGAAAAGCTTGACCAAGAAGCAAACGCCATCATGACAATTGACAAAGTTCTCATGCTTAAAGAAGGCGAAAATATGCAGATTGGCCGCCCTTATGTAAGCGGTGCAGAAGTAAAAGCAAAAGTTGTTGCTCACGGCCGCGGCAAAAAGATTGTTGTTCTCAAATACAAAAACAAAACCAATTATCGCAGAAAATACGGCCATCGCCAGTATTTCACTTCTCTTTTGATCGAAGACATCAAAGGCTGAGCAGCCTTTCATGATCACCATTGACTTTCGCGAATTAACAGACAATAATTTCTGCTTAAAAATCGAAGGTCACAGCAAAAGTGCGATAAAAGGTGAAGATATAGTTTGCGCGGGAGTATCAGCACTTGCACAAACATTGGTATCAGGTTGTGAAGCAGAGTTAAATGCCGAAGTTTCGGGTAAATTAGAATCGGGACTATGCGATATTAAAATATCCGCTAACAAAGAGAATTTTGAAAAGCTTCAAGCAGTTTGCAGTGTATTTAAATTCGGGTTTCGGAAATTGGCTGAAGCTTATCCGAAGCATATAAAATTGAATTAGATTTGCAGGAGATTTATCATGGCTCATAAGAAGGGACAAGGCTCAACCACCAACGGTAGAGATTCTAATGCTCAAAGACTGGGCATCAAAAAATATGCCGGCGAAATCGTAAAAGCCGGTAATATTATCGTCAGACAGCGCGGCACTCGCATTCACCCCGCACAAAACGTAGGCCTCGGCAAAGACGACACTTTGTTCGCTCTCGACGAAGGTAGCGTAAAGTTCCATTGGTACAAAGGCAAACATTGTGTAAGCGTAGTTAAAACCCAAGCTGAAGCATAAATTTTAACAAAAAAAGAACCGTTAAGCCCAACCGGCCTACGGTTTTTTTTTATGTACGCATCATATTTCGCCAATCTACCACCAACTATCGATAACAGATACAATCCGCCCAACAAATATGGCCGCTGAAACAGCAAAAACCCCCGCTGTAAAGCCGGCGCCGCAACCACCTCTTCTAAATATTACCCGACGCGACACATGGTTTGACAATAAACCATATAGTTGAGATTTCTACACATTCGCTACCGAAAGCTGAGCCGGGCGCATGAGAAGGGCGAACAAAAGC
>MWDD01000114.1 GCA_002070375.1 bacterium ADurb.Bin157 | reverse complement strand
AAAATTCAATCTTTTTAGGCCTGTATCAATTCTTACAGGTGTTTCATCCGTTAGCGTGAGTCATATCGGCTGACCAAGGCTTATAGGCAACGTGAGTCTGTCGGCAGCCCGAGCTTTATCCGTTAGCCCGAGCTTTATCCGTTAGTGCGAGCTTTATCCGTTAGCCCGAGCTTTATCCGTTAGCCCGAGCTTTATCCGTTAGTGCGAGTCTTATCACCAATAAGCAGTTTCAAAGCAGACCTTTCCGCGTCACCTAGCCTCTGCAAAGCCAGATTAAGACGATCGCCGGATTTCTTTTCCGCAAACACCTTAATAAGGCCTATAACACGCTCTCGAGCAGCCCCCGAAACAGCAGAATGAGCTGATGCGAGCAAACTTAAATCTTCGGGTTCAAAAAGCTCCATAACGTAATGTAAAACTTCAGGCAGCATTTCTTCTCTAATCTTGGCGTAGACATCAATTAAAGTGCTCACACCCCCGGAATGAGGCATTAACAAAGAAGCCAAGCCAATTGCATTTACATATACCCGGTCATTGTCGCATTGCTTATAAACCGAAACCAACGAATCTAAGTTCTTTTGAGAATACAAAGCATATAAAGCATTTAAACGAACATCGAAGCTCTCTGAGGCCCTTAACGCAAGATCTTCCAAAATCACGCCCGTCTTTGACACATCGAAGCCCCCCAGAGAAGTCACGGCCATTAAACGAACCTCCGAAGCATCATCACTCAACAAACGAGATAAAGACTCAGGCTCAAGACTGTCACCGGCCTTCTGCATAGAAGAAGCTGCAGACTGCCTAACCCACTTATCGGGGTGAGTCAAACCCTCGCTTATCATAGCCGAGAACGGTAAATTAAACTCCGATAAATCGATTATCTTAAGCAAAACCTGCGCGAAATCCGAATCGGCACCCGCAAGAGACTTCATTACATCCGCAAGAAGAGCATCGTATTTATTGCGCCACTCAAGACGAATCTGTCTTAAAGCCGACTCCGAGTCATGATTTATCAATAATCTGAGTAACGGTTCGCCACCCAATCTCTTTAAAGCCAACAAAGACGTCTCAATAAAATGATAATTTTGATAGTTATCCGTTTCTGAAACAGATTTTATCATTAAATCGATAATAAGAGGAATAATATCACGCTTCCCGGCTTTAACGGCAATATCTATTGCCTTACTCGCTCTCATTAAATCAGCCCCCGAAGACAGCAACTCGGCAGCTTCGTCTGCCAAGGCCGATAAGGCGTCTTCCCCACCTTCCATCGTCTCTGAAATATCGGACAAAGCCGCCAAAAGATGACCGCGACAAGATTCGTCAACATCGGGAATAACTTTTTTAATTCTATCGAACAGCTTTACACCCTTTCTTGGGTGAAAATATAAAAAATCTTCAATTTTTTTCACAATCGCCAACTGAAGTTCAGGAGAAAACCCCTTTAAAGATTCAAGTAACACGGCAACAGAGTAGCCGCCCAAATCGATAATATCGCATATAGCGTCATTTAATCTTTTTTGCGACACCTTTTCCAGCCGCTTAACCGCCCTTTTAAGCTCAGGCAAACTCTTTGAATCAACCTGTTTTCTAACTTTACTCTTTTCCATCTGATTTACAAAACCTCCATTAAATGCACAAGGCGATCATGATCAACCTTTGTCATCTTAGATAATTCTAATATTTTTTGAGTATGCCCCTTTAAACGCTCTTTTTGAGTGAAGTTAAAACTGTCTTTTAAAATCAACACAGGCAAAACAGCATACAAAGAATCGCTGCTCACGGCCAATTGCCAATAATTCCAAAACTTCGCGAGTTTATTCCTTATCAATGAATTCATGGCAGACATGGACAACGCCTCCGCATTGCTCGGCTCAAACCGAATCACCAAATCAAACTCACGCTGCGCCGAAACAAAATCGCCCGCAAAAAAGAACGCCTTACCAAATAACATGTGGTCTTCAATAAATCTGGGATGGTAATCGCCGATCTTTTGCAGATATTTCATAATCCCGCGACTGTCACCTGAAGCAAGAGTCAGCTCAACACGCGAAATAATCTCTACCAAGCTCTCCATGCCGTCAGAGAAAGAATTCCAAATTTTGAAGGCTATATCATAATTGCCCCGCAAAATACAAAGCCGAGAATACCAAACTGCAAGCTCTTCATCAAAATGATTGCCCGCAAACAATTTGCCGAAAACTTTTTCTGCGGTCTCAAACTCGTTAAGCCTGATTGCCGTATAGGCGTATAAAAACAACGCGTGAACCTCATCGGGGTATTCCTTCAAAACCATTTCGAGTCTCGCCGCAGCCTTGCCAAAATCTTTGTCGAACAAGTCCAGCTCAACCAAAGCCAATTCAAATTCGGGAGCGTGCCCCAAATCTCGTATCGAATCTTTAAGTATCGTGCGCGCCGCGTCAATGTCGCCCTTCATTGTCAGAGACTTTGCCAAATCAATGCGATGCTTATACTTCTCAGGATAATTTATAAGTAAATCGGAATAAATCTCTGCCGCCTTATCATATTGACGAGACTGAAAATAAATATTCGCAAGCTCATCCGCAATCAATAAATCACCGGGCTCGCGGCTTCTTAAAGCCTCAAACTCTTTTAAAGCAAAATCCAAAGCAATGCGCCCGTCATACAAAGCATCTAAAACATCGTAAACTTCTGTTTCGTGCTTGCTGTGCGTATCAACATAATTGGCCACAGTAGTTTTCTTTTTTAACACCGGAAGCCGACGCACCATCTCATTGTATTTCTCCCATAACAAATCGGCATTAGGAATAGTCTCCATAGCCTTTGTTATCGTATCCGCAGCCTCTTGAATTTTACCCTCGTTTAAATTTAAGTCAACAAGCATTATTACAAGCTTTTGATTACAAGGTTCTATCAGAATAGCCCGCTTTAAAGCAGCCATAGCCTTTTCAACGTTTCCGAGCCTGATGTAACATGAATAAACCCCGATAAAAGGATCAACAGAATCACAGGCAACATCACAAGCTTTTTTATAAACCGACAACGCCTCGTCAAAACGCTCTAACATCTTTAAGTCGCCTGCCAGCTCTAATAAAGCGTTAATGTCACCGGATATATACTCAACCAAACCTAAATTTATCTCAACCGCTTCCCGATACTTACCAATTTGCCGTAATGATGAAGCTATCAGTCTTTTGACATCTTTATCGTCGGGAGAAAGCTTGTGAAGCCGAACAAAAACTTCTAACGCGTCTTCATAGTCCTCAGAATACAAAAAAGCTTTGCCTAAATTATAAAGCGCTAAAGTGTTATCCGTATCCTTTTCCAATACACGAACAAGCAACTCAATGGCACGATCTACCCAGCCGCGCTGTAAACAAGCCGCCCCGCAGTTCAACAAAATATCTATGTTGTCGGGCTCTATCTTTAAAGCCTTGTCGTATTCCTGAACAGCAACATCAAAAAATCCCCTTTGCTGAAAACCGATACCCCTTTGAAAAAATTCAAAAGCCGCATCTTTCATCAAAATTCCTCCTGTCGCTTAAGAGTGCAACTTTTATTTTTTTGGCTGTTCTGGTTTTCTTTGAACTTTTCTAAGTTGTCAATCATAGCGGTATAATTTTCTACTTCTTGAGGTGCGCATTCCTTAAACTTCGAATAAGCCTCGAAATATCGGTAAAAAATTCTTGAATTCACCGAACCCATCTTATTTTTCGCAATCAATGCCTCTGTTATAGGAATCATGAAACTGTCTTCTTTTCCCCATTCCCATTCTAAAAACGGAGTATCAAAATTGTTCAAATAATCGCAATACAGAAAAAATATAGCGTAAGGGTCGTATAATAACCCCATGATTTCCTCTAAGTCTTCTTTTACAGGTCGACGATTGCTGATAGCTTTCGGAAGCCCCGCCGTAGCAATGACGCTGACTCCCTCAACCGCCGCAAGACTCTTTAATTCTGAAGCAATAATATTACATTTTTCATTAAACCCAAAATTGTGCTGGTTACGAAGTAAAATCTTAAACAAGGGATCTATAACAACCGCTACTTCTCCGCCTCGTTCAAGCCGAGTTCGCCTTACGTGCTTTTTTATGTCATCTATAAAAAGTCGCCCGGTAGACTCATCTATGATCATCAAGCGATCGCTTTTAGAACCGACAACATTTAAGCCCTTCTGCCGAAGTTCCTCAAGATCGGGTCTTTCTGAATATGGGTTTTTAACATAGTCAATCGGAAGCTCTGCCGCCTGCGACACAATCTTAGCCGTAACATCCAAGCGGTTTAAGTCTAAACTGAAATATAAAACCGTAAGCTCAGGGTTCAAAACCGTTAAATCCCAGGCTAACTGAGTGGCAAAAGTCGATTTTCCCATGCCCACCCCACCGGTTATTAAATAAAATTCTTTCTGAAAACCGTTGAGTTTTTCCATTAATATAGGGAAATTCGTTTCTAACCCGAGGTAACTCTGTCGTTTGATCCGCCTTAAATTAACCATTTCCTGCATCTCATCAATGTGAGATTCAAGTGTTTTCATATATCCGGTACTGCCCTCAAGGAAAATCGAACGCAAAGACTGAATACAATTACCTAAAGTTTCAAACGAATCTTTATCATCGACCATTATTCTCTCGGCATATTGAACCATAGCCTTATGAGCGGTCATACGAACATTGCGGTCTCTGATTCTTTTAATCACAGGCTCAATGTCGTCAAACATTTTTACACCCGGCTTTAAAAACGGGTTCAAAAATAACCCTGAAATCCGATCTTCTCCGCCGACTTTGTCTAATTTACTCTTTTTCTCGTTTATCTCTTTATCGTCTAAGATATACATCAAATTAGCAAGATTAAGAGTTTCTTCTTCAATCAGCCTTAACATAGCGGCCAAAAGAATTCTGTTTGCCTCAACCCCATGAAAATCATTTACGCCGAAATGGTTTTCTAATAACTGCCGTCCTATTATAACTGGTTCAAAAGCCAAATTAGAAAGAATTGTCTCTTCATCGAGAGCCATTTCATTTAAATACTCACTCAAATTGTTTGCGTTGTGTTTGCCCGGTTTTGCCACTTCAACCTCCGAATAATCGACTCATTCTAATGCCTTAAAGGTTCACTGTCAATAGAGATAAACGGTAAACCTCAATTATTAAACAGTAAAACCGATTTACGGTGGCTGATTTATATGTTTGCATACTTCACCAAAAAACGGGTTTTGATCTCAGAAGAATTCACAATAATTAAATATTGGGGTTTAATAAATTAGTCTAAAACAGTTGATTTTAAAGAGACCTTTGCGATATAATACGCAGTGTGTGTTATTAATTTAAAGGAGATATCTATGAAAAAAAATGTTTTTGCTCTCTTTTTGTCTTTGGCTGCTTTTGCTCTTCTCGTTGGTTGCGGCGGAGGAGGTGGCGGCGGAGAGATGGCAACAGAATTGCTAGGGTTTCTTCAAGGTTGCGGCGGAGGAGGTGGCGGCGGAGGAGGTGGCGGATCAAGTTCTCCGACCGTGGGCAGTCTTAAATTAAACATTGTCGACGATAATAATGCTCCGGTTTCAGGCGCGACAATCAAAATTAACGACGAGACAAAAACCGAAAGCACCTCAACACACCTAAGAGAAAACGTAGCTGCCGGTAAAGCTTTCATAAAAGTCTCTAAAACCGGGTATTTGGCAACAATGAAATACGAGCCCGTTGCAACAGGATACACTACCGTAGCAACAGTATCGCTGGTTTTAACAAGCGGAAACATTATGGCCAAAACGATAGACCTAACCGTAGCTCGACCCAACGTCGAATTTAAAGAAGGAAGCAAAAATCGAGTTACTATAGATTTTCCTGCTCTTGTCGATGCAACAGCCTCGCAAACAGTTGAAGTTTTTCATAACCAACCGGCCGACAACAAAGATGTCGTCGCCTTTCCCGGCGTGTTTATGGGTGTCCCCACAGGCCAAACCGATGAAGTTCCCTTTGAAACATACGGCTATATTAACGTAAATCTTAACGGCGCATCTATCCCCGAAGGCAAAGTTGCCACAGTAACAATTTACTGCGACGCCGATACAGCTGTAGTAGCTCCGCCTCCCACAATGCCCCTTTGGTATTTTAACGAAACAGAACAAAAATGGAAACAAGAAGGAAACGCAACCTGGGACAGCACATTAAAAGCATATGTGGCGCAAGTCTCACACTTTTCTTGGTATAACCTCGACAGACCCCTTGACAATGAAGTACAAACCTTGGAAGTCTACGTGGCAAGCTACACACAAACCTATAACCACGAGAACTGGGAAGCAGCACCCGATCTGACAAAAGCAACCCCAAGAATGCCCGGCTGCAAAGTTACCATAAAAGCATCGTTTGCAAACACCGGAGACTGGGAAGCAGAAAATCCCGGTTGGGCAGGGAGCTTTAACAACGCTTCCTGGTCAGACAGCCAAGTTACTGACATCAATGGCAAAGTAACATTCACAAACATTCCCGCCGGCAGAAGCATACAGGTTGACGTGGTTTCTCCCGATGGAGAAGAAAGATCAGGCGGCAGTTATTACGTCAAAAACGACGGCTCTGCTTATATGATAGTAAATTACGGAAGCTTCTCGCACGGAACATTTAACAGAAAATAAAACAAAAAGCAAATAACCTCGCCAAAACAAACATTTTGGCGAGGTTATTTTTCAATATCAAGCATTGCCTGTTCGTCTTCAAAGACTCTGAGAACAGTGCACTTTAAATGATCGGCAAACCCGGC
>MWDD01000113.1 GCA_002070375.1 bacterium ADurb.Bin157 | reverse complement strand
TATCACCACGAAATGAAAGAAATTTTCGATGCCTCAGACCTTTTAATCTCAAGAGCGGGCGCAACTATTTTGGCAGAAATAGCAGTATGCAAAAAGCCGGCAATACTGGTACCTTACCCTCACGCAACCGACAACCACCAAGAAAAAAACGCTAAGGTGCTCGAAAAACTGAACGCCGCAAAAATGTTACGCGACGACGAACTCAGCTTAGAAACCATCTCAAAACTGCTGACAGAACTGCAAGACAAAGAAAAACTAAAAAAAATGGGTATTGCAATGGCTAATTCAAGACCCTCAAATGTCGAAAGTAAAATATTAGAAGAACTCTCGGTTTTGCTTGACTTTTAGCCTCGTTTTAATCCATATTAGAATGTGAAAATCAGTGGATGGAGGTTGTATTTGTGGAATCTTTTGTTCCCTTAATTGCTTTTGGCGTTATTATACTATTTTTCGTTATCTCTTATTATGTCCCTCTCGGTCTCTGGGTCAGCGCGATTGCTTCAGGCGTCAGCGTTGGGCTGGGCGACCTGATCGGAATGCGTTTAAGACGAGTTTCTCCAAGAGAAATCATTGACCCCGCAATCATGGCAAAAAAAGCCGGAATAAACGTAGGGCTCTCTGACCTCGAATCACACTATTTAGCAAAGGGCAACGTGTTTAAAGTTGTATCTGCTTTAATTGCCGCGCAAAAAGCAGGAATCAACTTATCTTACAAACAGGCCACAGCAATAGACTTAGCCGGGCGCGATGTTTACGATGCAGTAAAACTCTGCGTAAAACCTAAAGTTATTCAAACTCCGTTAGTAGCCGCAATGGCCAAAAACGGAATCCAAGTTAAAGCAATAGCAAGAATCACCGTTAAAGTCGATATCAACAAATTGGTCGGCGGCGCAACCGAAGAAACAATATTAGCGCGTGTCGGCGAAGGTATCGTTACAACTATCGGTTCTGCAGCCAGCCACGAAGAAATATTAGAAAACCCCGACAAAATTTCAAAAACCATACAAAGCAAAGGCTTAGACGCCAATACCGCCTTTGAAATATTGTCAATAGACATAGCTGACGTAGATATAGGCGAAAACATCGGCGCAAAACTCCAAATAGACCAATCTGAGGCAGACATGAAAATCGCCCAGGCAAAAGCTGCCGAAAGACGTGCAATGGCAGAAGCCAGAGAACAAGAAATGAAAGCCTATGAACAAGAAATGAAAGCTAAACTGGTTGAAGCCGAAGCCGCTATACCACAAGCAATCTCTGATGCCCTCAAAGACGGCAACATGGGCATACTCGACTATTACACTCTTAAAAACATCAGCTCCGACACAGAAATGAGACGTTCTTTCTCAAACATGGCAGATCCAAACACAAAGAACGACAAGAACGGAAAGCAATAAAAAGCAGGAAGTCAGGTTAATATAATGGAAGAAATCGTCCTAATGGTATTGTTTCTGATTCTTTCGCTAATTTCTAACATCAAAAAGAAACCTAAAAATCTAGAAGAATTAGACATAGACTTCGGCGAAATCGACATGAGCATAAAACCCCGAAAAACTTCCGGGTTAAAAAGTGTTGCAATCGACACTTCTACACAAAATGCCACAAAGACCTATGACCCGGAGCCATTTAAAAAGAGGCTCTCCAACAAACATAAATCAAGCGAAACGGCAAGGCAAGAACAAATTGCCAAAGCATCCGAAATTTTGAAAGATATTCAAAATAAAGTCGATGCAGAATCAGCGGCGGCAAAGCCCGTCGTTTCGTTTGAGCGCGATGACCTGCTTAAAGCTTTTATAATGAAAGAATTAATGCAAAGATACGATTTAAACAGAATCTACGAAAGAATACCCTCTTTTAACAAAGATGAATAATTACCTTACAAACAAACCGGGCAAATTTGCCTGGTTTGTTTTTCGCTGTTTAGCCAGATATCTTGTGAGCCTTTTTATACCATGTTTTAGGCATTTTGGCGAAACAGACTTAAAGAGAGGGGCACAAATATTTATTATTAAAAACTTTGGCCTGCCGACCTGGCTGTTACCGCTGACAATTTTTAAAAAACCCCTCAGATTCGTAATCGCAGACCTTAATTCCGATACAAAATGGTATGACATGGCTTTATCGGGCGGCCTAAACCCGATTCAACTCTCAGGCTCATTTGAAGAAGATTATAAAATTATTAAATCTCTTATAGAAAATAAAGAAAAAATTATATTAGTTATTTCACAAGATGAAAACGAATCATTAAGCACCGAACTGACAAAAACATTAAAAAAAATACATTTTAAAGAAACCCTCTTTATGGCCCTTTCAGGAGCAGATAAAATTTTTCAAAACAATTCCAAAATTCCTAAGGTTCTACCGGTAACGATGCTGTGTGCAATGCCGTTCATGCCTAAGTGCAAAAACAACTCAAACAAGCCATTTACTGAACTTATTTTTTTGGAAAAAGCTTCACAAAATCTTGCGATCTGGGATGAGCCTTCAATATTCGCAAACCATAGAAAAAACTTATAAATATATCACAATAAAATAACAATCTGCCGATACAGCGTTAGTGTTTTAAATCAAAACAAAACCCAAAAAAGGAGTTTTAGGTATGTTTGATCATATTGTAAGTTTTGCAAACTGCTATTTTATTGCTCTGTTCAGCTTTCTTATATACATAAGAAAAAGTTTTTTGCAAATGCCGGGAAATGAAACCTTGCCCTCACTCGACCTGAATTATACAGATGAACAAGCTCAATACGACGCAGAAAACGAGATTATTGTTAACAGTAGCATTTAATTATGACTAATTATGAACTTCAGATAAAAAAGGAACTTGAAATGGCACGCATCGTCCAGGACGGAGCAATGCCAAGAGAAATTCCCGATGTAGATAATCTTGAAGTTGCGGCGTATTTCCATCCGGCACGATTCATAGGCGGAGATTTTATAAGGTTTTTAGGCTCAGAAAACAAAAAACGTTTAGGCCTGCTCATTGGAGATGTCTGCGGAAAAGGTGTACCCGCAGCGCTTATTATGGCAGTAGTATTTTGTCTTTTTAAAGAGAAATCATCTTTAACCAAAGACCCCGCAGAATTGATGTCAGAAGTAAACGTTTCTTTAAAAGAATTTTTGGGTGCGGGCTCACATTTTAATTCAACTGCATTATGGGGAGTATTGAATATTTCAACAATGGAATTTACTTATGCCAACGCAGGGCATGATTTTCCTTTGCATTATTCCGCAAAAACAGATTCTTTCAGCGAACTTCCATCTACAGGCACTCTTTTAGGAATCTTCAAAGAAAGTCAATACACAGCAAAAACAGTTAAAATCGAAACGGGCGACAGATTATATTTTTATTCTGATGGTCTGTTAGACTATTTTGAAGCATTATACAAATGCGAAGACGGATACAAGTTTTTAAAAGAATATTTTAAATCTAAAAACAATGACAGTCCTGCAAATATTATCAAAGAGTTGGCAAAATCAGTTAACAACTCAGGTGAATGCGCAACCGACGATATAACACTTACTGTAATTCAAATAAAATGAAAAATTTAAGCTTTAAACTTCTTTTAATCTGCATATTTTTTAATATAGCCCAAATTAACTACGCGCAAACGACTGCAGACGGCACGTTCAGACTCAGACAAACCGCCGAAAAATCAATTAAAATCAATTCAAACACAAAAGCAGCAAATTTTTTAAGAGCATCCGCAATTTTATCTGAACTTAAGCCGCTGATATCAAAAGTCGGTTTTCAAGTTTTTAACTTCGAAAACAAAAACTACGAATATAAAGAAGGGCTATTTCTTAAACAGGGGCAATTCTGTAAAATATTCGTTGAACAAGAAGCAATAGATAAACTTAAAAAAGCCCCGCTAACATATGCATCAGAAGTTTCTAAGAATTTTGACGAAATTATTTACCCGCTGGTCGCAAAATGGTTCGGAACTCCTCAAATTCCAACTGAATTAAATCTGCCCGACAACGACATTTACATTTTTCTTACAACAATCAAAGGGCAATTTTCTGAAGGCTACGTGGCCGGATACTTTGACCATCGCGATTTAGAAACAAAAACAGGAAACAGAAAACCGGTGTTGTTCATGAATTTAACCGGCAATGAATCAGATAATACAAATCTTAAAACAAACGCTTTTTACAGAACATTGGTGCATGAATTTCAGCATTTAACAAATTATACTTTAAGAAAAGCCTTAAACATGCCGGAACAAGAAAGATGGCTCGACGAAGGCTATTCAATGTTCGCAGAATATATTTACTCGGGCTGTGTCGGTGACGACACCAAAAAAATTCCTCCCGCACCGCATCTTGAAAAATATCTTAATGAACCAAACATAGACATAGTAAATAACTCTGAAACCGCCTGGTTCAAAGAACCCGATCTATACAAGCAGTACGGTGGTTCGTTTATGTTCGTGGCTTATCTTGTCGAAAAATACGGCGGAGACAGCGATATTTTGCAGCAGTTTTTCCTAAAAGAACTGGTTAAAAAAAGAGACCCCGGAATAGCAGGCATTGAGCACATGCTAATCTGCTTAGACAAATCATTCAGCAATTTGCTTTTCGACTTTAATTTGGCCCTGACTGTCGATGACCCTTGTGCAAACAATGGATTATGGTGTTTTAGAAACAAACTTGAATCATTCGGGGAATCAGGCAAATTGATTCCGATAGGCAACATAAAGGGCATGCAAACGGATAAAATATGTGTTTTGCCCTCATCATTTAAAGATTTATCAGATATAGGCACAGAATATTCCGCTTATATGGTGCAGCCCATTGAGATTCCCGTTTTCGAGGGACAAAACATAGTTGTGCTCAAACCTAAAGAGCAGTCTATAGAGCCTTAAGCAGCAAAGAAATTATTGACCGATTGCGGTTATAACCGCTTCATAATCAGCTTTAGCAGCCTGAAATTTTTCTAATTTTTTGCGTGCTTTGTCTTGATCGCCCGAATTAACGGCTTTCACATAAGCTTTATACGCCGATTCATAAGCTTCTTTATAGTTTTTCAGATCGTTTCCGGCAACATGTTGAGCTGCCAGCTCAACATCTTTAGGTATCAACAAGCTTGGTGAACCTTGCGAAGAAGTTACGCTGCTCGAAACTAAGACCGAAGAAGAGCTGTTCTTACCCGTTGGCATATAAACATTTGGTTCTGCCTGTTTAGCTTTCTTACCGCGCCCAAACCACGAAGCAACCTTTGTAAACACCTTCTCGCCGATTATTCCGCCCAGTATGCCGCCCAGCATAGAGCCAACCACAGGAATAGGTATCAGTGAGCCAAGCATCGAACCTAACACACTGCCGATAGACTGCCCCGAAACGGCAACCCAGTCTATTGCTTTTAATGATTCTTTAAATGTCATTCCTGAGCCTAAGCTGCCGCCGATATTACCGCCAATAAGTGCCGTCATGCTCGGTATCAGAGCACCGGCAATGCTGCCTACCACTGCGGGGGCAAAAGCCTGAATCAAAGGCACCACAACCTGACCGGCTGCAGAACCCAAAGAAGAGCCTACGAAGTTGCCCAAAAACTGCATAGAGAAAACAGCTTTTGAAGCGGTTTTAAAGCTGGGCTTTTCGCCGTTCATCAGCTGACTTGCCAAGTTTATGGCAATAGATGTTCCGGCTGTTATAGCCATATTTTTAACACTAAATGATTGTTTAATTGAGTCGGCTGCCTGTCTTACGCCCTGCCCAAGCGCCTTTTGGCTTTTAAGAATAGTTTCGCTTAATCTGACAGAGCGGTAGCCATCGGTGTTGCTGCCATCAAGCACGCCATCGATTTTTCCTTCAACTACGGCCTGTTTATAGAGAGTTTCGTTCAAAGCTTCGTAATCTCTGAGCTTCGACTCATACGCCGCCTTTAACTGCGACTTGGCAGCAGGGTCAGATTCGCTCAAATAAGCCATCTGCGCATCGTGAAGTTCTTTATATCGATATTGCGCGCTCGAATCGACGGTTGCATATTTTGTATTGGTCAAAAACTGATCGATCATTGCACTTCGATCTTCGGGGAACATCTCGATAAAATCGTTTACAAATTCCGCATAACTCTGTGGTTTGGCCGTTTCGAACACTTGGCAAACCTTAGAGAAGGGGTATTGAATATCTGACGAATCTAACAAATCGTAAAACAAAGATGCATTAACGCCTTCTGTAGAAAGCATTTCCGATGCAGACTTTAAGATGCCGTCGTTAACCGCGCCCGTTACGCCCTGATTTTTAAATATATAACGGTTCTGCTCAATATTATTTTGTGTTTCAAGTCGCCAGGAAGAACTCACGTCATTATTTGCACGAAATTCTTTGGTTGATAGGGCCTCGATTGCCTCTGCCCATCCTTCAGAGATGGCGAATCCACCGTCTGAAACGGTATTTTTTGAATGAGCGCCCCGGTAAGATGTTGCAGGGTAGTTGGGCGATTCGTAAAGTTGATCCATTATCATGTGGCCGATTTCGTGAGAAATGACAGAGGCCCCCGAAGGATCTTTCATGCCGCCTGTGAAAACTTCGCTGTTGCCTGCCACAACAATGCGATTAACATTAGAGTTATCGCGATAGCTGATTTGCCCCGAAGCGTCACGCTCAGCCAAAACAAAGCCCGAAGAATCATGGCAGATATAACCTGATTCGTCAATTTCGAGATAAACAGGTTTTTTTAAGTCGTTTACAAGCCACTGAGCAAAAGCCGGGTCTTTTGTTCCCTCGCTTACCGATTTTTGCAATTGATTTATTTTATAGTTTCGGGCTTCAATTTGCATGCCGACGGTTCGGCGCAAGCCCTCGTTGTTTTCTATGTAAGTTTTTAACTGCTGAAATCTGGGGTCAGAG
>MWDD01000112.1 GCA_002070375.1 bacterium ADurb.Bin157 | reverse complement strand
CCCGGCAGGGCCGGCTTTACATAATGAAGCATTATGCAAACTGGTGGGCGCGAAAACTCAACCCCGGCGCCGCTTGCGCGGCGCACGCCCTACCGAATCCCCAAAGCCTGCTCACGCGTCCTGTCGAGCCGGTCAGGGCTTCGGCAGCTTCGCCGCCTCGCACCCGCCCGCCTCCCGGAAAGCCCTTCGGGCTTTCCGCAGGTCGCGGCAATGCTCACGGGTCACGCTGTGACCCGTGGACATTGAACGCAGGCTTTGTTTCTTCCTCGATCCAGATGAACGGTGGCTCCCCGGCGCTTCCTGCCCGCCGCCCCCACCGTTTCGCTGCGCTCCACTCCGGGGGCTCCCAGCAGGCAAAAAAAAGACAAAAGGTTGTTATATCCATCAGTTTGTTTTAATCTATGAAAACAAACTCTGGCCAGACTTGGCCAGTATAAAAAATCGTGTTCAGGAGCTGAAATGAGGATTCAAAGCGTTATTCCCCTTCTTTTTCTTGTAGTATTTTGACACTGTTAAAGGTGGCCTGATCAAGACTGTCACAATTCGACTTAACTAGCCACACCGCTAATTTCTACAACACTCGAAAGAAACAATTATGCCATTAAGCTGGAACGAGATCAAAAGCCGAGCAATAGCCTTTTCGAAAGCATGGGAAAACGAAACTTCCGAAGATGCAGAAGCAAAATCCTTCTGGGATGGCTTTTTTAACGTCTTTGGTATTACGCGCAAGCGTGTTGCTTCATTTGAAGAGCCGGTCAAAAAGCTTGGTGCAAAGCAAGGTTTCATCGACCTTTTCTGGAAAGGCATTCTCCTGGTCGAGCATAAATCACGCGGCAAAAATCTCGATCGGGCTTATACCCAGGCACTTGATTACTTCCCCGGCATCGAGGAACGCGACCTGCCGAAGTATATTCTGGTATCGGACTTTGCCCGCTTCAGGCTCTACGACCTTGAAGAAAAAGAGCAGCATGAGTTTGATCTGAAGGAACTTCACAAAAACGTTCATCTGTTCGGCTTTGTCGCCGGCTACCAGAAACATAAAACCCGCGAGGAAGATCCGGTCAATATCAAAGCCGCCGAAAACATGGGCCGGCTTCACGATCAACTGAAGGAAATCGGTTACGATGGTCACCAGCTCGAACTTTACCTGGTGCGCCTGTTGTTTTGTCTGTTTGCTGAAGACACCGGCATCTTTGAGCGCCGCATTTTTCAGGATTACATCGAAGAACGAACTTGCGAAGACGGTTCTGATCTGGCTCACCACTTGAGCACTCTGTTTCAGATATTGAACACACAGGAAAACAGGCGCCTTAAAAATCTTGATGAGCAGTTGGCCGCGTTTCCCTATGTTAACGGGAAGCTGTTCGAAGAACTGCTTCCAACCGCCAGTTTTGACCGGAAAATGCGCCAGACGTTGCTTGACTGCTGCGCTCTCGACTGGAGCCGCATTTCGCCAGCGATCTTCGGCTCATTGTTTCAATCGATTATGGACAAAACCGCCCGCCGCAATCTTGGCGCCCACTATACCAGCGAAAAGAACATTCTCAAGCTGATCAAGCCTTTGTTTCTCGATGAACTCTGGGAAGAATTCAACAAAGTTAAATCCAACAGGAACAAACTGACCGAGTTTCACCAGAAACTGCGCTCTTTGAAGTTTCTCGATCCGGCCTGCGGCTGCGGAAACTTCCTGGTAATCGCTTATCGCGAATTGCGCTTGCTGGAACTTGAAGTAATCAGGTCTTTACATGACAAGCGCCAGCAGATTCTCGATGTTCAAGCTCTCATTAAACTCGACGTTGATCAGTTCTACGGCATAGAAATAGAAGAATTCCCGGCCCAGATCGCCCAGGTTGCGCTATGGCTGGTCGACCACCAGATGAACATGCAGGTTTCTGAAGAGTTCGGCCTGTATTTCGCTCGCATACCATTACGTGCTGGCGGCACAATAATATGTGCCAACGCCCTGCAGATAGACTGGAATGATGTTGTTCCGATAAAAGAGCTGAGCTATATCATGGGAAACCCGCCATTTATCGGCAAAAACTTTCGAACAGAGCAGCAAGACAATGACATGCAGAAGACTTTTACTTCAGCAACCAACATAGAACCTTTAAAACTATACAAAAGCCTAGATTTTGTAACAGCCTGGTACTATCGCGCAACCGA
Organism: bacterium ADurb.Bin157; assembly: GCA_002070375.1. Lineage (GTDB taxonomy): Bacteria > Muiribacteriota > Ozemobacteria > Ozemobacterales > Ozemobacteraceae > MWDD01. The sequence continues at coordinate 4,709 of MWDD01000112.1, read as the reverse complement.
TTATATGCAGAAAAACAAGGCCATTCGTGTGGCTTTTGTCTCTACCAATAGCATTACTCAGGGGGAACAGGTTTCAATTCTTTGGCCACCGCTTTTAAAGGCCGGTCTGATAATTTATTTTGCGCATCGCACTTTCAGTTGGAGCAGCGAAGCCAGGGGAAAAGCCGCTGTTCATGTCGTAATCATTGGTTTTGGCCTTCAGAATACGGCTGCTAAAACTCTTTTTGTTTATGATGACATCAAAGGCGAACCCCATAGTATTGCCGCGAAAAACATCAACCCCTACTTGCTTGACGCTCCAAACGCTATTGTTGTGGCACGCTCAAAACCGTTATGTGGTGTTCCGGTAATGGTTAATGGTAACAAGCCTGCTGATGGTGGTAACTTGCTATTGTCGGAGCTTGAAAAAGACGAATTATTAAAAACCGAGCCTTCGGCTGTTAACTTTATAAGACCGTTTTCAATGGGTGACGAGTTTATAAACAATATTCCACGGTTCTGCTTATGGCTTGTAGATTGTCCGCCAAATAAGCTGAGGGAATTACCCCACGTAATGAAGAGAGTTGAAGCTGTTAAAGCAATGCGAAGCGCTAGCAATGACGCAGCTACTCGTAAAGATGCTGCAACACCAATGTTATTTCAGGCAATTCGTCAGTGCAAACAAGGGAATTATCTCGCGTTACCGCAGGTGTCTTCTGAAAATAGAGCCTACATACCAACAGGGTATTTACCTTGCACTCATATTTCTGGCAATAAATTGCAAACCATTCCCGGCGCTGGTCTTTATGAATTCGGGGTTGTTACAAGCACTATGCACATGTCTTGGATGAAAGTGACTTCTGGTCGGCTTGAAAGCCGCTATCAGTATTCTGCAAAGCTCACCTATAACACCTTTCCCTGGCCTTTGAATCCGAGCAAGAAACAACAGCAAGCTGTTGAATCATTTGCCCAACAAGTCTTAGACGCTCGCGCCAAATACCCGGAAAGCTCTTTGGCTGACCTCTACGATCCAAGAAGCATGCCGCCGGAACTGGCAAAAGCTCACCAAAACCTTGACCGAGCGGTTGATGCCGCTTACGGCAAAACCACCTTCAAAACCGAAGCCGACCGCGTCGCCTTTCTTTTTGAGCTTTATCAGCAGTACGTTAGCAAGGCCGACAAAGGTGCTAAATAGCTGATTTTGTCCATATCTGTTCTTTTTAACTTATTGAATTTTTGTGCTATTATGGCCGAAATAACCAGAACACAGAGAGGTCTCGCCTTTATGACTGAACCGCAAGCCAGCCCCACAACAAAAGAACTCGCTACCAAAGTCGTTTTTGCGGCTCTTCAAATTCTCAAACAAAAGGGCGGCCAGGCTCCGGGCCGTGAAGTAATGGAGGAGATTGAAAAACAGGTTCCGCTTGACGCTTCGGCCAAACAGGTTTACGAAAAGTCAGGCTCAGTTAAGTGGCGGGTTGTTCTGGGCTTTTATAGTATCGGTTGCATGAAAGCTGGCTTTTTGGTCAAGAAAAAAGGCATCTGGTATCTGACTCCTGAGGGTGAAAAAGCGTTAGAGCTTGGCCCGGTTAAGCTGCTGGAAACCTCTAATCAGGCATATCGCCGCTGGAAAGCTGAAAATCAGGTTAATGAAGTGGCTGATGACGCTGATGTTGCAATAGAAGGCTCCCAGGAACAGGAAGCAACCATTCATGAGATCGAGCAATTAGCCATTGAAGGCCTGAAAAAGCAGATTTCTCTTAAAAATCCCTATGAATTTCAAGACCTGGTAGCTGCGCTACTGCGAGGAATGGGCTATTACACTCCGTTTGTCGCGCCCCAAGGCAAAGACGGCGGTGTTGACGTAATCGCTTACCGCGATCCATTGGGCACAGTTACACCAAGAATTAAAGTTCAGATCAAACATCGGGAGAGTTCCGCTGCTGTTAAGGAAATCCGTGAACTGATGGGATTGCTGCAGAAAGATGGTGACGTCGGAATGTTTGTCTCTACCGGCGGTTTCACTCCAGATTCGAAAACTACTGCGAGAAGCTCTCATGTTCATGTAGAGCTGGTTGACCTGGACCGATTTATCACACTATGGCAGGAGTTCTACCCCAAATTAACCGATGAAGACAAAAATCTTTTGTCCCTGGTTCCCATCTACTTTTTCTCACCAAGTATCTAGAACGCTTAGCTGTCGTGATAACCGAACATCAATGATGCCTGTCACACTACAAAATCAAAAATAGTGAAAACAAAAAATGTGTAAAAAAAGAAAATCATTTAGGAAGAATTCATTAGACTTTTCTTTATTGCCAGTCATAGAAGGCATTTCGCTTATATTCAGCATTCCCGATCATATTTGTGACGCTTTTTCTGACTTTGAAAACACGTATAATCGTGCGAGATGCGCGGTTTATTTTGCTTTGCAGATTTCAAAAAACACAACACAGATCCTCCGTGAAGGCTACTTTAGAGCAGCATTAACAGAGTTTGTTTCTATGGAAGAAACAAGTAAAAAAGAACTTGGTGGAATAAAGCATCGTCTGATAACTGCCTCACAAAATCCGCTTTTACATATCATGAAACAACTTAGAAACCTCCAAATTCATTTAGTCAGCAATCATCTTGATTCTTCGACACATACTATTAGTTTTCACGGCACTGATTACCAATTACAAAAGTGGCATATTCAAGAAGAATTAACGCTCAATGATTTTGCCGAACTTGATCAGCGAAAATTTTATAAAGATACTGATCTGCAACAAGTTATTGCCTGGTTTAATGAAACTCAAAAGCAATGGGGTGTACATGCTCTCATTCGGCAAGCAGTTATAATGTATGCTGAAGAGCTTATGCAAAAGTTTAAGTAATGGTTCTTAATTTTGCTTCTCGGATAGTCTGTTACTAATGTTTCCAACAAATTAATGAAATGAGATGGTGTTTATGAGAAAGAAAAATTTGTCTGCAGAATTAGTGTTAGTTTGCCTGTTTTTTTGCTTAATTACCTGCTTTTTGTCTGCTGAGTGGTCTAATCAAGAAAATAAAGATGAAATGACTGGTAAAGTTGTCAAAATCGCTTTTTCAAAAGACACCTCGCCAAGTGTCACGATGAGCTTTCCCTATCAAAACATTACTGGCAGCGTCTTTGTTGGTAAGAATGATGCTAACGAATTTGCTGCTTTTGGTTTTACTGAACAGCCAAACTTGCTTAATATTGAATTACAGCCGAATGCAAATATCATTAAAACCAGAATTAAGTGGGATGATAAAATTGAAGATGTCAAACTTGTCCAAAAATGGGGCGATAAATTTTTGCATTTTTCAGACAGCAAAAGTGCAATCAAGAAAATCATGAGCTCTAAAGAAGTTTTGCTTGAATTAGACTGGTATGGCAATGGCAAGGTGTATTTTAAATTTGATCTTTCCGGCGCCAGTGAGGCTATTGCAAATATCCGCAAATAGGCAACCAATGCAAAAAAGATTGTTTTTGGGTGAGATCTTCTCTAATTCAAGCTTTTGGGTGGCTCCCAGCAAGCGCTGAACAAAACTTTGCTACTCGCCTCGAAATGGCCTCTAAAAAGTCTTTTGAGCTATAGGCTCGTGGTATGTGAAACTCCTTTAAGGATTGCGCCGATGTGATTCCAGCAATTGCACTTTTAATGCTGAATTACGCTATCCATGTTGTTTATACCTAACTGTTCAAGCGTCACAGTTTTGGTTATGCATTGATCATTGATTATTAATGTAATGGTTATTTTTTCTTTAATCTTAAAAATGTAATTGTGTCCGGTGAGCCTTATATAACCGCTCAATACTGGTATTTCGCCTTGTGGGATCTCGGTATAACTACAAGTAATTTTCTTTTGACCTGTCTGCTTTTCTAATGACTGCTGATATTGGAAAAGATCATTCGCTGGTTTTATTGCCTGATGTATTAAGTCTCTGCCAGACTCTACATTGAAAACAAAAGAATTTTCAATCTTGGGTCCGCTGTTTGTGAATGAGAAATGCAGCCCAATATTCCACTCGTGTTTCGTCCTTGAATGTTCAGTAACTCTTGTTTCGTTAATATTAAAAACTGTCAATTTAGAGTCTCCTCCTATTTCTAATTTGCTTTGGTCTAACCGCCTTAAGTAAGCAGGTAGGTTGCCGCTAAGAACTACATGTTTTTTAGCACGGCAAATCGGTCATCGATGCTTTCAATTATACGTTTCCAAATTTGTCTATTTGTTGTGTTGAACCTGGGGTTTAGGGAGCAATGGAACAGAAAACTCGGTTAAGGATTATTCGTCACCTTCAAGATCCCTTAATGGTCGAAGTTCTCCGCGCTTTATTGCCTCCGGCACCGCAAAAGAATAGCGTCCCAGGATATTGATGTGTTCTGAAATCAATGGTGACAATCGAGAAACCTCATCCTCAACAACGGGATAACCATCCTGTCGAAGTTTTGAAAGAGCAGCATTCATGTAAATCGTGTTCCAGAGCACAATTGCATTAACAACCAAACCCAATGCGCTTAACTGGTCTTCCTGACCTTCTCGGTAACGTTGTCGTAATTCGCCGCGCTTCGCATAGAACACCAGTCGAGCCAGACTATGTCTAGCTTCACCACGATTCAACTGTAATAATGTGTTTCTGCGCTTGGTTTCATCGTCGATGTAAGTCAATACGTGAAGAGTTTTTTCAATTCGCCCAAACTCTGCCAAAGCCTGGGCTAATCTGGT
>MWDD01000111.1 GCA_002070375.1 bacterium ADurb.Bin157 | reverse complement strand
CAGCGAAGAACAGGTTGCGTCCAAATCTGTTTCAGAATCTCTTGTTACAGTAAGAGAAGAGAAACTTGTTGTTCCATCTTTCTTTTGTTCCCAGAAAATGTCTTTAAGGGCAGAGCCGGAATAAGCGGAAGCAAGGTCAAAAGAAGTGCCTAGTGTCACCACTTTAGGATTTTTATTACCGGCGGCAGTCGGATCTGCGGGCACTGAAGGCGTCGGAGTTATGGTTAAGGTCTGTGCGGGAGCTACAACAAAGGTATCGGTGATAAGTTCGGCGGTACCATTTTGGCTGTCTGTAATTCTTGCACGAATTTTGTAATTGCCGGCGCCGGGAGCGTTAAAGGCAAGAGACTCCTGCCATGTGTTTCCTCCAAAGGTTACATATGCGGCACTATTCTTTGAATACGCCCATTCAACGCTTCCTTTTGTTTTGCCAATTGTATTGTCTTTGTCTTCAACATCAGAGGTATTTACAGAAAAAGCCGTTGTTTCAGAAAGCAAGTAAGCGCTTCTGCCTTCATTGGGAAGCGGAGGTGTCATCTCGATGGCGTTAATCACGGGTTGATTATTATAGTAGACAGTTGCAGTTTCGGTGGCCGAAACTTCTCCGAAATCATCCATTACAGCTACTGAAACATTGCTGTTTCCGAAGGGCAACTCTAACAATGCCGGAGTTACAGTCCTTGATTTTGGACTGGTTCCGGTTTCTGAAACGATTGGATTTTCTTTGAATTGCCAATAGTAAGTGAAGTTTGTGTCATCCGCATCTGTTACGGTAGCGGTAAATGTAATATTTTCACCGGGATTAACAACATTTGGCGAAGTTACGGTTGTTGCCGTCAACGCGACAGCTGGCGCATAGTTCACGTCAAAATCTGTCGTATTGCTGGCAATTAAACCGTTTGCGTCTGTGACAGTCAAACTAACTCTGTGTGTTCCCGGATTAAGGTTGGCAAAGGTCATCGAAGCTATATTGGTGTAAGAACCGTCGACCAAAGTCGCGCCACCCGAATACACATATTCGTAGGTTGAACCGCCATCTTCAGATCTATGCCAAACGTAGCCTGAGATACTGTTTGGATTGCTGTTCATGTCGGTAACTGCACCATAAACAGTTATTTCGCCGGTTGCGGATATTTTCGCTTCGTGAGTTGCAAAGGTTATTACAGGAGAACCGACACGAGATGCATCCGCGTGAATTTTAACGGACATTGTGGCATATATCGGATTTGCAATTGAATAAGAGTCATATACAGTTACCGTTACAGTTGCAAATGTATCTGTAATAACTGCAGGAAGGGTCCAACCGCAGCTCTTTTTACTTTGAGCAGAAAGCTGACCGGGAGCATTCCAAATATAAAAGATGGTATCGTTTTCGGTATCAGCGGCGTCTACAGTGAGATTAACATTAGAATAAGTGATAATGTGATAATAGCCGTCGGGAGCCAGGCCATTAGCATAGCCTTTGTAGCCTGCAGGCAAATCATTTGTTGAAGCCACAGTAATATTATACGAATTGATAGTTGGCTTGATATTCGGCGGATTTTGTTGAATAGTCAGTTGCAGAGAATAAGCAGTTGCTGCTTTTCCGTCACTGACCGACACAGTCATTGTCGCGAGCTGATTACCGGATTCGACAGAGGGTGCTCTCCATGAAATAGTATTCGTAGTAGAGGCGTTATCTGAAGTGAATTCACCTGCAGAAGCGGACCAGCTATATTTCAAAACATCGCCGTCTAAATCTGATGCGTTTGCTGTGAATGTATAAAGCTGTCTGCCGTTGAACACGCCCGAATCGGCAACCATGCTTGTTACGACCGGATTATTATTAGGTTTGCCGGTGCCCACAGTTATTGCCAGTTTACCTGATGAGGTTAATCCTTCGAGATCTGTTACGGAAAAAGAAATGGTTGCAACGGTATCGAAGTCGGGAGAAGTCCAATGAGCGGTGCTTTTACTTTTTCCTTCGGTCAAGGCAATGTCGTGAATTATTCTTGTGAAAGTTCCGCAAGCCGGAGTGACTGTCCAAGAATAAGTTGCAAGATTTTTGTCAAGGTCTTCCATTGTGCCTTCGAGAACAATTGTTGTTCTTTTGCCGGGATTGAACTTGTCGTTCTGCACAGCAATTGTTGCGTAAGGGGCGCGGTTGACATCGGAATTTTTTGCTAATTTATATTCAATAAAAGGGGTATTTTTATTAAAAAGGAGTGGTATTTCAGCGGTTTGGAAGCCGCCGCCGGCAACAAGAAGTGTTTCGACTGTTTTAGTTGAAGGAAGCGGAGGTGTTACAAAAGTGCCATCGGCATTAAAGGTAACGGGTTCTCCCCAGACAGTTGCGGTTATTAAACTAGACCCCGCAACTTCGTTGCCGTTCAAATCATAAAGTTTTCCCATAATAACCTGTTCGGCTTTTATAAGCGAAAGATCAGGTGATACAGTTTCAGGGCGCCCCTTTTCTACTGAGAAAGCAGCTGTTCTGTTTTTATAGACAGTTGTGCCAAGTTTGTAACTTGCCACAATTCTGTGGTTCCCGGGCACTGTCGTAAGTGTAAACTTACCTGCGGCATCTGTTTTGACTCTGTTTTCATAGTCAGACTCTATCCAAACATCTGCTCCGGCAATCACAGAAGCCCCTCTTACAGAGGCGGCTATCTCGTTAGAGCCTTCTACAGTTCCCGTCACGACACAGATTGTCTTAGGAACAGCATCTGATCCCACACCGCCACAGCCATAAAATAGGGCTGCACCGATTATAGCACAGACAAGCAAAAGAAAGTTCAAGTTATTTCGGCGTTTCTCGGCCATAAAAATTCCCCCATGATTTTCACTTAGGGATTAAAATTACCTTAATTTTTTTTGCGTGTCAATGCTTTGCTTGCTTTTGTTTAAATTTGTTTATATTTATTTGTTTATATTTCATGGCAAAAAAAAAGCGGCTTATTAATAAGCCGCTTTTTTAAGGAACAAATATTAGTCTTCTTCTTCGTCGGCAGTCTTATATTCTTTGATGATCTGATCGGTAACAGCGGCCGGCACTTCTTCATAGCTGCTGAAAGTCATTGTAAAGTCGGCACGAGATTGTGTCATAGACTTAAGATCCGTTGAATATTTATACATTTCCGCGAGCGGAACAGTCGCTTTAACGACTTGCATTCCGTTAGCCGGTTCCATGCCCAACACTCTTCCGCGTCTTTTATTAAGATCGCCCATAATGTCGCCCATAAATTCATCGGGAACAGTTACGGCAACTTCATAAATCGGCTCAAGAAGGACGGGTCTTGACTCGGCGATACCTTTTTTGAATGCGAGGGTTGCGGCAAGTTTGAAAGACATTTCGTTTGAGTCAACATCGTGGTATGAACCGAAGTCGAGAGTTGCTTTAAAGTCTATGGTCGGGAAGCCGGCGAGAACGCCTCTTTTTCTTGCTTCTTGCAAACCTTTGTCAATAGCGGGAATAAAGTTTTTGGGAACAACGCCGCCGACGATTTCATCGACAAATTCATAATCGTTTCCGGGATTCGGTTCGAAGCGAATCCATACATCACCGTATTGTCCTTTACCGCCTGATTGTTTTTTATGTTTGCCCTGTACTCTGGCTTTACCTTTAATTGTTTCTCTGTAAGGAATTCTGGGTTTGCTTATTTCAACTTCGACTCCCCATCTTGATTTCAATTTACTTATTGTAACATCGATGTGGGTGTCGCCAAGACCGGATATGATTCCTTGTCCGAGTTCGGGGTCAAATTTATAGGTTAAAACTCCGTCGTCTGCGCACAGAGTAATCAAACCGGCTCCCATTTTTTCTTGGTCCTGCTTTGTTTTCGGAGTAATTGCGTAAGAAAGCTTTGCCAATGGCAATTCGGGAACTTTAACGGTAAACGGGGCACTTTCGGAGCAAAGAGTGTGTCCGAATGTTGAGCATTTTGGTTTAACCAATGCCACTATGTCACCGGCAACAATTTTTTCAATATCAATTTTACTTTTGCCGCGCATTGTCTGGAATCCGCTAAATCTTTCAGAATTTTCAACATTAGAATTATAGATTTCGGTACCGGGAAGGAATGTTCCGCTAAGCGCTCGCATAAATATCATATCGCCGGTTTGTTCGTTAATCTTTTTAAAGACAAAACCACAAAGGGGGCCGTTAGGATCGGATTTAAGGTCTACGACTTCGTCTGTTCCGGCTTTTACAACCGGCAGCATCTTTGATTCGAGGGGAGAAGGACAGCAATCAACTATAAAGTCGAGAAGATTTTCTGTTCCGAGATTTTTAATTGCCATACCGCTGACAAGAGGTTTAATTTCGTTTGATGCGATACCTTTTTTAAGAGTCGCTTTAAGTTCTTCGGCTGAAATTTCTTCGCCTTCGAAGAATTTATTCATAAGGTTTTCGTCGCATTCAACAATAGATTCAACCATTTGGTCATGCATAGCTTGCGCGTATGCTGTATATTCTGCCGGAATATCCTGAACCTTAATGCTTTTGCCTTTGTCATCGGTATATTCATAAGCTTTCATATCTATAAGGTTTATAACACCTTTAAGCTTGTCGAATGTTCCCCAGGGGACAATTACCGGTGTAATTTTGGCGTCAAGTGCTTTAAGAGAATCAAAAGTTTTATCAAGATTTATATTTTCTTTATCAAGTTTGCTTAAATAAACGATTCTGGGGGTTTTTGCCATTTCCATGACGGCCCAGTTTTTTTCTGTTCCGACTTCTACGCCTGACTGGGCGTTTACGGTCACAATAGCCATGTCGATTGCGCCGGAAATCTTATAGACTTCACCCAAAAAATCATCAAAACCGGGAGCATCAAGAATATTTATTTTGCAATCTTTGTATTCGATTGCTGCCAATGAAGTATTCACTGTGGCTTTTCTTTTAATTTCTTCAGCGTCATAATTCATAACAGAGCTATCATCATCAACTCTGCCAATTCTGTTATTAGCTCCGGTATGGAACAACATTGCTTCGGCCAAAGAAGTTTTTCCTGTTCCGCCGTGGCCAATAAGTCCAATGTTGCGAATTTTTTCGGTAGCGTAAAGTTTCATGTATATCTCCTAATTCATACAATTATGTGAGGAATACCGCATGGTACACTCTTTTCAAAAGATTAAGAAATATTTATACAGCAATTCAAAAATAAAATCAACAGATTAAAAAAAAATGGTATTGAAAGTTCACCTCAAATTTGGTACTTGTTTATTAACCCCTAAAGGAGTTTTTATGATAAAGTTAAAGTTAAAGCTGAAGTTAATTTTGGGAGTATCTTTATTTATTTCATTTTCATTTTTAAGTGTTTTTTGCAACGCTCAATCTTTTGACAGAAGTCTTAAATCTTTGTCGAATCAGTTTAAATCAGGCGATTACTCAAAAGTAGTAAGTCGTTTATCGGTTTTAAAATCTTCTGAGGAATTAGAAGACCTTTATTTGTATTTGAAAGCGGAATCTCTAAAAAACTTAAAGCGTCATGAAGAAGCGATATCAGTTTACGAAGAATTAATTGAAAAACATCCACAATCAGAGATAACAAAACAATGTCACATGCCGCTGTTTTTGTTAAAGCTTTTAAAGGCCGATGAAATAAATGTTTCTTCTCTTGAAGCCATGGCATTAAAGTTGCCCTCAAATTGGCAATCAGGAAACGCTCTTGAAAAGCTTCACAACCTAGACTTTTTAAAGTCGGGAAAAAAATCTCGTTTTGCCCTTCAAGCTCTGAGACAATACACAAGAGGGGCAACTTTTTTCAGACAATCGCCTGCCGCTCGAGAGCTTATCAAAAGTATATGGAAAAACGCAGACCGATACGAATATCTTGAACTTGAATGGCACGAAATTCTAAAAATAACTGCCGCAGAAGATATGCTAAATGAAATATTCGACAGAAAAGCTCCCATTCCGGTTGCTGTCACAGAAAAAGTAGATTCGACTTTATTAGAGCTATACAAAGCAGCCTGGCTATGCAAAACAAAAAGGCACAACGAGGGAATAAAAACATACACCAACCTGATAAACAATCAGTCTGTCCTCCCCGAGATAAGAGAGAATGCACTTCAGCAGAGAGGCGATGCGTATCATTTTGCCAATCTGCACAAAGAAGCGGTTGACGACTACAAGAGAGTTTTAAAAAACCGTCACCCCGCATCAGACTTGTTGGCTGCCGAATATAGAATGATGCGCTCATTATTTGAACTAAAAAAAGATTCGGAGTGCATCGCTACAATTCAAAATCTCATAAAAGGGAAAAAGGCCGGTTCGCTTCTTCCTGCACAAATATATGATATGGGGTTAAAGTGTTATGATAATAAAGATTTTAACCGAGCCTCGAGCTATTTCATGTTATTCGGCGAGAACTATATAGGGCACTACAGGGCAGATGACGCGCTTGGCTACACAGCACTGGGCGGCAAAGGCAAAACGGAAGCAAGCAAATTGGCTCTTAACAAGCTCAAAAGCAAATACACAAACTCATTTTTTCTGTGGTGGAACGAGCCGTCTGTTGCAAAAGCTAACGTCAAACACAAGAACGTTAAGATCAACAGTTTGTCAAAAGAGACTTTAAAGAAAATAAACCGCATGAAAAAATTGTGGGGCACCGACTTTATGCATTTTGCGCAAGCTGAAGCAAATATTCTTACCGAAAAGTATCCCCGCAATTTTGGTTTATTTAAAACTCTTATTGACCTTGCAAGCAGTCATGATGACTATCAAAGCGTATGCGGTTTTGGCGAGCGATTGGCGCGTCAGATGATTGAATCGGGCAAATCACTTGATCAAATGCCTTTATGGGCTTGGAAAGCCATGTATCCTCTTGCCTTTGAAAAGGAAGTCAGAACAAGCAGCGAAAAGTTTGCTATTGACCCATATTGGGTTTTGGCAATTATG
>MWDD01000110.1 GCA_002070375.1 bacterium ADurb.Bin157 | reverse complement strand
GTAGATAATGCCGCTATCATAGAGGAAGTATGTAAACGGCTTAGAATAAAAGCAGTCGCTAAATTCCAAAGAAATATCACCTTAAATAGGAGGTCTTTCAATTTGTCGCATGCGAATGTTAAAACAGAGAACATATTAATTTTTCAAAACTAATTTGTTGTCTGCTCATTTTGATTTTTGTTCATGAATAAACAAACTCAAATTAAATTTTCGCCGGTAACGCCAGTAATTTCTGTCGTGTCTTTGAGGTTCTCCCCAAATACAGATTTTTTCGAGCGAATCGCCATTCTTCCTCCATTCTCTAAGCATATATACATTAAGAGCAGATGTATAAATAAGGATGCGTTTATGAGCATTTTTTTGTAATAACGTAAGGAATGCTTTAACCTGTTCAACAAAAGGCTCAGAAGGGTATGTCTTAAAATAAACATGCCCATCACGGCTGATTGAATATAGTATCATACGTTCACTTGACCTATAAATCTTACCAAATAAATATAACTGCCGGCCTGTTCTTTTAGCATGGGCATCGAGAGATTCATTTGTATCCCGGACATACCTATATCTCCATCCCTTTTCGGGGACTGTTGGAAATATGTCCATTTTTCTCAAGTAATTGATTATTCTATTTCTCTTAAGACGTTTCGTAAATTGCTGTTCAATCAATGAAGATACCGTCTTCCATGACCAAAGTTGACCTTTTAGCCCAACATCTGAAGGTGACTTTGTAAATATCAACTGTCTAAGTTCCTGCGATTGTTCTTTAGAAAGAACCTCGAAAGGATGTGGACGTTTTCCTCCTCTCGATTTTTGCGACAAGCTTCTTGTTTTCGCATATTGGTCACGCCACTTATAAACTGCTGCTCGTGAGACTCCCAGCTCGCGTGCCGTAACTGAAAAATTGTTAGTTTTCCGCAGAATAACCATCGCTTCATTTCGAAGCCTCAATTGCTCTTGTTTAGGTAATGAACGTGCATCTGTCATGATAAGGAGTATAGCTCATTCATTAAGAAATACCAGAGAAATGTCACTATTGACATATCATATTTACGAAAATCAATAATATAACTATTTGTAATTTAAAGCCTTATAGTATTTTGCATCTTTGTCCCAGTGGGATTCCTTTTCATTTTTTTTGCCCTCGCGGGTCAGCAACGGTCTGGCCAAAAAAGAAACGCAGCGAGGGCTGCAAGAAATGAAAGATGGTGCAAAAATGAGTAAAAAAGAATTAAAAAAGGCAGAAGGTAAAGTTGAAGTAAATCAAACTAAAAAAGCGGTTCTGTTCAAAGAGCTTTCGGATGCTGAAGCGAAATTCCAAGAGGACAAGGAATTAAGAGAGTATCTGCCATCAATGAAAGAGCATGAAATTGAGGCTCTCGATGCGGCAATTGTAAGAGATGGCTATATTAAAGATTCCCTTGTGGTATGGAATGGCAGACTCTTGGATGGTTATGCCCGTTTGGATATCGCTCGTAAATACAAATTATCATATAAAGTTGTTGAATTACAGGTTGAGACAAAAGAAGAAGCCTTAGTCTGGCTTGTTGAACATCATATTGCGAGAAGACATTTAAGTAAATACAGCATTGTTGATATGTATTTGGGTTTAGAAAAAATGTATAAAGCAATTGCTAAATCACATCAAGGTCGAAAAGATAGCAATTTTTCTCCTATTGATACACTTAAAAAGATTGGGGAACATTGCGATTGCGGTAAAACACTTGTTCATATGGTCAAAACAATCCGCGATTCAAAAAAATTGAAATTGATAGAAGAATGCCGTTCAGGCAAAAAAAGTATTAGGCGAGGGTACTATACAATAGTCGAAAGTCCTTCTAACAAAAATCCGAATGAGGAACCTGTGACATTCAAAAATCCTAAGAGCGGGGATTTTATTGATAGAATAATTAAGGGGGATGTACTCAAAAAAATGAAAGAGCTAAATGAAGTTCTTGCTGCAGGCATTACTTTGATTCTTACCTCTATTCCTTTTAATGCAGACCTTGATTACGGAAACGGATGCAATGACAAAAAGGATTATAAAAAAGAATACCTTCCGTGGCTTGGTGAATGCATAAAAGAATTCGTAAAAGCTTTACGTCCGGGCGGACGGCTTATAATCGAATGCGATTCTATTCGCGATGAAGAATGTAAGAATGGTGAAACTTATAGGCGAAATATTTTCGCTGATTTATGCAGAGTCGTTGAGGAAGTTGCACCAGAATTAGATTTGCTTGGGGATATTGTTTGGTATAAAAATAATCCGAAACATTATTTACAAACAGGTTCCTATTGTTCTTGCCGTTCACCAAGGCTTGCTCGCAATCACAGCTATATTCTTATTTGGTCGAAAGGTAAAGAACATACATTACCTCATATCAATGTTTCAAAATCAGATATCGAAGAGAACGATTGGAACAAAATGGTGAATTCAGTTTATGCTGATATTGCTGCAGATAAAAATGGCAAAAAGCTTGGACATCCAGCAACTTGGCCTCAATCTTTGTGCGATAGATTGATTCGACTTTTTTCATACCCTGATAAAAAGAATATAGTTCTCGACCCATTTAACGGGGTAGGGAATACAGTTATTGCGGCTTATAAGGCAGGTCGCTCATATATAGGAATAGAGCAGAATCCAAAACATTGTCTCAAAGCTCAAGAACTGTTGGATGAAGCTAAAGCTGAATTAGAGAAAAAGAACAATGCGAAAGTTCACGAAAATAAATATGCCGAAGTTGCATAATCTAAATTAACTCAAAAGGCGGCGGCTTAAATGCTGCCGCCTAATTTTGAAAAGGAAACTACTCATGAAGATTTCAAAAAAATATATAGACTCATTTAAAGGTGGCTTGCTTATCAATGCTGATTGCATTGAAGAAATGAAATACATGGATGCAAATATATTTGATAGTTGCGTAATTGACCCACCATATGGAATAGATTTTTTAGGTAAAAAATGGGATTGCTTTGAGGCAAAAGAATTTCAAGAATGGTGTACGAAATGGGCAATCGAAGTATTGCGAGTTCTTAAACCGGGTGGACATATCTTGTCGTTTGGATTTACTCGCACATATCATCGAATGGTGTGCGGATTGGAAAATGCTGGCTGGGAAATCAGAGACACTTTAGCTTGGATTAACGGTAAAGGGTATCCCAAGAGCAAGAATTTAGCAAATGAGATTGATAAGCTTTATGGCTGTTCAAATCGAGGTCATGCAGTTGCGACCGCATCAAAACTTCATCCGACAACTGGACTGCCGCTTCCGTCTGGCGAAAAATTAACAAAATATCAATCAAGAACCAAATACAGCGAAGGTTGGGAAGGTTGGGGTACTGGATTAAAACCGGCGATGGACTTAATTTGTTTGGCTCGGAAACCTCTATCTGAAAACAGCCTTTCTGAAAATACATTGAAATGGGGGACTTGTGGTTTGAACATTGATGCATGCCGCATTCCTTTAGATTCCGAAAAGGATGCTATAACAGAACAATATGAAAAACAAGGACGTTGGCCTGCAAATGTTATACTTGACGATGACGCAGGAATGCTTATGAATCTGCAAGCCGGTGCACCTGTATCGAGATTTTTCTATTGTGCAAAACCAAGCGATTCAGAGAAGAATGCTGGACTTGAGCATCTGAATAAAGTTCGAAGAGATAAAGGAACTGGCGTAATGTCCAAAAAGATGGTGCAACCGCAGCAAAATCCGCATCCGACTGTAAAACCTGTGGCTCTTCTTCGGTTTCTTTGTAAACTTATTACCCCTCCAAATGGCGTTATTCTTGATTGTTTTATGGGTTCAGGTTCTTGCGGAATAGCGGCGAGGAAGGAAGGATTTAGGTATATAGGCATTGAGCTTGAAAAACCATTTTTTGAAACCGCTAAATTGAGAATAGAGCATTGGGCAAAAGCGGCATAATCGTTCGCGTTATGAACAAATCACTTAGTGAATAAATTCAGAAAGGTATATAATGAATTACATATTTCTTAGTCAAAAAGATGTTGTTGTACACAGAAATGTATTGAAAAAATTTAAGAAGATTGATGTTTCGGCTTGTATACGTATTTTTGAACGGACATTTGCTACAGAATTATGCCCAAAATGTAAGGATGGGTATCTATTGTACAATCATATCACTTCTTACAATAAAGATATAATGCGTTGCTCAAATTGCGGGCATATTATCAGTTTAGATTCTCAGCAATCTTAGAAATAAGGCTGCTCGAAATGTAGTAGGTAGCCCCAGCTCCTAAGCGGGTTCAAAAGGGTTAAGTAGTTCAGGGACGTATTCTAGTGATTCTCTCAACTCTCTCAATTCTATTAACTCTATTAACTCTCTTAACTCTATCAGTTCTATTTATTCAAATATAACACTACTATGAGTAGATAGAATACGTCCCTGATTTTAAAGTTTATCTATCTTAACTATTTTGCACTATCATAGCCCCAAAAGGGGCTATTCATAGAATTGATTTTTATTTTAAAATTACAACCATAAATATTTATTCTTGTAGAAGTAAATAAAGAATTTTATGCGGGAAAAAGAATAATTATTAAAGGGATGCATATTTTTACTCTTTGTAACCCGTTTGCAAAGTGATTTTCATTTAAGTAAAATTGAGTAACCAACAGACGGTAAGGAAGGGGAAAGAAGAGGATTAATCCTTTTCTTTCTCTTTTCAAACCAATCAGTTGTAAATTATTTATACTATTAGTTCCGCTTTTTTGGGGGTTGTAAAAAGAAGGATTTACCCGCGAAATTTGGAAATCATAATTAGTTCTTTAAAAAATAGTATTTGTTCCCGGCCAAAGATGAAAACGAAATAATAGAATTGAAATATTCTTACTAAGGGTTCATAGGGATAATTATCTTGGCCGGGTTATCTTTTATGAACCTTTTTTATTAAACAAGGAATCCGGCCAATGGAAAATCAAAACGAACAAGAAGAACAAAAAGAAGAAGAGTTAAAAGCAAAATTAGAAAACCCGTATTTTCAACATATAGAAAATTATGGGGAAGAAACATTAACCCCATCCTTATCAGAGCTCCCCGAAAGAGTTCCTTACTATTTAGATTCTATCCCCAAGACGGGATACTTATATCTATTGTATAGATTGACCCGATATTTATTGGGAACCAAAAAAGAAAAAATGGGTATAAGCTACAATTATATTATGAGCTTTAACGATGGATACGAACAATATACAGGTCAAAAATTGAACAAGCATAAAATATCCTACATGACTACAAAACTAAAAAATATGGGGTTAATCCAAAAACAAAGAATAACAACGGGCAATAACGCTACTAAAAATGTTTTTACTTTGGGAATAAATAACCCATACCATATTGATAACCGTAAAAATATCAAAATAGAAAAACCTTGGTGTAGTAATTAATACAAACAAAATTAAATTAAAGTAGAAAGACCAGATGCAAATAGTTAAGCTTCTACAAAGTAAATAAGAGCGAATCAGAGCGAGGGGGGTATCAATCATACCATATTTCCCAGCCCAAAAAAAGTTTGGTTCCATTCATAAAAACTACTGAAAGGAACCGAAAATGAAGAACAAAGCACAAATCGAACGAGAAATTCTCATCAATGCTAACCAAGCTGCAACAGCAGACCTTTACTTATTATGCCAATCTGAGCGGCAACAACTGAATGTTGTACTCGCAAAATTGCTAACAAATCATACATTAATTTTCGCCAGACAGGTGTCCACTTTTAAATCAAATGCTGCCTGACAACACCTGAATATACGCCCCACAGATAAACAGACTATCTTTGGGGTATTTTCATACGCAAAAATCGACTGGTGAGGCACGTGTGTCGCCGGTGCCTATCCGGTACGACATGCAGACCATCCAAAACTGCTCTGAAATTAAGCTCTCTTCCCAGCCTTCTGCTTTTATTCACTCTTACAGCATAACTTTGAAAGGAAAATTATGAAACTTTTGACTGAGGAACTGAAAAAACAACTTCCTGCCCTTTACTCGCAAGAAAATGAAAAAGACCCAATCGTTTATGCGAAGTTCTTTACTTGTTGGTCGAGCTGGTGCTGGTACGCATACGAATTTGACGGCGAAGACTTATTTTTTGGCAAAGTATTTAGCCACATGTGTCCGCAAGGTGAGCTTGGCTACTTTAGTCTATCAGAACTTGAAGCTATTCAGGGGCCGATAGGATTGAGAGTCGAAAGGGATATCCATTTTAAACCAACGAAATTAAGCGAATGTAAATAATCTCCCAGCTCATACAACAACAAATAGGGAACCATATATGAAAGAAAAACAAATGATAATTCGAGCAATAACAAAGACGGATAAAAAAGTTGTTGATAAGTATTGCGTATATTTTTGGGGTGGTGCTTATTTAACCATTTCCGCAAATCCGAACAGTCCTCAAGGTGTTTCTATGTTTGGGGAATCCTATGGAATTAATGATTTAGATTTTGAAGCGTCTTTAGACGGCCAAAAAATTAATGGTAATGAAATATTAATCAACTGGTTTGAACTACCTCCCATTGTTCAAAATCATGTTCAAAAAAGAATAGAAATGAAAGGATAATTTAAATGGCTTGGCGACCTAATGAATACGTAGTAAACGGCGAACTTGATAATACAGTACCGAACAAAATAATAGGATTTATCAATTTTGCCGGTATCGGAAAAGTTGAATTAAATCTAAAAGGCAATTTCCATAGGGATATTAGAGGTGCAGCAATCAAATTCGTAGGCAATGGTAATGATGCGAATATTGAGGATGCTAAACGGTATTTAAATGGATTTGCTCTAAAGCAAACAGGTAATGCTGGTGACATAACAGCAGGGCTTCATCCACAGGATTATGGCGATTTGCCTTATTTTGAATGGTACGGAAAAAAGAACGGCAGAGTAGTTATTGAACTTGAAACGGAGCAAGTTGAGGTTATAGGCAATCCCATACCTGCCATTGAATCAGACCCAATAAGCAGAACGCAACAAGATAATCTTATG
>MWDD01000109.1 GCA_002070375.1 bacterium ADurb.Bin157 | reverse complement strand
ATTGTCAATATTGAGTTTACGGGCAGTTTTTAAAATCCTATGGGGATTTTTCCCTATTTGTTTAATTTTACCCATATATCTGTAGCCAATAGTCTGATAAGATTTTTTATGTTAACTTTTAGGTGAAAAGAGAGTTCTGGCAGATATTTTGTATTCCTTCCCCCTTTAAGTCTTTCTAAATACATTCGATAAACTCAATATGTGTAGTCTTCCCTTGAGAATACTTATTGTACTTGCGTCAAGTGCGCTGTTATGGTTTGGTTACGACGGGCTGAAAGATGGACAGGTGCGCGTTAAAGGCGGGGGCCTCGTTAAAAAGGAAGATTCCCCAATCAATTACTGGATAAGCGTGGCTATTTACTTCATAGCGGGATGCGGTGGTTTGCTGTATGCTTTTTTCAGCAACTAAAGTCAATCATAATAAAGCAAAAAGCGTTTTGAGTTTAATAACGAAACTTATGGCGGGGGCAATAGGGTTGTTTCTTGTCCTATACGGTTTAATGGGATTCATCGGGTTAAATTTCGCAGGTGCACATGTTGAGTGGTCAACCAGGATGATCGGATTGTTCGTGGCGATCATGGGCCTCGTATACATTTGTCCCAACAGTAAAATAATTCTCGTGTTTCGCAAAAAAACAATATATTACGGCGTATGCGGAGTTCCCTATCTGATGATTGTACTTTCCGGGGTTTTTACGGTTGTTGAAAGCGGTTGGGGAATATATCAGATGCATATGTGTATTTTGCTGAGCCTGGTAGGTTTTGCCGCGGGAGCTTTGGCGCCGTTGTCGTATTGTCTGAGCATAAGTAAAGACAACATTAAAGAAAAGAATAATTAAAAAATATCTTCAAAATTATAACGCCTGTATTTCTCAATTAGCGCATCATTTGTAGATTCTTTATTATAATAATACAGTTCAACTTCCAATATTTTGTCCTTAAAAGTAAATGTCTGACCTTTTCGGAATATATCTTCAAATCCTTTTAATTTATCCCTTGCATTATTCTGCCCAAGCTTAAGACCTTTTGGATCGATAAACATGAGGTAATATTTGTCATCTTTTTTTAACCAAAAAATAAAGTCGGGGAAAAAATAGGTGTATTCTCCTCTTTCTGAGTCAAAGTAAGGTATTACAATTTCATCAATCTTTTCAACCAATTTAGAAAAATACCACCAGCCGTAGGCAGCGAGGTTGTTAGGCGTTGTATTTTTTGCATAGTGTATGAGGTTCTTGTAAAAATCCAGTTCGCTGGCTTCTTTGATGATGTTTTTGAATAATTCCTGACTTGACGGTTTCTCGAGCAACACCGGATTGTAATAATGTTCCGCCAGGAAAGATCTGTCCACTTCAGGCAGGCGAAAGTTATTCAATGCGTTTTCCTGCTGTTCAAATATTTTAAATTCGCTTTCCATTTGTTGATAGGTGAGTTTGCCTTCTTTAAATAATAAAGCGATTTCTTCTCTGCTTTTGTATTTGTGCTTTATTATATCTTCAATTAACTGATGCAATAAATCAATTTCTTCCTGTTCCAATCTTGTTTTTATATTACGGTAGTGAATAATGTCACCATCAATTAAATCCCTGAATTTTTTTATTTGCTTTGGTTTTGCCCTGAAATGAAGGTCTATCGCCTTAAATAACCTGTCTGTTTTTTGATTTGTTGCTACCCCTTCAATAAAGCTATCGGAATCATTAAGTTTTCTTACAGTTTTTAATAATATATTATGCTCGGCTATTAATATTTTACTGCCCGTTTCTTCAGCATATAGCCTTACAGCATTTAATTCACCCCTGTTTATCCTAAACGGATTTGGGTTAAGAATTTCTATGTCTTCATATTCCGGAATCGGCAATTCAATATTTATCTCTGTTTTCTCTATACCCGTTACATCTTTCCATTCTTCTTTTTCTTTGCTCTGAATGATATTTTGGAGGATTGCACCCACTGTTTCTTTGTTTGTTGAAAAAATCCAAAGCGTCTCTACTGCCTGCGCTACTGGTAAGAGTTTTTGATATTTCTGTAAGTCTGGAAAATATTTCTCTTTATCAGGAAGATGTTCCAATCTGTTTCGCTCGTTTTTGAATGGTTCAACACGGACGCCTCTGCCTATTGACTGTAATACAAATTTTTGTGCTTCGCTTACCCCGATGTTGATAAAGTTAATTACGTTTGGCCTGTTGCTATCCCAACCCTCAGAAAATATTCTGCTGCCCAATAAAATGTTTATCGTGCTGTCAGGCGAATTAAGTTCATCAAAATAACTTTTTGTAATAACTTCCCTGCTTGTAATATAACCATCCACAATATTATCTTGCCATTTGGTTGCTTCACTTGCCTTGAGCAAGGCAAACGGTTTTCCGTTAGCGGTTGAAAGCTGGAAAGCCAGTTCATCCTTGCTCTCACATACTATGACTTCGATGTTTCCTGTGCCGGTTGCGTTAAATATTAACTGTTTAATGTCGGTGAAGGAAATGTTGTTCAGGATGTTCATAACATAATCATTGATCCTGCCCGACTGAAATTCAAAATACCTGTATTTATCCTCTCTTAACTCTGCAAGGAGTTCCTGTTTTGCTCTTGCGATGTTTCCATTCCGGCTTGAGGCAATGCCTGCCAATACCTGAAAAAATATCTTCAAATCAGCATCTACGGTATTTACGGTATTGGCAATAGTAAGCATAAGCGGATTATGATACATTCCGCCTCTTATATCTGCCGCCTTTTTTTTTGCCTTTTTGACAACCGCTAACACAATTAAAGACTTGAGAACGATGTTTTTTCTTTCTTCGTCGTTAAATTCTTCCTGGTTTTTCTTGTTAAAGTTACTGTATTCCTGCTGAGTTACTTTCAAATGTTTTCCGTAGCCGGCATTGATAAATTTTTCAAGATTGAAATTGTAAACGGTTGTCGCTTTATCAATGGCATCGGTAAATGTTGCAGAAAAGTTGAAAAGAAAACCATTCTTCGCCAGCACGGTGTAGATGCTTTGCTTTATGCTGTCGCCCGTTACGCCTTTGTGTGCTTCATCGAGCAATACATACCAGCTTCCATATTTGTATCCGTCTTCATCAGTGCCGTGTATGTAGTTTGCATAGTTGGTTTCGTTTGCGGTATCGATTCCTATATGCTTAACATTGAAAGAATTATAATAGAAAACCGTCAGGCAGCGTTCTTCATAGAGATTTGGCTTACTTCTTTTGTGTTGTTCCCATTCTTTTAACTCCCGTAACTCAATCTGCAGATCGTTTTTCTGGTTGAATATTCTTATTTGCTCTTTGATCTGCTCCAGTATTTTCGGCTTTGGAGCAAGTATTACAATATCGTTTTTTGGGATGCCTCCTTCTTCGGGCGGCAGTTTGCTTAATTCAAAAAGAATTTCAATAAGCTTTACCATCACAAGCGTTTTCCCGCTGCCTGTAGCCATCCAAAAACCTGCACGGTTGCAGATTTCTGAAAATGGCAATATATCACGTTCAATCGAAAAGTGTTTTTCCAGTAAAGCGAAACTGTCCTTGTCTCCATTACTGTCTTTGATGATTGGCAGTTTATCGGCTTTGTCACTGAAGCCGCTTGCCAAACCGTATTGGCGCAATAAGCCTTCCCTGCCTTCTTTGTAATAAACGTAAAGGCAATTCATTACGCTTTTTAGCGCCTCCTGCTGATAGTTGAAAAGATTGATTTGTTCGCCAAATCTTTTCAGATCGATAAGGCGGTAACTGTTTGGCAGTTCATTATGTCGGCAAAACTGTTCTAACAATATATCTTTATTCATTATTTCTCTTTGCTTTTCCACCAGAGCAAGCTACGGTAATGATCTTTAAACACCGGATCGTAATAGTTCATATTGGCAAATTCTATTTTGGTATCGTCTTCAAAGATTACCCTATCTTTATTCAGGTGTTTTATTTTTTTGCCGCTTACATTGCTGATTGTTTCGGCTATAGCTGCTTCGTCAATTTCGGGATATAGGGTTTGAAAATGCACTTTAACTTCGTCTTTTTCATCATCTATGAGCATAGCCGATAAGAGTTTCTCGGAATTTTTAAAGGTGTAATAGCTCAACTGTTCTAAATCGTTTATGCTGCCGTCCTGGTTAATGTATTTTGGGTTATATGCTGCCCTTGCAAGACATTCTTCGTATTGCTCTAATTCATAGTATTTGAAAAAACCACCGCCCTGCCAGTTAACGTCTTCATCATTTGAGATCCCAGAATGTTCCCCGGCTAATATGTCCTTCAAGCGGGGCAAATCATAAGAATAAAAATGTTCCCCAATTTCAACTCCAATCCATCTTCTTTTTGTTTTATGAGCAACCGCTACCGTAGTTGCTGAACCCAAGAAGTAGTCAATTACCCAATCATTATAATTAGTTGTAAATATAATCACCCTTTTTAAGAGTTCTTCAGCATTTTCAGTTGAAAATTTACTGCCAAATGCATAACCTTTTAAATCTATCCAAGTGGTATCAACGGGAGTTTCTTCTGTTTGTAAATATTCTGGCAAGCCTTTCATTTTGTTGCCATTCATATCAGTATAATCGATATCAGGGTTAATTCTTAACCGACCTTTACTTTCTAACCTGAATATCCTATCTTGAGTAAATGTCCAATGGCGACCTCTTGGCGGCAACAATTCTTGTCCTTTAATAATTCTTGCTTGAGTAGCAGGTTTACCATTGACATTAATTATGTTTTCCTTTGAATATAATTTTGCTTCTTCCTCAGTAATTGGAGAATACCTCAAACCTGGTGAACTCATTGGTCTCCAGCTTGGGTCCATTTCTTTACCGCAAAAAGTGCAAAGGCGGGGACGATAAATTTTATTAGGGATATGTTTTTGAGAACTAGCAAAATAGAATAGACTTTCTGTGGCAAAGTTTAATCTTGTTAATTCATCCAACTGTCTTTTGAAACGATTAACTATTATTTCATTTCGGAAATTATCAGCACCGAATTTCAGGTTTAATAATTCTCTTACTAAATAATTACCGTTATAATCACAACGAACAAATGTGCTTCCCTCGTCTTTCATAAGCAGTTTAGATATTTCTAAACGATTTTCTAATATAGTAAGCCATGTTGAGTCTTTGTAATTGACCTTATAATCATAATCTCCATTGTTTTCCAAGTTAAATGGCGGGTCAATGTACGTTGTCTTAATTTCACATTTAAACTTAGGAAGTATTGTATTGAGTCCCTGCCAATTATCCGAGTGGATAAGCAGACCATCATTGATTTCATCAATTGTTTCAATTGAAGATAACAAATCATATTTCAATTTTTGAAAATGCTTTGTATCAATAGGCAAATATTTGTTTTTACTGTTAAGCCGTTTACCTTTTTTGTTTTCATAGATTAATTCGATTGCCCCATTTTTCTTTAATATCCCAAGTTCAGACCATTCGTTTATTTGTTTTGCAAAGCCTTCATTTTCAACAATCTTCTCAACCAAAGCAATCGCCGCCTTGTCGGATAAATCCCTGTTGCCGTCTTTATCAACAGGGAACAGACGGTCAAGGGTAAAAACATAATTTACCTGCTTAACAATTTTCTTTTTCTCCCATATATGTTTCAGTTCATCTTCAAAACGGGCAATATAGACAATGATTGTATGGGCAATGCGCTTGAGTTTTTGTAGGTTGGTAATTTTTTCGGGACTGCCAATCCAGTCGTTATCTAATGCGTTATCACCTACAAGATATTGGAACAGAAATATATCAAACTGTTCTTTTAAAAATCCCTCTGCGTCTTTATGAATGAAGTAATCAACCTCGTTTTGCTTTTTGTAGAGTTGCTGGGCTTTTTTTATAAAATCGGTTCTATTGTACAAAGCGAGTTGGTTCTGTTTCGCCCACTCGTTCAGATCGTCAAGATTGTTTATAGCAAACTCAACCGTTACAGACCCTATAAGATCATTATTATTGTAAATCAACAAGGCAGTTTCTTTTTGTTTTTGCTTCAATCCGCTCTGGCTTAAACCGTTATCCTTATAAATGATTTTTGGATTAACGCTGCTTCCGAAATTTTCCACAAGGTATTTTCGTATTTTATCGGGCTTATCCAGTTGTAGCAGTTCTTTCAGCCTGTCCCACTTGCTACGGCTTCCGTTCTGATAAACCACTTTGAAGGTAATTTTATTTGCCTCCAACTGTGTTGCCCAAAATTCAAGCGTTTTCTTCTCGTTGTTCTTTTGGTGCTCAATTTGTGAAGCATCAAAATCAAATATCAAATCGTCTATTTGAAGGTTTTGCATACTGTGGTAATTGGCTTCGCTTTTAACATAGTAAAGCCGTTGGGTTTTCCAGAACAGGTTAACATCTTCGCGCTCGCTGTAAACTTTCTCGTAAAGGTTTTTGTAAAAAGGTGTTTGACTGTAAAAAGGTGTGCCTGTTTCGTTCAGGTAACTTTCAAAAAAAGTATAGAGTTTCTGAAATACTTCTTCACGGACTTTTTCATCCTGTATTCGTCCAAACTGCTCATTAACTTCCTTTTCAATGAACGGTTTTATGTGAGCAAAATATTGGCTTTTCAGCTTCATTAAATTCACATAGCCGCTTTTGCCCTCTATCTTTTTCCCTGCTTCCCCGATGAAGACTTCTTCAAGCTTTGAGTAAAATTGCTGCTCATTTTTCATTTTACTTCCTTTTTAAACTTTTTAATAATTAATGAATATTATATTTCCATTGGTTTAAGGTTCTTGTCAAAACAATTATTGATATGATGGTTTTTCCCGTATTTTTGACAAAAATTACAAAAAAAATTTATTAAAACTCCCCTTCCCTAAGAAAGCTCATTTTGTATATATGATTGCCTTTTACATTGGCATTGTCAAGCGATAGTAATAGGCTAAATATCATAAAGCCGGCGTTTAATCTCGTTTACTTTGGATGTATCGTCTTTTTTCACATTCAAGCAGATACGCTTAATTCCGGACAGCAATTGTTTGCGCCTGTGCAGAGCAAGTTCGCAGGTTGACAAATGTCTTTGCAGCTTCAGTATATATATCTCGCGCTCGTC
>MWDD01000108.1 GCA_002070375.1 bacterium ADurb.Bin157 | reverse complement strand
GTAAAGCCTTCTCTGAATTCACCCTTACAAGCCGGACAAAACATAGTTTAACCTCAAAAATAATTTTAATTATTATATCATAAACGGGCAATAACAAAAATAGCAAACAATAATTACTCAAACGATTCAAAACAGGCTAAGATACCGCATAAAATGTCGGTACCCGAAGTGTTGCCGAAGTTTACCAGAGGCGCAATTTGAGCTGCAGTTATCGGATAGGTCAAAAAATCGCTTACAAAAACCTCAAATCGAAGAGAGAGTTTTCCCGTGTCGGCATATGTTAACTGCTGAACAGACTGAGTGGTGGTTTTGCTTTTTATTGCTTCAAAAAAGTTATCATCGAGCTTTATTCTGTTTTTACCCAATACTCTGTCTACGTAGACAACTCCGCTTAAATAATCGTCAAATGATGGAGTCAACCCCTCACCTACTCCTATATATTTAATGACATTAGTAGAATCAAAATCACATGAGCGCAAAAAACATTCTTGTCTGAAAAAAACACTCTCTTGAGGAGATCTGCCCAATACAGCCTCTGATATTATCGAAGATTTACCTAACAATTTGAGCATTTTTCGTAAATTCACAATATTATCTTTTAAAACAAAATAGTCGGTTTTTAAATCGAATAAATAACGGCTGATAAAGTCGCCCCACCCCAACACATTCCCCGAAACAGTCATTTCATCGCCGGAAACAATCACAGAATCACCTTCAGATGCGGCTTCAATAATATGACTCGGTATTAGAAAGCTCAAAGCATGTAATGAGAGCTCATCAGAGGTAAAAAAGATTATTTTTTCGTTACATAAAATATCAAAACCATGCTCGTATTTTTTTATAATTTTAGTATTTATATCTGTTAACAAGAGCTTATCACAGTCGTGACGAACATAATAACGAGGCTCGTTATTCTCACACATAGGCAAACCAGTTTTCCAAAAAATTTAACAAGGCTTCCACATTACTACCGCAAGCCGTTTCATCAGACAAAACAAAGCCCGAAAAACCTTCGTGTAAAGCGTTATCTAACTGAACTATTTCACCCCGCGAAGGCTGAGAAGACCAAACCGTCGAACCTAACACTTCTCCGGCTAAAATACACGGCTTTTTTAAACTTGAAATCTTCGAAACAAACTTTCGCTGCAAACTTCCCAGTTTTTTCAGCCCGGCTTCGGCTCCGAGGTCCCCTCGGCAAAGCCAAAGCTCATCGAATTTTACCGCGATTTTTTCTAAATGTTCAAAAGCCTTGAGCTGCTCGATTTTTGCAATTAGCCTGTGATTACCGGTAAACGGCTTAAACATTTCATGTTCTTTACCGTCCCCCACAAAGGAAATTGCGTATGAAAGATTGTCAATGAATTGAGAAGCTTCTATTGCCGCTTTGTCTTTCGAAGTTATCCGCGCCGGCTCAAACACACGCTCAGGAGCATTTATCCCCTTGTAAGCAGCAACACAACCGTTTTTATCAACTTTGCAGGATAAAGTATCAGAGGTTTTGCCTTCAACAGAAAGGATTACCTTTTTGTCATTTATAAAAAGCTTATCTCCGACATTGGTCTTTGAAAAAACACTTTCTAAAGGCACCGGAATACGGCCAATCTCAGAAGATTTTTCACCAAAAAACAGTATTACTTCCGTGGGTAAAGATTCGCAGGCGGGATATTCCCCTATACGGGCTTTGGCACCTTGCAAGTCGAGAATAATCTCAAAATTATTACCAATCTCATTTCTTAAGTTTGATAAAACTTTAAGCCAATCAGAAAGCTTTAAGATGTCAGTATGAGACGTGTTTATACGAAAAGAAACCGCGGCATTTGGCAAAGTTGCCATTTGCCGCAGTATATTAACGGATTCTGATGAAGGGCCCGTTGTAAATATTACTTTGTCAGATATTCGTTCCAATGCAGTCTTTCCGGCTTCCATTTGTCTTTGGGCTTGTCAACTCCGGTCGGGTAACCCACAGGCACCACGCACAGAGGAATAATCCCCTCAGGAAGCGACAAAACATCTTTTACAACATTAACACGTTCTTCATAGGGGTGTGCAGCCGTCCAAACAGCGCCAAGTCCCATGCTCTCAGCCGCCAACAGCAAATTTTGAGTTGCGGCGGAACAATCGTGCTCCCATAACTTTTCGACACCAAGATCGGTTGCTATTTTTATGTCTCCGCATACCACAACGGCACCGGCAGCCTTTTCCAACATTTTTGCGTAAGGCAAACCTTCGGCCATTTTGTTTAATTTTTCTCGGTCATCCACAACAATAAATTGCCATGGCTGAGAATTACGGGCAGTCGGAGCGGCCATTGCCGCGCGCACCAAAGTTTCAAATTGCTCTTTAGTTACGGGCTTATCTTCAAAATTTCTGACACTTTTGCGCTGATGAATTATTTTCAAAGTCTGGTTTTCACTCAATATTCCGCCCCCCTTGGTTTCAGATATTGCACCGCCGGCATTAGGCACAACAACAGAAGCAGAATCATTAACAGCCGAAACTTCCGCACTTTTCACCCCAACAAAAGAAGGCGCCGTAGGCCCCAACAAGATAACTATAATTGCTATGGCAAGCAATAAATTAATAACTTCTGAAATTTTCACTATATGTGTCCCCTTGTTAATATTAGAATCCGCGGTATTACAATCTGCCATACCGCTTCTTACACACTCAAGAATTTGCCCGGTCGGACAAAAATAATTACACCACGGGCGCCTTACAACAAACGAAATTAAAAGAAAAACAAGAGCAAAAACAAACATTACAAATGATGCAGACTTAATTACAAACGCACTGAAAGGTTCAACGCAATTTAAATCGATTTTTACCCCGGCTATCAACAAAAAGCTGATAACCATTAAAATCGACGGCCGCAGACGAACCAAAAACTCTCTGAATTCGCCTGACGGAGTGAACTTTTTCGGGCATAAATTCCCGATAAGTTCTTGCGCCGCCCCAAATGGGCAATACCAAGTACAATAATAGCCCTTGCCGGTCAGCAACGGAATAATCAAAGCCAATACCGCTAACACAACCATATAAAGCTGAGTTTCGATCGGAACACCTGCCGAGGCCCAGCCACCGACAAGAGCAAGCGAAACGAACCTTGACAACCAAAAGCCGGGAATTAAAACCGATGCAAGCAAAACATATTTTCTATATTTCGCCAATGGCGACTTAGGCAAAAACGCAAAAACCGATACCGCTAAAAAAGCCCAAGCAACAAATTCATTCACCACTTGAACGAACGACATACCTTGTTGTTTCTCTATGACTTTTTCAAAAGCCGCCAATCTGCGATGAACACTTTTAATAATTGCGTCGCTTGTCATTGTGGCACCGGACACGGCATCTACTTTTACGACCGCCGCGTCACTTGCGACAAGCCCTGTCCAGGAATTCAGCAAGCCTTTGCTTAAAACGCGCTCTACAAACCATTCGGTTTCTTTATTTTCTTGCAGCTCTAACCCAACAACTTTTTTTTCGTTATTTAACCCGATCAATACCGGCACGTTTGCCGCGTAGCCCGATATATCTGAGCAAGAAGGCATTGAGTGAAGAACACAACCGATTTGCTCATCATTCACATTTTTGACTATAATCTCATCATCGCTGATTCTTCGCATTGAAGCCGCCTCGGGAAAAAGCTTTCGTATCTCGTCAATATTTACCGAGGGTGGCTTGACCTCTTGAGCCTGTGACCAAAACCGTTCAAAAGGCAAACCGAAGAAATTGCCTTCACGAGCTGATATTGCCATAAGAACGGCAACGGCAAAAATAATAACATAAAGCTTGCCGATAGTTTTATTGATATAATTCACAGATTTCACCTTAAATAGTTTGTAAGGCAAAATATACAATATCTGCGCTTAAATTGCAAATCGGAGAGCAAAAGAAAACCCCGCATTAAGCGGGGCTGTAGACTAATTTAACCGACGGATTACTTTTTCTTTGCCTTTACGGGCTTAAGCTTTTTTTGAAGAGCTTTCCAAACATCTTCTGCTCTTATGGGCATATGCGTTAAATCTGCTCCAACAGCTTTTTCGATGGCATTACCCACACCGCCACAAACAGCAATCATAGAATGTTCGCCAACCCCTCTGGCTCCGAAAGGCCCGTCAACCTGGGGAGTTTCAACGGCAAAGCATTCGATTTCTTCGGGCAAATCAAGCGCGGTAGGAATCTTATTATCTGTGAATGAGGGATTAAGAAGTTTTCCGTCTTTGTTATAAATATATCCTTCGCACATAGCAGTGCCCAAGCCTTGAATCATGCCACCGATAGCTTGCCCGCGCACTGATTCTTCGTTTATAACTCTTCCGACGTCATATGCCGATGCCACCTTGATTACATTAAATGCGCCGGTTTTGGGATTAACCTCTGTTATAACGCCATGAGCGCCGAATGTCCAATCAATAGCGGGATACCCCTGACTGTTTTCTTTATCCAGATTCGTCAAACCTTGCGCAATATATCTGCCTATCGCAACGACCGGCCCACAGATGGCATTTCCGTTCGGATAAGCATAACCCACCGACATTTGCTTAAATGTTATAAAGGATTCGTGTTTATGTCTTACAAACACTTTCTCCGCATCGTGGTCAAGATCACATTTCATTGCTCTCAAAGCTTGAGCTGCAATATCGTAGCATTTATCGAGCAGATCTTGAGCCGCTAATATGGCAGCATTGCCCGAAAGCAGCAAGCCCTTTGAAGCAACTGTCTGCCAATCGTATGGGTCTCTGTCGGTATCGTTTTCGATAGGGATCTTTATTCTTTCAACCGGCCATCTTAAAACTTCGGCGATGATTTGTCTGAGCGAAGTATATGTTCCCATGCCTATTTCGGTAAGAGCATGATTAACGGTAACCGAAGCATCTTCGTTAAGCTTCAAAATAACCACTGTACCCGTCATTGAGGGCATGGCGGGTGCTTTATGCAACGCCACAACCGACTTTCCGATTTTCATGCCGGTCTTTAGTTCGCGTGCTTTTTCTGTAGCGGTCAACTTACCGTAATTGATCGCTTTTGCAACTGTTTCCAAGCATTTTGTAACGTTACCGCTATGGTCGGTGATGACTTCTCCGGTCATGGTTTTTGAACCGGGTTTAATTGCGTTGATTTTACGGAACTCAAACGGGTCTATCGAAAGCCTATCAGCAATATAATTCATTTGACGTTCGACTCCCCAACTGAATTCAACATGCCCAAAGCCTCTATACGCAGTACCAAAAGGTTTATTCGTGTAAACACTGTAAGCATCGACCCAGGCGTTTTCGATTTCGTAAGGGCCGGAAGCAGAAAAACCTGAGGCTCTTGTTACGTTTACTGCGTAATCCGCGTATGCTCCGGCATCCCAGAACATTGTCATTTTTTGCGCAAGAATTTTGCCGTTTTTCATAACACCGGTCTTAATTCTGTAAGTCAAACCTGATCGGCATGGAAGAAGGCTGAATTCTTCTTCTCTGGTTGCCTGCAATTTAACATGACGACCGCCGGCGGCCTTTGAAAGACAGCAAACGAGTGGCTCAAGACCGATTCCGGCTTTTCCGCCGAATCCGCCGCCCACATAAGGAGTAATTACGCGAATATTGCTGTGAGAAATACCGAAAGAGAACGAAAACAGATTTCTTACGGTAAAAGGCGACTGAGCGGAAGTATAAATTGTAATCCTGTCACCGATGTCCCATTTACCAATTGCGATGTGCGTTTCCATGGGAACATGCTGCACATTCGGGTTCGTATATTCTCTTTCGAATACGTAATCGGCGTTTTTAAAGCCTTCTTCAACGTCGCCTTTGCGCAATTTTGTATGATTTGCAATATTTGTGCCCGGCACAGGTGTGAATACTTCTTTAATATATGAGTATCTGCCAAGGTCGGGGTGTACTAAAGGCACGTCTTTATCAAAAACCTTGGTTGCGTCTAAGAAGGGAGTAAGCTCTTCGTATTCAACCTTAATAAGGTCAACGGCTTTTTGAGCTATTTCTGGTGTTTCAGCCGCAACGGCCGCCACAGCTTCACCGTAATGGCGAGTAATGTGTTTTGCCATAATGTGCTTATCAACAAGATACAAGCCTACTCTGTAATGCAAATCTTTGCCCGTTAATACGGCGTGAACGCCGGGCAGTTTTTGCGCCTTGCTTATATCGATGCTTATAATTTTGGCCCTTGCATACGGGCTTCTAAGAAGCTTCGCGTGCAACATTCCGGCAAATTCAAGGTCGCCGGTGTAAAGAGCCTGGCCCGTAAGTTTTTCTATCGCATCATCACGTTCTACCGGTTTTCCGATGTATTTTAAATCTTTTGAAGGAATTGTATCAAGCACGTTTCA
Organism: bacterium ADurb.Bin157; assembly: GCA_002070375.1. Taxonomy (GTDB): domain Bacteria; phylum Muiribacteriota; class Ozemobacteria; order Ozemobacterales; family Ozemobacteraceae; genus MWDD01. The sequence continues at coordinate 869 of MWDD01000108.1, read as the reverse complement.
GTCCTCCTCTTTTTTTTAGTTGTCCCGAAGCGTCTTGAACAGCTTCAATTATTTGAGTGTAACCGGTACATCTGCAAAAATTACCTTCTATAGCGTGTTTAATTTCATCTACCGTCGGTTTGGGGTTTTTATTCAACAACGCACGGCTTGACATTAACATTCCGGCGGTGCAAAAACCGCATTGAACGGCGTGATTGGCCTTAAAAGCTGTTTGAAGCTTTGAAAGTTTGCCGTTTTTTGCTTCTCCCTCAACGGTTTGTATAGTTGCACCATCTGCCTCAACAGCAAGCACAAGGCATGAATTAACGGTTTTACCGTCCATTATTACTGTGCAAGCTCCGCATTCACCGGCACCGCAGCCTTCTTTTGTGCCTGTTAGGCCGAGGTCTTCACGAATAAAATGGAGCAGATTTTTGGATTCAGAGGCATCACGTTCGTATTTTTTTCCGTTTACGGTTAGTTTTATCTTCATTTTTTGCATCCTTTACCATTAAACAATTCAGTGTAGATCTGCTCGACATAATTGCTTATCATGAATTCTCGATAATCTTTGCTTGCACGAACATCATCAATAGGCTTTGCGACTGCTGACACGGCAGACAAAGTTTCTTTTAAAGTGGCGTTGGCGGCCAAATCTTTAGTCACTACGGGTGTCGGAGCTGCTGAACCGATAGCGACTCTCATGATCTTGTCTGTTTTGGCTATTGCAACGCTTACAAGCGCAATATCGTGACCTTTAATGCGTTTTAATTTATTCATACCGTAGGCCGCACCGGTCATGTCTGCCGGCACTGTTATTCGGGTTAAAACTTCGTGAGGCTTTATTTGAGTTTTTTTAGGGCCGAGAAAAAAGTCTTTTAGCGCCACAG
>MWDD01000107.1 GCA_002070375.1 bacterium ADurb.Bin157 | reverse complement strand
TCGACGGGCGGTGCAGCGGGGAAAGGATTTGCGGAAGAGATATTTAAAGCGGTTTCCCCTGTGGTGAGCCCAGAGGGTGTGTTTGGCTGTTTCGGCGCATGTGATGGAAAGCCGGTTGGCGGAAAGAGGCACCAAAACAGTTATTTTTAGATTATTTTAAAAAATATGGCTGGTAGGCGGCTTGTGTGACCGGCTGGAATGTGTTCAAAGCCTCTGGTGGTAAAAGTGTCTGTTTTTTGCGCAAAGCAGAAAAGCTGAAATGGCCCACGGGGGCGTGAACGGGCTGAGAAGATTCGCTAGCCCCTTTTCAGAGACGCAAGGCTTTTAGAAACTGAGAGACAGCCTGAATTCCCCAAGCGGTTTATCGAGCGCTTACCTTAAAAGGACAGGTAACCAGAGAAATACAAAATACCTACAAAAAACAAAATAAGAATTATAGCCCCACCCTCTACTGTGAGCGCATGACCACAATGGGGACATGATTTTGCAGAATCACTAACTTCCTTTTTGCATGATGGGCACGCGATAAGAGCCATATCCCCCCCCCATAATTTTGATCTTAGATCTTGCCAGAAAGGATAGCATGAATGAGAACGTTCCAACAGTATTTTTTTGAGGAGCCCTGAAGCGTATCAACGGGAGCTGCGATCAGGGCTGAACCGGGACAGAGTTTGATACAACCGGAGAGATTGAAAGCTTGCTTAAAAATAGAAACTTCACTGGCGGCCTTACAAGAATTTGAACCAACTAGGCTTCAATCAATACCAGCCATTATCATTCATAATGATTTTTTTGTAATAATCAATGTTTGCTCGGCTTGAGAATATGGCTGGAATAATGAAATTGGTGAATGCCATATCCTGGCCAATAGCTGTGATCAAAGCGACAATAATAGCAATGCCACCGACAAACAAGGTAATGCCTTTTCTCCACATGCCTTTTGCCAAATAGTAGATAGGGCCTAAAAGGAAACCCCAAACGCTGAAGTAAACAGAAATTCGCTCATTTAATGAGAGTTTTTCTGCATCTGGCATTTTGGGTCCACCCGCACGTTCTATGAGATCGAAAACGCTTTTCCATTCTGGAGGACACATGGTTGCCTGTGGTGCGGAAGTAGCTGCAACTTGGGACTTAACATTCCTGGCAATTAATTTTTCCTGCATGGCCACGACTTTCCCAACCTGTTCTCTGGTCAATTTACCGGATGCTACAAGATATGCACCAACTGGCTTTTTCGCACCAACAGCCTCGTCAATTTTCTGTTCCTGAAAAGCAGCTGCAGCATCTGCAGCATTAATAAAGCCCAAGTCAATAGACAACTCCACGAACAGCTTGTCTTTTTCATGTTCATTCATGGTATTTGCACCCTTTATTAAGATTAAGCGCGGAGGACACAATTTAAAACAGGGCACCGTCTGGAAAGCGATTCCTCTGCATTAGGAATTACAAGGACAACGATGGCTCTAATCTCTGGAGAATAAGTATTGCATTTATTCATAGCAGTTTCAGTTTAACTTATTGTTCTCAATTTTGTGTTTCGCGATCGGGGGGCATTACAAAAGAAATTTGAGTCGCCAACCCTTTTGAGTTTCCCATGACACCGATTCCCCGTCTGAGGTTACATAAACAGTGAACTTCCCCTCTCTTCCAGCCATTTCGGCTTCAACTGTACCAATATATTGGTTGCCACTCTTATGCCTTAAGTTTATCTTTTTAACTTCAACATCATCGGTAGAGTGATCTTTTAGAAACTCTTCTTTCATAGACTCTAACGCTATTGCGGAAATTACTTCTATTGAAGGTTTTTTTGCTGCCATGGACAAAATTGCCGAGATGCTGTAATAAGTGTTCGTTTCATGCTTTTCATTTGCAACCCAGTTAATCAGCAGATAACCAACGATTAACAGCACAGCATACGAAAGAAGAGTGCTACCAAGTTTGCTACCTTTCTCAAGAAAACTAGGAACAACAATTGAAGACTGAACGATTGATTCATGGTTTTCTGCTTTGGAAAATGTCGCTGAATTGTTTTGAATATGATTGTCTGATGAGGACGCTGTTTTTTCAAACTGGGCTTGAATTTGCAAAATCTGCGAAATTTGCTCTCTTATTATTTTTTTACGTTCAAACAAATAAGCCCCGATAGGCTGTTTCTCGCCTATTGCTTCGCCAACTTTTTGGTCGCTTATGGCTTGGACAACATCTGCTACTGTGACAAAACCCAAACTAATGGCGACTTCACCGAATAACCGCTCTTCCTCTGACAACTTTAAACCATTTAGACCTTGATCGATGGGAGTCTTTTGTTCCTGCAAAAGGTAATTTTCGCTTGAATTGGCGGGCGGCGTAGAAGGTTGGGTTTTCACTAGATTTGTTGTTGATGCAGATATGGCCACCTTTATAAAGGTGTGCCCACAAAACTCGCAACGATGTGCAAATTTTTTTGTTTGAGATTTTTTGCATACAGGGCAAACCGTACCGCTCATATTCCTCTCTCCAATTTAATTTTTGAAGGATGCAACCTAGACTAGTCCTCATTTGTTTTCAAACACAAGACCGTTTCTTTTGCAAACCTCCTCCACATGATTACAGTTATCTTTCATTTTTTCATAATTTTCTGTTATACCCTCGAATGTAGCTTTGGCGCTCATTAAATTTTGAGTTTCTATACTTCGAATAAAATCATCTGTTAAAGTCTTGTATTGTTTCAAACCTTGAACAAATTCTTCGTGGCCTTCTCTAAGAGGCTCTGGGATTTCACTTTGCTCTGCTTTGAGAATATGCATCTCCAATTCCGGCTTAAGGTTATACCGAAAAAACTTTAATAGTGAAGGATCCCCTTTTTGTGCTTCATCGTGAATACTACCCATTTTTTTTTGAACAGTGTTATAAGATTCACTATAAAAAGTATTAAAATATTCTATCATTTCCTTTTTATAGGGGTTTCCAGAATAATAGCCGGGCAAAGAACCGCCAATGGTAAGTACTGCTATAATGCCATACGCTACAGTATTGGTGATGTTCGGCCACGATGCTCTTAGAGTATCGGGGAAACTAAGCAAAATGGCGATGTTAACCAGCAAACCGATAATTGTGTGAGGAGATGTAATGCCATCGGTCACGTATAGGGTGTTAAACGTAATAACATAGCTGTTATAAATAAAAACCAAGGTATTAACCAGCAACCATGCATTTGTATCGTTGTTAAGTGTTGCTGGCTTATCTGCTTGAGTCGGGCTAGTAGTTTCCTGATTTTGTTTTGCAATGATCTGTTCTTGAGCTGTTAAAATTTTTGCGACTTGTTCTTTATTCAATTTCCTCTCTTGCAATAAATATGCCCCAATAGGTTTTTTGGCACCTATTGCCTCATCTATCTTTTGATTTTCTAAAGCATTAGCCAGATCTTTTTGGGTAAAAAAACCCATTGAGACCCCGATTGCCCCGAACAATTTGTCTTTTTCTTGATCGTTCATGTACCCTCCGTTTGCCTCTTAAAAGTATTGTGGACCCAGTGTGAATAAAAAAACACTATATTTTGAAAGTAGCGACACTTATAACTAACCTCAAGATAAAAACCAAAAAAGTCGCTATTAATTCGAATATTTCCATTTCGCGGGAACAAAAGCACATTTTATCGAATGTATTTGTTTCAGTTCGTTTTGAGTAAACGTTCCTTCAATTTTAAGTGAAAGAGAAGTCGTATATTCCGCCAAATCATCTGGCAAAACAAAAAATGGACACAGATGAAATACTCTCCAATTTAAATATCTACCAAAGGGATGCACGCTAAACTCTCGAAAAGATTTATTTTGCGCTAAAACTTCTACTTCATTTGCTCGAATCTCCTGGTTCATGTTATCCATGTAAAAAATTTGTAAACGAGCACTTTTTTGGGCCAAGGCTGACTCTAAAAAATCAAATGCTTTTGGATCCAGGATATACCACTTCCATTTTAAATATGAGCCGGTTTCATTCTGGTGAGTGTTTACCCAAAGAACCCTGTTCCTGCCGTCCATGACACCATAATTATCAAATTCGCCGCACAATTGAGAATCCTTCGAATTGTCAATTGTGCCTTCCTCGGTTAACTGACCATTCATCATTAACTCTCTTTCCCCAGTTTTTTCTGCTATTTTGTCCAAGACTTGAAGCAAGTTCGGGAGAAAGTTTTTTAAGTATGATTCAATGTCATATTTAACCACGATTTCAAATGACACAGAGCTTGGGTTGCCGGCTTGCACTCTTTTAGGTTTTTCTACCGCAGCAATAAGAAATTTCTCGGGAAAGCCGTTACAAGCCTCTTCAAGCAATCGTTGAGCACTAACCTGTTTTTCAATGGCGGTCAATTCTTCCCTAAAAAAACTACTATTATCACTTTTTATTTCAATTTTAGCTTTTCGCAGGTGCTCAATTAGTTTTTCGCGAAAAATCTTCGCTTGAATTTTAACTGAAACCCCGTCATCAAGTTTTTTCGAATCGCCAACTTGGTGCCATTGTTCAACAAAAGAATCAGAGTTAGAAAGAATCAGCTCTGTTACAACTTCATCGTTTTTAATAAGGACGTCAGAATCAACTAAGGAACCAATAGCTTGCTCAACAGCGCTATGTCGAGCGTTTTTCAAGGCCGAAGCCTCTTCTTTTCCAAAACCAGTTGTTACGACAAGCTGAGGGCTTTGAGCAAAAATTGCTGAAGTCACAACCACCAACAGAAATATTAACCATGTTCTCATGACTTATAGCCGCCTTTAATAAACTTCAATATCTCATCGAGCAATCAAACTTTTTTTGTGTGGGTTCTATAGACCGGAGGACATATCTGATTCTTGGTTTTTTTTAGATAATATGTTGTTTCTATGTTCTTCATATTTTTTGTCGAGCGATTTCAAAGAATTGTTGTATGAAATCATCATACGTTTAGGCCAAAAAGAAAATGAACAATCGCCATCCTGAGTGCTAAAGAACTCGTCGTTTGGGCTTTTGCCGTCCCACGTTGCCCATTTTTCACTCTTCAGAACTGGGTATTTGGTGCTAATAACCTTAAAAAGCTCTGCCTGATTATGTTCTGCAAGTGATAAATCTAAAGGACTAAGACTAATCATATAGAGAGCATGGGAAACATAAACTTCTTGCTTTTTACCCAGGATACGAAAGGCTTTGCCAGGGTTTGCCAGCAACATGCCAGGGACATGCGTAAAGTTAATATGCGCTTTAAACGGAATATTTGCCAGAATAATAGACTCTGCTTGAATTTGGCTCCCCAAACTAATAAGGTAGCTTTCTTTGCCATTCGGCAGTATTATTTTTAAACCATTTTCAAATTCCCCCCACTGCTCCTGCTGATCTAAAAAAGCCTTAACCGATTCCATTGTTTTTGTTACAAAATCAGAATCAGAAAGCTTAATTGCGTCATTAGATATGTCCGAAATATCAACATAAATCGCATTTATTGTGGGTATTGTTTTCAGCTTCCGAAAAACATCGAACATATTATCAGACCACTGAAATGGTGCTAGTGGTGTTAAAGAACTTGCCGGCCAATTCTGAACCAACGGTTTGAATTGGACGGGCAAAGCTGACGCCTGATTTGTCGAATTAGTTGCTTCAAATGAAGAGGTCGGAAACTGCGATGTTTGCTCAGAATTGAACGAAGAGCTCTCCGAGCCTTCTGAACCTTGGGATTCTACGACAATCTTGCTGTCTATGGTTTCGTATTTATCGATGCTAGGCCAACGAATTAGAACATCTGTGTCTTTTTTCGAGAAATAGAAACGCCTTAAATCTTCGCGCAAGGTTTTGTCGACAAGTTCATGGGATAAAGCGGCAAAAAACACGGTGAGCTCACTTGAAGAGTCTTTATTGCGAAGCAATTTCATTTGCTGAAAAAATGCTTCGCGTTGGTTTGTTGCTGCCAGCATTTTTGCCTTTTCTCGGTGACAATCCAGAGATAATGGGTATGAGGCAACTAATTCCTCAGCCACTAACAGCGCATTAACAAAGTCTTTTTTGCCGAAATACTGGTTATATTGCTCAATTCGCGGATCCACCTGCGAAAAACAGCTACTGAACGCCCCCAAAACAAGAAGCATTAAAACAAAATGACGAACTCGCATGACCCCCTCCGTTAAAGACTCAATTATATTGGTATAATATTGAAGAGCGTGCAATCATGCAACACAATATTGCTTTTCGAACAATTGAAAGTTTAACAACAAATGTTTTGGCGAAACACAATATAATGCAGGTCGGTGCCTTGGCTTTGATTTTTTCTCATCCTAATAATAACCATAGTTTCTGTGGTGGGGGAATAAAATATTGACAATTAACTCCAGACCGATTAAACTGATTAGGCTGATCAGACTGATCAGCCTAATCAGTTTACACTTAAAAGGAGACGCAAATGGCAAGAGTCCAGGTAATCAACGAAGCAGAGCACGATTTTGATGACCCTAAGGGATGGAAACTTCTATTTCAGTGGTGTTTGTATGTTTACGACGATGGAAGGTCTGAAAAAGGCTATCGATTTATATGGCGAAGGCCTGAAAGCGAGGGTGCAACGCTACAGGCTGCTCGTGGGCAAGCACGCATCCCATCCATTGAAATAGCAAACCTTTTAATTGAAAAGGCGAAAAAAGATGGTTGGGGCAACCTCAAGGGTTAATATCTTGAAGTTCCCAGATGTCGAGTGCGATTAAACCTTGTCTGGCATACAGCCTGCTATGGGTCTATGGTTGCCTGGTTACCGATCATTTGTTTAATATTGGTTGGCACCAGATCGCCTCGATAAGCCGCTGACTGTGTATCGTTCGAGGTGGGTAGTATTTGCAATAAATTTAGGTTTGAAGGCTGTTGCAACAAAAAGCCCCTTAAGTAGGAAGTATTTTTTTTATTTCCTAAAAAATTTTAAGGAGTTCTTCATGAATATATTTTCGATGACTTTGAACAAAAACATCAGGATCCATGCCACGACACAATCTGAAACAGTCGCTCTCATGTTCATTATCTTTGTCTGGCACATATTGGTTCTCTGGCTTGGAGTGTGATCCGGTAGGGCAGAGAGTTGGACAAACGCAGACCAGCCCGCAAGTTTCCGCATAAACTTGTTATGCGGAAGCCGAGTGAGCCCCTCTTTTAGGGTGCGAGGGAGTGCCGGAGGCGAAGAGGCTGGCGGGGTAATGTCCGGCTAATAGGCCTATTAGGCGGCAAGCGGCG
>MWDD01000106.1 GCA_002070375.1 bacterium ADurb.Bin157 | reverse complement strand
GTCATCTTTTCTGCATGCCTTAACAGCAACTTGGTATTCTTCTTTTAAATTTTTAATAACACCGGGAAGGTCAAATTTGTCAGATATAATAAAATTGCCCTTTTCGTCGATTTTGTTTAAATCTGCAATAGAATGGTTTCTTACATCGCCTTTTTCAATTATCAGGCGCCTGTATTCGTCATTTAATACCGAAAATCTGTTCTCGAACGGAGTATAAGCTGCAACCCTTTCTATGTGCGAATTCAAGAATCCGTTGCACACAACCATTGCGTTTAAAACAACATCTTTCGGATAAATATCGGGAGTATGATGGCAGGCTACGGATGGTATAAGGTAGTCAGGCAAGCCTATTTCATGGGCTATCATTTCACCGATTTCTTGATGTGTAAGACCAAAAATTTCGAATTCTGCTTCGTTTACTCTTTTTCCTTTTGCCATTAACCCAAATACTTTTGGGTAATCAGTGGCAAACATATGATGCATAAGAAGCCATCCCACATCGTGATATAATCCGGCTATGCGCATTTTTCTGATGGCGCGCTTTTCTACCCCCACCAAATTAGCCATCCTGCCCATAAGATAGGCTGAATATTTAAGATGCAGCAGTTTATCTTTTCCTTGATTGGCAAATATAATCTCAAAGATTTTAAACGCCAATTCGAGAAGAATAAGCCGAACCCCTTCGAGGCCTTGGTAAGATAACACCGATTTTATTCCGGTAAAGCTGCGTTCGGACTCTGCTTTTGTGCTATTTGCGCATTCAACCACAGATTCGGCAATAGCTTCTTCGTTGTTCAGAATTTTTTCGAGTCTTTCGAACGTTACACCGGGGTCTTTGAGTATTTTTAGAATTCTGAATACCGACTGATTCATCACGGGCAAAGAGCCAACTTTTTTAACTGCTCTTGCTACGGGCATGTTTCCATCGACTACCAACAAAGCACTTTCAAGCCGGCAGAATCTTAAAATCATGTCTAAATCAAATCTTATCTGCAAGTCTTTTTCGGCAACAACAATGAGCTTATTAAGATTTTTAAGAGTTTTGAAAGTTTTTTCGAGGGTATAATCAAGAGCCGAAGCCTTGCCTAAGTGTAAAAAAACAAAGGCATATCTTTCTAAGAAAGGTTCCAAAATGTCTACAACTTGGTGACTCAGATCTATTACACCGTCTGTAATGATTTCTGCTGCCAAGGTTTCGTCTTTTAGTTTATGTACTCTGAGTTGAAAAGGATATTCAGGCATACCTACACCACGACCGAAAAGCCGTATTCAGGCTCCGGAATGTTTTTTTGAATTAATTCCGGAACACAGTCTAACAAATCTTTCTGCAAAAGAAAAGTCAAATCATCGGCCAGTCCGATATTTAAAACAGCTTTGCCTGCCCCGGACATTTCAAAAAGTCTTCTGTCATCTCTGTAATAGCCGCAGATAGCCAATGCCGCCTGAGCACCGTCTGCCAACGAAAATTCGTTTTCGGCGGGTATTAAAGAGATCAGTTTTGAAACAAGGTAACCGGCGCAGTAAGCATCATCGACAGCAAATTTTTCTTCCCGCCCCGCACATACGAACAAAACATCCATCGCCTTTGCCGATGCGGTTTCGTAAGCTTTTTTCACAACCGCAGAGGCGTTTAAAAAGCAGCCCAAATACACATTCGGAGCTATAAGCAAATCTGCAATCGCTCTTGTGCCGTTGCTTGAGGTAAAAATTATTTCTTTGTCGGCAAGAGGGGCAGAAAAATATTCGACCGGACTATTGCCGTAATTGAAGCCTGTGGGCGCAACTCCGCTGCGCTCTCCGCATAACAGGGGGTGCACCGTTTGTTGCGATGCAATTTTTGTGGCCTTTTGAATGGTTGTGGTTAACAAAACCTTTTTTGGGCGTTTTGACAGAATAACTGTCAGGCTTGAGGTTGCTCGAACCACGTCGATTACAACGCACACTTTATTCGCTAAAGCCTGAACTTCACTTGGTGTAAAGGCAACATCAATTTGCATTTTAGTTTCCGTGTTTTTAATTTACTCTAAAGCCCTGTCTTATAATTGTTTGACAGAGTTTAACAGTTTCATGTGTTTCTTTTCGGCATCTCGAAATCTGATCGATCAAATCATCGTTTCTGTCTTCGGTTTTAGCCTTAAATAAACTCATCAATATTTTATCACGGTTGTCATTGTTTCTGCAAATACGATCGAGTTTTTCTATGACAACCATAAGCATTTTACTTATATCGCCGTTTTCAAATTCTTGCGCAAATTTTTCTTCGCTCGATTTTAATGTATTACAGGGAATGCTGTTGTCGGGTTCGCCCAATCGGCAGCGTGCTTCTTTTATCGAAACTTTTTCTTCTTTGAGCAGCTGAATTATAGCCTTAAACAGGTCTATATGCTGCTGTCGATATATACGATGCCCGCCGCGGGTGCGCTCAACCTTGAGCAAAACAGGAAACTGCTGCTCGTAATAGCGCAAAGTATGCGGTGCAAGCCCCGTAATGCGACTTACTTCAGTTACAGAAAAAGTATCAGCCATTGTGAATATTTTGCTCCCTCAAAAATTGCACCCATCTGCTCAGCCATTGTTCGGGCTTTGAAACCAAACCAATGAAAACAAAAAGCATTATTGTGAAAATTGCCGCAAACATGTTTTTCTCCGAAATTGAAGTTAAAATTCTTATCGTCTAAACTTTTGTTTTTATTAATGATTAAAATTACTCACGACTGTAATTATTTACATCTCTTATTGCGCGCGCCAACTCTTCTATAGCCGAAATCCAAGATTCCTGCTTTTCAAATGAGGCAACCAAAGTCTTTGTTTCAGGCAATTCCGAACCCGGAAGTTCAAGCTGAACCGGCGCAACAACAGGTTCCGGGGCTTGCATTGGTATAAACCCCGGCTCTGCACCTTGCTTGGCAGGCAAAGAAACGACCGCCGGTTCTATGGGCGCAGAATTCGCTCTTTGAACGACAACCTGCTGAACAGCCGGCTCCACCGGAAGCGCCTCGCCTTTAACAAAAGCAACAAGCCAATTTCTGATATTTACCTCGGGCGGCGCGTCAGGGCCAAAAGAAAGCGGCGTGCTCCTGCCGTAAACGCGCTCCGTATTATTTCTCAACCGCTGTTCTAAATTGTAGAACCTAAGCTTTGTCTCGTCATCACGCGCGCTTTGCAACTCTTCCCCTCTCGCTCCCCACCTCAGCTCAACAGAATGATAGGGATCAAAAGAAAGGGCAAAAAGCCTCTTCAAAACTTCGTCAAAACTCAACAACACTTGTTTGCCTAACGAGTTTTGATAATAAATAGCATAATGCGAGCTTAAATCATCGTATTGGGCAACCATTGCCCACGCAACTTTTCGCGCCTGCTCATAATTCGTTTTTGCAATATTCGATATAATAACCTGCGTGTTATAGTAAAACTCTTGAAAAGCCACCTTCAACCTGGCATCTCTCGAAGGTGTCGAATATTCTTCCCAAATTCCGTCTGTGCCGTAAATATTATAGGGCAGCGCACCCGGGTGCGGCATCTTGCTTATTCCCCTTTTGACAGCCAATTCAACGGCCACCGATCGATACACAATATCTTCATAAAGCTCTTGCATCATAAAAGCAAATTCTTTTAACGGGTCGCTCTTACGGTTATCTGATAAAGATTCTCTCACATACTCGTGATAGTTGAGATTTTTTCTTCCTTTGACCGCGTAGCTCTTTTTATATTGATCGGTATTTGAATAATCATAAATATTGTGATTTTTTGTAGTCACAATTTGGTCGTCGGAAAGGGCCCGAATCGGCCGCCAGCGTTTAAAGCCGCCGCCGTTGTCTTTGCTGCCCTTATTAAATTTAGTTCCGAACCAAGGTTTTGAAATTGTTTTATCGGGGTGCGCATCAATCATTCTTATTCTGCCGTTTTCGGCAACTTTACCCACGAGAGCCACGTGCCCGTTCGGGTCGTAATATATAGTTCCCGGCACTATCGACTTTTTTGTGATTTTTACCGGGTAGTGGTCTGACAAGTCTGAATCGGCAGGTATTCTGAAATACCCCGAGTTAATTAGCAAAACATTATAAAACAAACTTTGAGCCGACTTATACTGACTTTGATTTTTAAAGGCAGTTGGCCTGTTTTCTTTACTGTATCTTTGATCGCCGCCTTTACCTCTTATTGCTGATGTAAAACTAAAGGGCAATCTGAGTTTATATGCCACATAAGCTCTGACCAAATATGGCAAATCAGCGCAGTCGGGCTTTAAATCAAAAGTTTTGTCGTCTTCGCCATAAAGCGGGTTAGCTTTCGGATCTCGTATGAACTTATTCAAATTTGAATATTTAGAATCGCACAAGCTTTCTACAAAATGTTCATAAAGCTTTTCGTCTTCCTCTGTCCAAAAGTTTTTAGCGAGTTTCCAAGCCGACGCATCGGCTTTTGAAGCGGCAAAAAATAACAAAAAAAGCGTAAAAAACAATACTATATTTTTAAATTCGACGGTTCGCATGTTTATATGTATCGACAAAGAATAAAACAATGAACATATGAATATAAAAAGACGATAAGATAATATGAGTAACATAAGAGCAATTAAAATAATTGCAATAATGCTGTTTGCATTTTTTGCAAGCGGATTCAAATCCGCAAATAACACATATCTCGCGGCTCCGATAGATGATGCTAAACTTGCGTTTTATTTAGATTTTTCTAAAACCGGCATATACGACAAAAACTCCGGCGAAAGACAAAAAAGCATACTGCAAATCACCGAAAGTCTGTACTCTGTTTGCTCAAAATTGAATAAACCTCTCGACGGAGTTGAAGCGTTTTTGAACAAAACGGTTTTAAGCAAACATTTTGAGGTACACGAATTACTCTCTTATTACAAAGACCCTCAGAATTTTGTAATAATTTTGTTTGGAAACTTTAACATTAACCGTTTAAAAGAATTAATCGGTCCAAACAAAGTTAATTTCGACGGTGTTAAGAATTTTACTTTAATCGAAATGAATCTTCTTAAAAACCAACGTCTGTATATGGAGCTTGATTCATCGCGTATAGTTATTTGCCCCGAAAACACTGCGGGCAATATTATGTTTAATTTAAACAACAAAGTAAGCAAAACCGGGAATCATCTCACTACTTTTGCGAACCTGTTCAAAATTAAACCCTATGTATCTTTCGAAGCAAACTTCGTAAAAGACGGCGACAAAGCACCGATACCCCTGATCTTACTTGAACCTGAACACATGCGATTTGTCATTTCCCAAAAACTCTCGAGACTGCAGCTTTGCATTCCCGACGAAGAAAAACTCAACGAGTCGGTTGAACAAGTCAAACCGATAATTGCTTCTTTGGCTCAGATGACTGATCCCGAATCAGAGTTTGTTGCGGAAATAAAAAATACAAGTCTTTTTATAAACTGTCAAAATGACGGCGGCGATTTTTCAAAGGCCGCTTTGCATCGTGTGTCGGCATTTATCATGCAGCTTTTTATGCAGAATAATGCGGGGGAGAACTCGCGTCTCGAGGCGCAAAATCAATCAATTTTCACAAACTGAAACAGCATCTGTATCTTTTTGCTTAAATTTGTGCTAAACTCAAGCTCGGTAATTTAACCCTTAATTTTGCAGGAGGCTATATTTAATGTCTATTATTGATGCTATTCAAGCTCGTGAAATCATTGACAGCCGCGGAAATCCCACCGTAGAAGTAGAAGTTATACTAGAAAGCGGCGCTTACGGCTGTGCGGCAGTTCCTTCAGGCGCTTCAACAGGCGAACACGAAGCAGTTGAACTTCGCGACGGAGACAAAAAACGCTACAACGGAAAAGGCGTTTTGAAGGCTGTTGAAAACGCTAATGATACTATAGCCGGCGAATTGGAAGGCATGGATTCGGTAGAACAGCGCTTGATCGACGCTACAATGATCGCTCTTGACGGCACTGAAAACAAGGGCAAACTCGGAGCCAACGCCATATTGGGCGTATCTCTCGCCGTTGCCAAAGCAGCCGCTGAATTTTGCGGACTGCCCCTTTACAGATATATCGGCGGCGCCAACGCCTGCACATTGCCGGTTCCCATGATGAACATCATGAACGGCGGCGCGCACTCAGACGCACCCATCGACATTCAAGAATTTATGGTAATGCCCGCAGGAGCAAGCTCATTCAAAGAAGCTCTTCAAATGGGCGTAGAAACCTTTCATGCACTTAAAGCACTGCTCAAAGCTGACGGCTATAACACCGCAGTAGGCGATGAAGGCGGATTCGCTCCTTCACTTCCCTCTAACGAAGCAGCAATCGAATACATCATTAAAGCAATCGAAAAAGCAGGCTACAAACCCGGAAAAGACATTTACATTGCCTTAGATGCCGCTGCAAGTGAATTCTACGACAAGAAAAAGAAGAAATATGTGTTCAAGAAATCTGACAAATCTGAAAAAACTTCAGAACAGATGGCAGACTTCTGGATGAGCTGGGTAAAAAAATACCCCATCATCTCTATCGAAGACGGCATGGACGAAAACGACTGGGACGGCTGGAAGCTTCTCACCGAAAAGAATAACGGCAAAGTTCAGCTTGTGGGCGACGATTTGTTTGTTACAAATGTTGAACGCCTTAAAGAAGGAATCGACAAGGGAATCGCCAACTCTATTCTTATCAAATTAAACCAAATCGGCACCCTCACCGAAACTCTTGAAGCCATCGAAATGGCAAAAAGAGCCGGTTACACTGCCGTTGTATCTCACAGATCAGGCGAAACAGAAGACACAACCCTGGCAGATTTAGCCGTTGCAACCAATGCGGGTCAAATCAAAACCGGTTCAGCTTCTCGAACTGACCGTGTATGCAAATACAACAGACTTCTTAAAATCGAAGAAGAACTTGGCAGCGATGCTAAATTCATGGGCCTCGAAAGCTTTTATAATCTTAAACGCAAATAATCGGAACTAAAATTAAAACGCCCCTCGAAACCGTTCGAGAGGCGTTTTTTTTATAAGAACGTCTTTTAATTAGGCGCCTTGTAAAAGCGAGAGAGCTGTTTGAGGCAACGAATTTGCCTGTGCTAACATCGAAGTGCCGGCCTGTGACAGAATTTGGTTTCTGGTATATTCGGTCATTTCGCTTGCAATATCAACATCGCGAATGCGTGATTCGGCGGCAGTCATATTGGTGGCAGTATTCTGAAGGTTGCTGATGCTGTATTCTAAGCGGTTCTGATAAGCACCGAGCTTTGAGCGCTGCGAAGAAACCGTGTCAAGAGCTTGGTTTAGCTTTTCTAAGGCGTCTTCTGCGCCCTCAACGCTTGTTAGATCTATTTTATCGATACCGAGAGCCTGAGAAGTCATGGAACCGATGCCTATTTTCATGTTTTCGCCCGCATCGGCACCGATCTGGAACTGGGGCTTGGTGTCGAC
>MWDD01000105.1 GCA_002070375.1 bacterium ADurb.Bin157 | reverse complement strand
TATCATAAATCAGATCAAGACAATTTAAAAATAATGGAGGGGTAAACATGAAAATAATAAAATATAAATTATTATTGGCAGCAGTCCCATTTGCAGTCGAATGGGTAGTACAGGCCACAAATTTGCAAGCGGCGATTAAAAAAGCCCGCGGTGAAATTAAAATTCATTATAATTTAAAGGCCAGAAAATTGATTGAACATCAAATATTAAGCCAAAAAGAAGTTTAAAATAATAATATAATTAAATATTATGCGGGAGCCAGCATTATACACGGCGCGATCTTCGAGATTGTGCCGTTTTTTTATGCCCGATTGAAATTATTATAAACATCAAATTATTATAAACCATAAAACGCACCAGAAATTACAGGGGCATATTTAAAACTCATTTTGCACCGTTCTTTAATACTTATTACTACCAGCGTCGAGATCATGCCCTTAAACGCTCTCTAATAAATTCGGACAATCTTTATCTCAATTCGACCGCGCCAGGGTAAAAAACGGAACGCCCAAAAAAGCATAAATGGTGAAACAAAGGTTTCGCCGGCAAAGAAAAATCGCCCACCACGAACAGGCAGGCGATTAACTCCATGTCGCTCATCCCTTCGCCTCCCTCGATTGCCATTCGGAGCAGACCATTTCTTGGCTATCAAAACAACCGTCGCCCCAATCATAAACGGCTACGTCATATTTACCAATATCGCATTTAAAAAAACGAATGTCGGCGTCGTCATCGTCAAACGGCGGTTTGGTGCATCTTTGCTCATATCGATAATTCTTGCAATCCGCACAAACTTCTTTCATGCCGTCCGCGCGTTCACCGTGGATGCAGGACATATCCCAAAAGGTTATCATCTGGCCGGCTTTTTTAACCGGGCACTCAGCAATGTCGCATTCACCATATATTCCCAAATCATTTAACCGATGCCACCACTTGCAATCCCTACATTTGACCATTTTTCCCCTCGCTTTCTTTCTTTACGCCTTTTGAACAAAAGAATGGCCCAAACATCACACATTTATAATCGTAATAGTCGATTTGGTATAATTTTACGGCTCTATCTTTTATAATATCAAGGTCTGTCATACTTCCTCCTCTTTGCCATGTTCCAGGTTGATAACAGTTCGTCGCGCTTAACGATCGGGCCTTCCGCGCCGCAGTTCTCGCAGACGATATGATGGCGGTCTGTGCGGTCCGCAGTATTCAACGTGGTAGTCGTTGCCTCCGCAGAAAGGGCAGGGGCGGCGTTGCTTACAGTTCTTTTCCATCATCTTCCCTCCTCCTCAAGCACAAACAAGCGGTCGGCCTCGGCTTTGGCTTGCACCTGCGCCTTATGTTTGTCAACACCCGCACTTGTCAAGACTCGCGCCCGACTTAATTTATATGTTTCAACGTCTATTTCATATTTGCTTATGTTCGTGTAGTATTTTATATTTTCTTTCTCGGCTACTGTTTTTTCTTGTGATGATGATGATGTTTCTTTTAGTTTTTCTTTTTCTTTTATATCTTCTTTTACTTCTTCTTCTATCGGTACCCCTTGCATACCCTTACCATAGGGTATCGATAGGGTATCTATACGGTTGCGAATGGCTATCGATAGGGTATCAATAGGATTTCGCTTCTCAAACTCTTGAAGCAACCGGACGCTTCTTATCTCTTTAATTAAGTTTATCGCACCTTTGATTTGCTTCTCGGAGTTCAGCGGGTTGTGTTCCAAGTTAATCGCCACGAAGATCGTCTTTTCTTTTTCATCGTAAAATATCAGACCGGCTTCGGCAATTTCATTTAAAGCGTCTTTGTATTGTTGTAGGCTTATGTCTAAATCTTCAATCGCGTAACTGTGAGGTAAGAAGTAGAGGCCAATAAAGTTGCGATGATGATTAACCAAAAGATAAATTAAAACCGATTTGCCAAAGAATGAAAGGCCGCGCACTTCCGACCTTGAATAAAAGTTCTCTTCAACCTTTCCATATGCCATCATTTCACCACCTTTTCTAATGCTTTTTCAGCAATTTTTTCGATAGTTGTTTTTTCAGCCGCAGCTTTCATTTTAAGTTTGTAATGCAACGCCGCAGAGATTTTCAAAGTTTTAACTTCCATAATAGCCTCCTTAATTTGTTCTATAATTCTATTTTACCACAAGTGTTAAAGTTTGTCAACTCTTATTTCGAACATTTTTAAAATAAATTTGTGTATGCTACACCATTCACTTTCGGGCGTGCCATACACTTTTTCTGTATGCTTTTCCATACGATTTCGTGATAAAATGCGCCTTTTCGTTTTGGCACGGAAAGTGCTTATGTATTTGCGTGCGTCGAAGGCCGAGTGGGATGACGCATTAATTTAAAAATTAGGAAGGGAAAGTATACCACCTTTTCAGCCCCCGCTCGGCCAGAAAGGAGTATAAATGGCTAAAAGTCAAGTTCAGTTTACTAAAGATAACGAATATTATACCCCGAAAAAGTTTGTCGAGCGTTTTGGCCGGTTTGATTATGACCCGGCCACTACTCCAGAAAAAGCGGTAGAGTTTGGGATTAAGCATTATGATACAATTGAAACCGATGGGCTTTCTAAAGATTGGTCGCCGTATAGGAGGATATGGATAAATCCGCCATTTACTGTTAAGCATAAATTTTTAGAAAAAGCCTATGAAACTTATCGGCAAGTTAAAAACGAAATATATATTTTATTTCCGATAGAGTTTATAACTACGGCGCGGTTTCATAACGTTGCTTTGGGCGGCAAGTTGTTTATTCCAAATGGAAGAATTGCTTTTGAAAGCGGGTTAGGAAAGAAAAGTAGTTCGCCTGCTTTTGGAAGTGTAGTTTTGAAAATTCAAGATACTTGGGAAATGGTTTTGATTGATATTAAAAAGGAGGTTTAAATGACTAAAAGCGAAATGCTATTTTCGGGCTACTGCGAAACGCTTCGTCAGATGTTCGACAAGATGAGCGACGAGGAATTCGAGGCCGAAACCGCGAACGAACACACACAGGAAATGCTCAATTCAATCGGTTACAAGAGAAATTGGAATAAGGAGCAGTGAACATTATGGAAGTTAAAATCAACGTCAACGATCTGAAACAGTTAATTGAAGATCAATCAATGAAAGACTATTTTTACGGCAAGCTCAAAGAGATAAAAGAGCTTATGAAAGACAACAAACTCGACAAAATCCAGGCGGTCATCGACTCGCTTTTCCTGGGAGCTTAACATGGAAAACAGCGCGGCCAAAGTAGCCGCTCTCAAAAATGTCCTTGGCATGACCGAAAAGTATGCCGCGAAGAAAGGGGCAAAGTAATGGAAAAGAAAATTCAGGAAATATTAGAAAAACATCTTAAATGGTTGCGCAATGAAGCCGGCGGCGAACGCGCGAACCTCGGCGGCGCGAACCTCGACGGTGCGAACCTCGGCGGCGTGAACCTCCGCAGCGCGAACCTCTACGGCGCGAACCTCCGCAGCGCGAACCTCGGCGGCGTGAACCTCGACGGTGCGAACCTCGACGGCGCGAACCTCGACGGTGCGAACCTCGACGGCGCGAACCTCGGCGGCGCGAACCTCGACGGTGCGAACCTCGACGGCGCGAACCTCGACGGTGCGAACCTCGGCGGCGCGAACCTCGACGGTGCGAAGAATCTCTTTTATCGCCCCGATCTCGAAATCATAAAACACTGCACGGGAAAAATCAGGGCATGGAAATATGTCAAGGCTGACGGTAGCAATCCTTATAACCAGTTTTCGGAAAAATACGAGGTTGGAAAAACCTATATAGAAAACAACTTTAACGCTGACGAACATCAAAACTGCGGCGCCGGATTTAATGTCGCTACTCTGTGCTGGTGCTATCACGACAGCAAAAACACCGAAAATCAATACCTTGAAATAGAGTTCACGGCAAAAGATATTGTGGCTATTCCTTATACGACCGATGGAAAATTCCGCGTCAAGAAAATAAAAATACTGCGTCGCATAACTCGCAAAGAGGCGGAAGAACTTTTGAAGATTGAGAAAGGAGCGCACAAATGAGCGATTACCCAAAAATAGAAGTGCCGAAAAACTGCTGTGACGGCAAGAAAAACGAAGACGCTAAAAAAATAAAAGAACTTTTAGACGACGGCTGCTTTGATTGCTGCACAAACCAATATCCAGTGTCGCGCGATAGCGTTAAAGAGGTTTGGGCTATTGCCGAGCGCATGGCCGCAGAGATTGAGCAGTTAAAAGAAGAAGTAAACGAAACACAAACGGTTTATTATAGTGTTTTAAAAGATAACACCCGCCTCAAAGCTGAGCTTGAAAAAAGGCCGGCGGTTGTTTATTGCAAAGATTGCATATATAAAAACCAATGCAAAGCGGCTGTTATTTTTCAGGAAAGCACATCAAAAATAGAAGGCCCGTTTAAGTTTTATTATCTTAAATTTTGTTCATACGCCCAGCGCAGAGAAAGCGAGGTGGGGAAATGAAATTACAATGAATAGAACTTGGAAAGACGACTATGTAAAATGGGAGTTGATATAAATGAAAATCTGCGGCGACTGCGAAAATTTTAGCCCTTGCTGCGAAATTTGTAAAAGAGGTTGGTGCTTTGTTGGTGAAGAATTTACGAGCAAAGACGATGAAGCCTGTGAATGCTACGACGGCCCCTCGGACGAGGAAGACACCACGGAACGCGACAACCCGCGCGACCCGATTATAGAAAGGAGATAGTATGGAAAGAAGTAAATATCTTGGAGGCTCCGACATAGCGGCCCTGTGCGGAGTTAGCCGATACAAAGGCGAATACGAGGTCTGGCTCTCAAAGGTCAGCGAAGCGTATCAGCGAAAAGACACAAACGCTTGTGAGTGGGGCCGACGACTCGAAAAAGTCGTTGCCGATAAGTTTGCCGAGGAACACGCTTTCGACCTCGTTCCAGGCAGGGCAATATGCCATCGCAAACACGCCTTCATCGGCGGCACACCGGACTTCATCTATGTCGAAGCAGATGGTTCGCAAGGTGTTCTGGAAGTTAAGACTACGAACGCATACAATGCCCGCGATTGGGATAACGGCGACTGTCCTGACGAATACCGCTTACAGGTTCAATGGTATCTCATGCTCACGGGCTTGACAAACGCTTATCTTGCCGTGCTGATAGGTGGGCAGGATTATCGCGAGGTAAAGATCGTCGCCGACCTGCGCTTGCAGAAAAATCTCTTGACAATCGCTTGCAATTTCTGGCATAATCATGTTGAAACAAAGACGCCGCCATCATGTGAAATGAAGGCCGAAACCATCGCACTCGTTTATGACAAGGATGACGGAAGCACAAAGCAACTTTCACGCCCCGCCTCGTTCATCGAAACTCTCAAGGCAAAGGAGGCAGAGATTAAGCGTATCGAAGCAGAGGTCGAGGCGATGAAGAACGAGATTAAGCAGGCACTTGGTGAAAGCACTTTCGGCCTCATCGACAATAGGTTCTTGGTCGAATGGAAAACGGTAAATAGGAAGGGCTACGAGGTCAAGCCGACTTCGTATAGACAATTCAGAATAAAGGAAATAGGCACGAAACTTGTGGAGGCATAAATGTTATACGAAAAATTAATGATTTGGCTTGGCTATAAAAAATATAAGTGTTGTGGCCAATTCGGGCCATTGCCAATAAACTATGATACTTGTAGCAAGTGCGGCAAATTGACCTGTTTTAAATGTCGAGGTTGGATAAACCTTTCAAGATTATGTCCACAATGTTTTGATAAATTAACAGGAGGCACGGATGATAGTAATTAGCATTAAAGATGGTTGGAACGAACACGAAAAAGAAAAGTTAGAAAAAATTGGATTTGTTTTTTTAACCGACAATTACAAGGAAATTTGAAGGAGGCAACAATGAGTAATGAACTTATGCAAAAGGTAGAGGCAAAGGCAGTAGCGAAGGCAACCAAAGGACAAGATGTTTATACTTTAATCCAAAGCATGAAAAAACAACTTTCGGACGCACTTCCTAACCACATTAAAATCGAGCACTTTTTGCGAACTGCATTAACGGCGGTCAGAAAAACTCCAGACCTCGCGCTTTGCACCAAAGAAAGTTTTCTTGGTTCGCTTCTCAACGCCGCACAAATCGGCTTAGAACCTTCGCTACTTGGCCAATGCTTTTTAATCCCATTCAACAACAAGACCACCGGACAAAAAGAGTGTCAGCTTATTATCGGCTATCAGGGACTTTTGACCCTCGTTTATCGCTCGACCAAAGTAAAAGAGGTCTATTCCGAAATCATCTACGAAAAGGACGAATATAAAGTAATATTCGGATTAAATCGCGAACTCGTTCATGTTCCGAATTTTACTCAAGACCGTGGCAAGCCGATATTTACCTATGCCGTTGCAACTTTGGACGATGGGAATAAGGTGTGGGTTATTCTTCCCGAACACGAAATACAGAAGCGCAAGAATGTTGGTCGGGCAGGCAATGTTTGGTCGCAATGGCCGGACGAGATGCGCAAAAAAACGGCCATAAAATATTTATGCAAGGTTTTACCGCTGTCAGTAAACGAGCGCGAGGCCATTGATCAGGACGAAACGGTAAAGAAGGAAATAAGCAACGATATGAAAACGGTAGAAACGATTGAAATACAACCGGAGGCCATTAAAGTCGAAGGCGTCGAACCTGGCACGATTGACATTCCGATTGCCGACAACAAAGAGGGGCGGGTATGAACGGAGCAACGCAGAAATTCCTGTCGTTCCTCAACACGAAGTTAGACGGCTTCGGCAAGGTACTGTCGCTTGACCAGATGTTTCAGTTGCAGGCCGCACAACGCCAGATTGTTGACGCAGACGTTGCCGATTTTGTGGTAGCCAAACGCAACTCATCAACATTTACTGCCAGCAAGGAGGGTTGGCAATACAACAAAGTGGGCGCTGATCTGGCCGAGTTTGTGAGCGACGCCGTGGAGTTTATGCTTTGTGTCGGGTTGGCGTATTGCGTGAGGACAGCCGAGATTCGTGTCAAAGCATTATGGCGCACGTTGCCTTTGTCGTGGCAGACGCAGCCAGTGTATGATGTTCTTTATAAATACAAGGAAAGGTCGGACGAGAATTTGCGTTCCAACCTTGAAATAGCGGTGCGAAACGCAAAGATAAATCCGGCCGGTTACCTTGACGCTTGTTTGCGAACTGACAGCGGTGCAATTGAGCGCAAGAAATCAGAGGCCGCCCAACGCGCCGACGCCGAAGCAAAGTTGCGCCAGAAGGAAAGCGAGCATTTCCAGGCAAAGATCGATTCAGAGTTTGCCGAGTTGCAAGCGGACACAGAATACGAACGTAAGTTTGCCGAATGCGTGGCATGGTACAAGGGCAAATATCCAAAGTCAGCCGACTTCATCGATGGTTGCCCGCAAGCAGTAAATGGGTATCTAATAAACATGAGAGATAGAGGGGGATATGAGAACTTTAGACATGACGACGATCAAACTACCGCAGAAGTTGAAGCAGTTGATTACTCCATATTGGAGGACGAACCGCGCGATATTTTTTGATGTAAGCACGAAGTC
>MWDD01000104.1 GCA_002070375.1 bacterium ADurb.Bin157 | reverse complement strand
GTTCAAAATCATATTTATGGCTCTGTCTCTGATTGAAGGCAGTATTGTTCCTGTTGTGTATGCGCTGCCTCCGAGTAATTCGTATACTCCCGTTCTTACCAGCGCACTTTTAATGTAAAAATGCGGCGCGTTTTGTTCAGAGCTTTCGTCAGCTCTGTTTCCTTGAGGGGCAGGGAAAGAGCCTTCGTTGCTTTGTGCTGTTTCGTCTTCTCCGTTGCCTAAGTAGTCTCTGAGTTTTTTCATTGACGGCTGCGTCGGTATTGTCGGTGTTGTTATAGCAATAATTTCGGGCGTTTGTTTGGGCAAATTAAACAGGTTATTTACTGAAATAAAATTTAACATGGTCATCGGTAAGCGTTTATAGCTTGAGCCTGTACTTAATCTGGGCGGGTAAACAACATCCTTTAGAATTATTTCGCTTAGATCGTCATCTGCAAATGCCTTCGCTATTTCGTAATCAATTACAGTTTCCATTTCGTTACGCAAAAAATTCATCGGGTTTGAGTAGTCAAACCAAATTCTGCCCAAAGAAAGCACAGCCACGCCATTTTTGTCTGTCCCGTTTCTTGGGGGTTTGCTATAGTCTTTGTATGCAAAGTTATAGTTCTGCGGGTTATTCGGGTTTGCGTTAAAATCACCGGCTATGTAGACGTCCTTCTCGCAGAATATTGTAAGTGCTTTCCATGGCGGACAGCCCCATATTCTGAGTGGTACCTCCGAATAAAGCAATACTTTGTCGTCTTTGTTCTCGTATTCCCAGCCAAAAAACAGATCATACACCGTCTCATTCGGCTTATATGGGTTTCGCCATTCCGATTCTTTAAAGCCCTTAAAGCCTGTTCCTGCCTTTAAGATTTTCGGCGACGGCTTTGCGGCGTTTTTGTAATATGCGGGATTAAGCATGGGCAGCTTTTGCGGCTTTGCTCCGTGGTAGCCGTCCAGAACAAAACCATTAAGATGAGTTTTTCCTTTTTTATCTCCGTAACTTTCAAATTGTTCGGGGTCGGTTGAGTCGTTGCTTTTTTTTATGACCCCCTTTTTTTTGTTGATAAATTCGACTGATACGGGAGATTCTGCTTTAATAAAACCGGGCGAAGATATTTTTTC
Organism: bacterium ADurb.Bin157; assembly: GCA_002070375.1. Taxonomy (GTDB): domain Bacteria; phylum Muiribacteriota; class Ozemobacteria; order Ozemobacterales; family Ozemobacteraceae; genus MWDD01. The sequence continues at coordinate 6,427 of MWDD01000104.1, read as the reverse complement.
CATTTCCAGAAGCTCTGCTCCACGATCGAAGGTGCCTCTTTTTGTAAAATTTACCAATTCGTGCCCATAAAGCCTGCCTGTTTTAATTTCTCCGCTTGTGACTCTATAAGGCCCATAGCCGCCTAAGTCAAGTATTTCCCCGTCATATAATACAAAGTTGCCGGGAGTAATTTTTTCTAATACCACTGAAATTTTTCTGTGTGAGTTTTCAACTTTTCCGACTGACTCTACTAAAAAATACCTGTGTGCTTCATCTACGGTTTTGGTATCCGGATTATTTTTTGAGTTAATCAGTTTAACTCTTGTGCGAAATTTTCCTTCGACCTTCATTTTTGAAAATTTGATGCTTCCCGTGTATGCTCCGGCTTGTATATCGTTGATTCTAAGCCCACCTGTACTCTTTACGTGCGTGTATTTTCTTGTCGCAGGTGAAGGCCATTCATCAGGCTTTGCCGGGATGTATGGATTCCCGTGGGTAACAAACTGGTAGTCTGCTTTCATTTCAGAGAGAACGCAGTGCAAACCTGCTTCTGCCACACTTAAAGCAAGGTAGTCAGAGGCTGATTTTGAAAGAAGATTGATTTGTCCCCGCTGAAAATTTAATACAGCTCCTGCCAGTATGCCGAGTATCAAGCAAACCATTAAAACAATTAATATCGCTTGTCCTTTTTTATTCATGGTATGACCCCGTTTAGCTTTCCTCTGATGTTAAAGCAGGTTTTCATTTGATGTGCTATTTTTTTGTCTGTGTCTGTTTCGTTTCCGGTTCTGACAAAGGTTGCGTAAACATGCAGCAGATAGGGGCCGTTTCCGTTTAATGCATATGGTTCATGAGTTATAAGGCTCTTAAAAGGCAGTGCAGACGAAAAACTTTTTACGTTAATAGGTTTTCTGTTGGTAGTAAAAATAAGTAATTGATCTATCCCGTCGCATATTTTTTTTACCGCACCTTCGCTTGAAGGGCCGTCGGTCGCTTTTTTGGTTCTTCTAAATAAATCGCTTGTTCCGTCGCTTGCTTTTTTCAAAAAATATTCAATAGTTTCTTCTTTTAAGAATCCCTGTGCAGGCGGTTTGACAAGAAAGTCCATCTCTTGTCTTCGCAAAACGCACACCGTTCCTTCTTTTATCGGCAAAAGCGAAGGAACGGTCTCTTTGTTTGTCGGCACCGGATAATCAACCCAATTCGCATTTCTGACGTCGTTTCCGAAGAGGGCGAAGAATTGTCTGGCACTTTCGTTTATGCCTATGTGTTCCAGTGCGATTCTTATATTTTTTACCTCGGCAAAAAATAATTTATATACAGCACCGGTCAGCATTAAAAATATTGCCGCTCCGATCATTATTTCTACAAGTGTTATTGCTTGTTTTGAATTTATTTTTTTCATTTATTTACCAAAGGTCACAGTGTGCCGTTACCACTTCAAATTCTATGGGTGTGCCGTCTTCGTGTGCTTTCCAAGAAACATTGACTCTGATTACTTTAAGCCCTGTATTTATGTCTGCGTTCATTGAGTCTACGTTTTCGACGCTCACTTTTCTGTTGTATATTACCCCCCCTATTTCTACAGAGGGGGTGAACCCGTCATAGTTTTGGTCGTAGGTGTCTTTTCCTGATGAAAAGTCGCTAATCAGAGTATTACCTGCTTTATCTTTGTCTGAACCGATTTCTTGTGATCTTGCTGCTCTTATGGCCTCTATCGCCTGATTAGCAAGAAAAACCGCGTTTTCGTAGTTTCTAACTTTTTTAACGCCGGTAAAACTGTTTGAGATTGTCCAACCTATGATGAAGACAACAACCATGAGAAGGCAAGCAATAAGAATTTCAATGAAAGTCATTGCTTTGCATTTATTATAAGAAATAAAGTTTATGGTCTTGTTCATTGTGACATTATAACCAATACACAGATTCAATGCAAAAAAAATCACCCCGAATAATTTCGAGGTGATTTTTTTTAATTTGTCAGAATAATTCGTCAGGGTTAAGTCCGGCTTCTTGTATAGAAAAGTCGGGGTTTATGCTTGCTCTGACGCCGGCTGTTTCACGTGCGGGGCCTTCGCAGATTTCTCTGACCAGTGCGGGGTCGAGTCTCGGATTTTCAAGAGTTGAGTTGGCCGGAACAGTGCAGTCGCCGGTTGGCACCCAAACGAAGTCGGGGTGATTGTTGCGTGATTCGCCCGTCCATTCACCGGAGACTATGTTGCCGCGGTCGTCTAAGAAAAGGTTATAGGTGTATTTCACCTTGAACCATTTGCAGCCAATGAAATCGGGGTGAACATCGTCATTTACATAATAACAATAGGTTGTCACTTTGAGTTTTTTGTCATCGAACCAGCCCGTGGACCAGGTTGATTCAAACTTATAAATAGGATAGTTCCATACCATTCTGTCAACTGCTATGTCACAAACCATTGCACTTTTGCCCGAACCTATGTATTTAATAAGCAGTCTGTGGAATTCATCGGGGTATATGTCATCGGGATCATCGCCGGGTTTGCCCCAGTTTCTGTTACCGTAGAAGTTGCAGTAGCAGTTCATATATTGTTCTGATAACAGACCTTTTTGGTCTGCCGATGTAAACTGAATTCCTGCTCTGGTTCTTGTTATTGTCGGTTCGGGGGTGAGAATTGACGCAGCTGCCCAACCGTTGCAGTGACCTTCCCACCCTTCGGCATTCGGGTTATAGTGATTGTTTCTTGTGTCGGCTTCCCAGGCGTGAACCCCGGGGTTTTTACCTGTTCTGATTTTTGCATAATTATCAAATTTTTCGAAAGGTGAGGGCTGATGTCCTTGCCAACCTTTAATCAATAAGCCCCTTTTGCGTGACCACCAGTCGCCTGACCACGGGGCGGGCTTTATTTCTCCGCTTGCAGAGTTTTGTGCAAACAAAGATAACGGTGCTAATGCAATAAGAAACGCCAATAATAGGGTGATTTTTCTCATTGTTCGTTACCTCCGTTTTCTGTATTAGGATTATTGGTTTTGTTCTGATACTTTACAAGTCTTACTTTTCTGTCGCGTTTTGTTGAAGCCACTGCCCAAGGATAGCCCTGTCTCCAGGTCTGGCTTATGTCGTTTTGTGCTCTTTCCTCGCTGATTTCGATCGAGTAGGCCTGTTGAGCGTCTTTAGACATGCCTTGGGCTGAATATGCGCCAAAACCGTCTGAATTTTGTCTTTTGGGTTGTTTATTGTTTTGTGAAACAGTCCTTTTAAAAGAAAGCCCGCCCACATTTCTGATTTTTGCAAACTTCTTGCCGATAGCTTCTTTGATTTTCCCGTAAGCTGAAAATCCGTCTGCTCCTTGTGCTCTGTTGGCCTGCTCAGTTTCGAGCGGGAAAACGGGTAAATCGTAAGGCACTATTGTGTCTTCTGATAAAAGTGGCTGAGGATTATTTGGATCGACTTCTTTTTCAGAATATTTCATTCCGTTGAGAGTCGGGTATAAATCTATTACTCTTACTGGTCTTAAGTCATCTTTTGCCAGCCATAATACAGCTTGGTTTTTAACGTCGGGGTTATTTGCGTGAATATGAATAACGTAGCATTCGACTCCATTTTTTTCTTTAATGGCTCTTACTTTGAAGACCCACTGTATCGGAGCCTGCCATGATTCAACGTCAGACTTCAAGTCTTTGTGAGAAGACTCTAATACCCATTCTTCACCTATTTGCCAGGTTGGTGTAAAACCGGTCTGAGAGGGTTCAAGACCGTTCTCAGATGCCATAATGCCCGGAGCAACCAATATTGTTGCACAACAAAACATTAACGCTACTAACAAGACTTTTTTATTCATTACAACCTCCAAAAAGGCATATGCTCAATACATTATGTACAATTGTATTTAAAAAAACGCCTAACGTCAACCCTTTTAAATATATAAGCCTCATAAAAAGGGGAAAATCCTGATAACTATTTGCTATCATTGAAAACGTAATTTAAGTCGATAATCTGAATTGGTTTATCATAATAATAGGACGGATTTTGTCTATGACCGTAAGATTTCAAAGAAATAGGCTTTTGATTGGCAAAGAAGCGGCAGATAAGTTAAAGAACTCTCATGTTGCGGTATTCGGACTCGGCGGAGTGGGCTCTCATGTAGTTGAAGGTCTCGTCAGGGCAGGAGTTGGAAAACTTACTTTGGTAGACTATGATGATATTACTCCGACCAATATTAATCGTCAGTGTATCGCTTTAACCAATACTATCGGGATTGCCAAGACCGAAGAAGCCGCTCGCCGTATTGCCTTAATAAATCCATTATGCCAAGTTGTAACTGTAAAAAAGTTTTATAATTCAGATAACAGCAACGAAATATTAAATGACACTTATGACGCGGTCGTTGATTCAATAGATTCATTCAATGCCAAGATCGACTTGCTTATTGAATGCAAAAAACGCAAGATTCCTATTTTTTCGGCTATGGGTGCCGCGGGAAAACTCGATCCGACTCAAATCCGTGTTGGTGATATATCAGAAAGCACCATTTGTCCTTTGGCAAGACGAGTAAGAAAAATTCTGCGCTATTTTGGTGTAGAAAGAGGGATTAAGGTTGTTTATTCTATAGAACCGCCCATTTTGCCATACTCTCACACAGAAATAGAACCCGAGCATAAAGATGCAAAGCCCGGTTATGAACGAATGATTATGGGTTCGATAAGTTACATTCCCGCAATATTCGGATTTACGCTGAGCGGCATGGTAATTCAGCATCTTACGGGTTTTACAACAGCTCGCCAGTCTCCGGTCGCCAAAACTAAAAAATAAGCTTGTATTGCTATATGCAACAAAAAAAAGTATGATTGAAAGTATGAGTAAAACTTTTGGCGATGTAATGTCTGTTGACAAATACCTTTTGCATAATTCAGGATGCGAAGGGGTTTTTGTCATAAGAGAGCGAACTAAAAGCAAAATAATGCTCTTAGATCTGAACGGGCAATTATTGTATATTGTGGCCGCCCCTTACGGTTGCGGGCCTAATTTTATACAAATAAGAAGTCTTCCGCCCGTAGACCTGCCTTTGCCCGAAGACGGTTGGGTATTTGAAAACGGTGTTTTGGTTGTGCCCGAGATGGCAGAACTAAATGTAAAAGCCGCAAAAAAATATGATTCTAATGCCTATATTGCGTTGAAAAACTTTCCCGGACACATGAAAAATGTTATAAGCCGGCGCTTAAGACAACCTGATTGCGAGTTCTTGAATGAGCTTAAAGAACCTTTAAAAAATTTGTCTTTATCAATAAAGGAACACAGATTAGAGACAGTTGACCTTCCTGTTATCGACGTTACAGGGCACGGTAGCAGAAGCTTTCCTGCCGGCGATGCCGCTTTATGCGGCATGCTTTTGACTGCGCGATGCTTTGCTCTGGGCGGGCGGTTTAAAGAAGTTTGGGCTCAGCGTTTAACCATTGAAGTGAGACGTTTTTTGCACAGAGCGAGCAACATGGGAAGAAATTGGCTTGAATACGCTATTTCGGGTCGTATGACCGAATTGCAGCAGAAATTTTTCAAAGAGATGATACGAGATATTGAAAACATAGATGAAAGCCTTGTAAAAATTGTATCAGAAGATGAGCTGATTAACGGGCGGGCGTTCTTGGCCGGTGTGGAAGTGACGTTAGACCTTATTAAAAACGGATTCTTTAATGGGTGAATTAGTTCTCAGTTCTTGATGTTTTTTTGCCGATATACCTAAGGATATGGCTTGTTGTGTTTAGCCTGATTTACTTATAGGAGATTGGCGAACGATGATACGACCAAGATTTTGGGTCTTCGCTTTTATAATATTATTATTTTTTATGTCTTGTGATGTTGCTCACGCAATTATCACAATGAACGTCGGGTTCAACCTTACAGACCAAAACGGCAACGGAATAATAAATGTCGGAGACGTCCTTGTAGTAACTGCGAACCTTACCGCACAGGATGGCGACAACCTTAATAATGTGACCGAAATAAAATGCCGATTTAATACAGCTGTTTCGGGCGCTATTCTTGAGGCAACTTTAACCGGTACTGCGGCACAAAGAAGTTATACATACAACTTTACCGAAGATACAAATGTAAATTATCAGGCTATAAATAATGTTACTGTTACTGCTACGACCCTTTCTCCTGCAATTATCAACCAATTTACACTGATAGATTTGTGTCCGCCTCAGCCGGCTTCGGTGTTAGTTACGGGTCTTTCAAATTTTAACGTAGATCCGATAAACAACAGCCCTATTATACGGCGAGATTCAACTTTCAGGCTTTCTTTTACAGATTCAAAAGGGCAGACCATACCCGCAGCGGGCACCAATGGGACTTCGGCATTTGTTGACTTAGGCCCCATCGGTGGAATTGCGCAACTTATGTTGACAAGAACCGGCACTGCGCCGAATTATTCTTTTACAACCGGAACATTAACAGCGTCTGCTTTTAATGAAATC
>MWDD01000103.1 GCA_002070375.1 bacterium ADurb.Bin157 | reverse complement strand
GGGGCATTAGCTCAGCTGGGAGAGCGCGGGCTTTGCAAGCCTGAGGTCAGGGGTTCGATCCCCCTATGCTCCACCGATATTATGAAAAATCGCCTTAATGGCGATTTTTTTTGTTTTAGTTAATATTTTTTTTATTTTTTCTTGACTTCTTTTTGAAATGTAATTATTATAATTTTGTAATGATTACAGACGGAAAAGATCAAACAAATATGCAAAATATTACCGACGAACTTCTAAACAAAGGTATAAAACCCTCTTTTATAAGAGTCTCCGTTTTAAATTATCTTAGAAGTTCTTTTGATCACCCGACAATTGATCTTATTTATAATAGTTTGAAGCCAACGATCCCCACTTTGTCAAAAACTTCCGTTTATAACACCGTTGAATTGCTGGCCGATTTTGACTTGATAAATGTTGTAACTATTGATAAAAACGAATCAAGATACGATGGCAACATTGAATTTCACGGGCATTTTAAATGTGAAAAATGTAATAAATTATATGATTTTCGTTTGTTGAATCTTGTCTATGGAGATTTAGAAGGCTTTTCAATCAAAAGTAAAGATGTTTATTTTACAGGTGTTTGTAGAAAATGTCTCAAGGTGTATTTGTGACTAAGTATAAGTGTACAATTTGTGGCTATGTGTATGATGAGGCTATTGGTGACCCTGATAGCGGTATAGCACCGGGAACAAAGTGGGAGGACATTGACGACGATTGGTCTTGCCCTCTGTGTGGGGCTTCTAAATGTGATTTTGTTCTGATAGATGATACTCTAAGCAAGCCTGTTAAGGCTTCTGCCTCTTCGGTTTCGGTTGTCGAGTTCGATGGCGAAAATGGTAATGATCCGGTTGTGAGGCAGCTCGCTGAAGCTATTGCTGAGTCTGAGAGAATAGTGGCTGAAGATTTGTTGAGAGAGTCCGGTTACATCCTTCCCCAAGGTAATAACATCAAAGAAATTCTTGAAGGTTTTTTAAAACATAATAAATCAGAAGATTTTCCGGTTGATGGCGTTAAAATATTACTAGATAAATTATTTCAAAAAAGTGTTTCTAAAAAGGAGAATATTAAGATGATTAAGTATCGTTGCACTGTTTGTGGTTATATTCATGAAGGCGAAATGGGACCTGATTTCAAATGTCCGATGTGTAAACAGCCTGCCTCTGTTTTTGTAGCAATTGAAGAAAATAAAGATAAAGGCGAAAACCCGTATTCAGGTACTAAAACCGAAAAGAATTTAATGGAAGCTTTTGCCGGTGAAAGCATGGCAAGAAATAAATATACCTATTTTGCCGAAGTCGCTCAACGTGAGGGTTACGACCAATTATCCGAAATATTTTTGAAAACTGCAAGAAATGAACAACAGCACGCCAGGCTCTGGTACGAAGAATTAGGCAATATCGGTGATACTGCCTTAAATCTCAAGCATGCCGCCGAAGGCGAAAATTACGAATGGACTGACATGTACGATCGTTTTGCCAAAGAAGCCGAAGAAGAAGGATTCAAAGCTTTGGCAGAAAAATTCAGAAAAGTCGCTGCTATTGAAAAAGCCCATGAAGAAAGATACTTGGCTCTTCTTAAAAATGTTGAAATGCAAAAAGTTTTTGAAAAAAGCGAAGAAATTATGTGGGAATGCAGAATTTGCGGTCATCTCGTAATAGGCAAAAAAGCCCCGGCCGTTTGCCCTGTTTGTAAATATTCTCAAAGCTTCTTTGAAGTAAGATGCGAAAATTATTAATTTAATTATTAAACCGAAAATATATCGGCATAGTTTGGTAATATTACCGACTATGCCGATATTTTTTCAGTATATTGTTATTTATCAGATTATGCTGTATAAAATACTCTGACAGAGCCAATAAATTATGGATAAAATTATATCGCTGATCTTATTGAGCACATTCAGGAGACTGAAAAATGAATTATATTGGTTCTAAATATTCTTTGCTGGAATTTCTGCAAACAACTATTGCTGATGTGACCGGCATCAAAAGCGGTAATGGGTTAACTTTTGCGGACTTATTTGCCGGCACGGGGATTGTTGGGCTTACTTTCAAATCTAAGGGGTTTAAAGTAATTTCCAATGATATCCAATATTATAGTTATTGCTTAAATAAGCACTACATTGAGAATAGTAAACCTTTCGACATCGAATTACTGCATTACTTAAATAATCTGCAAGGAATCGAAGGGTTTGTTTTCAAAAATTATTGCGAGGGTTCCGGATGCGGCAGAAATTATTTTTCTGACTATAACGGGAAAAAATGTGACGCAATAAGACTGAAGCTTGAAGAGCTTTTTCAGGCCGGTGAAATTTCCTCGGCGGTTTATTTTTGCTATCTTGCCGCTCTAATCAACTCAATTGACAAATATGCAAATACGGCTTCTGTCTACGGTGCTTTCCTTAAGCACATAAAAAAGTCCGCACAAAAAGATTTTATTTTAGAGAGTCTGCCGATTATAGAAGGTGTTAGCGGTGAAGTGTATAACGAAGACATAAATGTTTTAATTAAGAGCATTTCCGGTGATATCTTATACCTTGACCCACCCTATAATGAAAGACAATATTGCTCTAATTACCATGTCCTTGAGAGCATTGCAAAGTATGATAATCCCATTTTAAGCGGAAAAACAGGGTTAAGAAATTATGCCTCTCAGAAGAGTGATTTTTGCTCAAAAAAAACAGTGACACAAGTTTTTCAACAATTAATCGAAGACGCTAACTTTAAATATGTTTTCCTTAGCTATAATAACGAAGGTTTGATGAGCATTGAAAACATAGCCGAAATAATGAGCAGATACGGTGAGTATAGATGCTACACTCAAAACTACAAACGATTCAAAGCCGATAAAGATTCTAACAGAAATATCGCGGCAGATAATACAAAGGAATACCTGCACTGTTTAATAAAAGGTGGGTAATCCGACGGAACTGTTCTGTTCGTTGTGTGATCCGGGCCGTCGGTGATTGTTTTATGTTCATTTCTCCGGTTACGCCCTCTATCTGTAAATTGAAAAGGCAGTGTGTCATTGCCGAATCGAGAAGTGCACAGGTAACCCCGCCGTGAAGTATTCCTTTATATCCCTGTAAATATGGGTTTGTTATAAATTCGGCGTAAACTGTTCCTGTTAGGTCTGCATAAAAATCTAAATGCATTGACATGGGATTCGACTTACCACAAAGAAGGCAACCGAAATGAGAATCGGCTGCCTTAACATGCACTAACTGCATCTTGGTTAGAACTGACAATTCTTTGTTGATTGAAGACAATTTAGTTGACCTTGTGACCTTGAAGGAGGTGTTTTTGTTAAAAGTTATTCTTTAGGGGTATTGTCTTCAGTCTTTGAAGAATTCGTTTTTAAGCTTAATATCATTTCTTTTAATTCTGATATTTGGCTTTGCATGTCTTGTATTTCATTCTTTAGTTCATCAGATTGACTATTGTCGTAACCTGGTTCATTTTCAAGGTTTATTTGGCTTTGTGCTCTTTGTCCCATGCCACGACCCATGCCACGACCCATACCGCGGCCCATGCCGCGGCCGTTGCGAAATAACCCGCGCCCGGCAACGTTGCAATCTCCCATGCCACGGCCTGTTAAAGGACCTAATCCGTTCGGACCTGTTCTGTCATATCCCGGCATAATAATTTCTCCTTTCGAAACATTTTTTTGTTTCACTACAATAATAATAACAATTAAATTAGGAAAAATCAAATTTTATTTTGGCATATGCTATTTATTTCTTTTTTACGTTGCGATTTGTTGATGATAAGTAGGGTTTTGTGCTAGTATTGATTGTGGCTTTTGCTAAAAATCGTTTGAAGCTGAGTAGTATATTACATCGCATTGACGAATTGTTTTAATTTTGCCTTCTTTTTGGAGTTTCCCTGTGTATTTGGCTACTTCATTTAAATGCATTCCAAACGCATCAGATATTTGCTTCGTTGTGCATATTTTGCTATTTCTTTGACTTGTTCAGGATCTGAGTTTAAACCTTCCATAAGAAATACTTCAAGCCATAGTGCGCCTTTATACTCTTTGCCATTATTTGCCGGTTAAATTTTTTAAAAAGTTGCTTTTTGGGATTTGAGGCAAACGCTTTAGATCGAACTTCTGATTGAAATTAAGGTCTAACTTACTCATTTCGATGATCTTAATGCTTAATAAGTTGATGTTGGTGTTAAGCTGCTTTGCGGCCGCCTCAAGCGAGACGCCGTCTGTTATAAGGGGCTCTATTTCTTTCTCGTCAAGCAAAATATGTGCGGCAAAAGCGTTTGCTTCGTATTCGGGGCGGCTGTTCATGTCGAAAAGCATGAATTCTTTGTGCCCGCTGTTTTTGGCCATTCGCCGATGAATGATATCGTGTCCGATTTCGTGGGCTATCACAAGTTGAGAGTTTTCATAATTGAGATTATTGTTTAAAAAGATGCATCGCTGGCGCTGAATGACAGTGTACATACCCAATAAATCGGTAAAATTATCGCGATAATAAATTTTGATGCCAAGATGTTCAGCTATTTTTGCGCTGTTTCTTGTTTTGTGTTTATTTATTAAAGCTGTGGCTTTTTTGTATATAGCGAGTGCGTTCATTTTCTCGTTGATAGTTTTATTTCTTGGTGTGAGAATACTTTTTGTTTTCTTTTTTTGCATCCCAGTAGGCTTCTTGCAGTGCTTGCATGACTGCATCTTTATCGCTTTGAGAAAGCTCTCCGCCGGCGAAAAGCCCGCTTATGCTTTCGATCAGTTCTTTGGCTTGTTTCTTGCCGCGACTTCCGTGTTGAGACTCCGCTTCGAATACAAACTCTTCGTCTTCGGTGAGAAGATAGTTCAGGTCAACATTTAAAACCTGAGACAACTTTTTATAAAGCTCGCGCTTTTTAGGGTATCTGTCGCCCGTTTCGTAGTTTGTGATCGTTCTGACAGAGACACCGATTTGCTGAGCAAGCTGCGATTGGGTCAGATTAGCACTGTTTCGCGCTTCCCTTAATTTGTCTGAAAATTTCATCGATAAACCTCGTCTCGGAAAATAAGTTGCGTAAATTTCTTGACTTACGAAATATAGTTTCTTATATTTAAGAGAAAACAAGAAACTAAGTTTCGTATATCGTAGTTTATTGTTGCGTATTTGTCAAGGAAAACCGTATGGAAAGAATTATTATGCATTGTGATATGAATAACTTTTTTGCCTCTGTAGAAATCTTGCTGAACCCAGCCCTTCGTGGCTTGCCTGTCGCCGTTTGCGGTTCTGTCGAAGAACGCCGAGGAATTGTTTTGGCAAAGTCGGAGGAAGCTAAAAAATGCGGGGTTAAAACCGGTGACGCTATTTGGCAGGCAAAACAAAAGTGCCCCGATATGCTGGTGGTGCCGCCTCATTACGACAGATATTTAATGTGTTCTAAGCTTGCTCATAAAGTTTATTACCGTTTTACAAACAAAATTGAGCCATTCGGAATAGATGAATGCTGGCTCGATTTAACCGGATACAAAGGAAATAGCACAGATTTGGCATATAAAATAAAAGAAGAAATTAAAAAGGAGCTTAATCTGACAATTTCTGTGGGCGTAAGTTTTAATAAAATATTTGCGAAACTTGGTAGCGACTTGAAAAAGCCCGATGCAGTAACCTGTATTCCTGAATCAGATTTTAAAGAAATGGTTTGGGGGCTGCCTGTTTCAGATTTACTCGGCGTTGGCTCTTCTACATATCGCAAACTAAAGAGAATTGGCGTTATGACAATAGGCGATCTCGCAAATCTTGATTCGAACTTTGTAAGAAAAATGCTCGGCAAAAACGGCGTTGCGCTTGTCGAGGCCGCTAATGGCAAAGATTATTCGCCCGTAAGGCTTTATGATAAGCAAATACCCATAAAAAGCATCGGGCGCGGAATAACTTGCGTAGAAGATCTTTTTAGCATAGATGAAGTAAATAAGGTTTTGATAATGCTTTCGCAAATTGTGGCGGCAAAACTTTTTGAAAACAATCTGAAGGCGGGCGGGCTTCAATTGGCGGTAAAGGCAAACGACTTAACATATCGCCTGTTTCAGTGTAGAATGCCTGTAAACACCTTTTCTTCTTATGAAATTGCCGATAAGGCAAAAGAAATTTTTAAAACGGAGTATGACTGGTTCAAACCTGTAAGGGCGTTGACCGTAAGAGCCATAAATTTGACCTCTGCAGATTTGCCCTACCAGCCCGATCTTTTTCAAAGTTTTTCTAACCACGAAAAATACGTAAAATTAGAAAAAACCATGAATCTTATCAGGGGCAAGTTCGGAAACGGCGCAGTTGCGCTTGCAGCAACCTGCGGCAACATAAAAACCCCCGAAAACCACGATAAAATGTGGCTTTAAATATCTTATTTTACAACATTCGACAATATGCCGATTTTTTCAATTTCGCATTCGACTTTGTCGCCGCTTTTAAGCCACTTAGGCGGATCAAAGCCCATGCCAACGCCGGCGGGAGTGCCTAATGCGATTATTGTTCCCGGTTTTAAAGTAAACCCTTGAGATAATTCAGTTATAATATGGGGAATATCGTAAATAAGCTTGTCGGTAGAAGAGTGTTGGCGAACTTCGCCGTTTACCCTCGATTGAATTTTTAAAACAGGAGGAGATAAAAACTCATCGGCCGTAACTATACAAGGGCCCATAGGCAAAAACCCGTCGAAGCTTTTCCCAAAATACCATTGATTATGGCGCATCTGAATGTTGCGGGCAGTGACATCATTTATTATGGTATAACCAAAAACATATTCATAGGCAGAGTGTTTAGCAACATTTTTGCATTCTTTGCCAATTATAAGAGCCAGTTCTGCTTCATAGTCGAGGCTGTCGACAATGCCGGTATAGGAGGGAATTGTTTCTCCGCTTCCTGATGCTCTGGAAACACGTTTTGAAAAGTAAACAGGGTAGTTCTGAGAGTTAGAAAAACTGCTCTTTTTAAATTTTGCTGATTCGTTGGCGTGATCGCTGTAATTCAGGCCAAGGCAAATCAAATCTTGCGCAGGAACAGGAATTGGAGCGCAAAGCTCAATATCTGAGAAGTCTAACAAAAATGGACGCAGGTCAACAGGTGTCTTTGAAAACGGAATTACACTTTTGCTCAAATCATCTGAATTTGAGAGACTTTTGAGTATATTAAATTTTGGATTTTGATTATGCTCAATAAGCTCAAGCATTGTTTTGTAGTAAATGTTTAAGTTTTCTAGGGGCAAAAGCTTGCCAAATTTTGTTTCGATCGCGACAAACTCTTTATTGTCTTTTTTTAATGTGTATATTTTCATAGGGTTCCTCTATTGTTCTATTAAGCAAAATTGAAGATATAATATTAAAAAAAGTAAATCAATGCTTTATATTTAATTTTTAAAATTATTTTAAAAAAGTTATTGACATAAAAAAGCTAAAGTGATAAACTGAATTTCCTGCCGCGGCGGGGTGGCTTTCAAAAGGCCAAAGATAATTGAAAATAATATCCGATGAAAAAACATCCAATTAAAGGTCTTTTTGATGAAGTTTTACCGAATCAAAAAGCAAAAATAATGATCGAGTGTTTTAATAGGAGTAAATTGTAAAGGGCGCACGGTGGA
>MWDD01000102.1 GCA_002070375.1 bacterium ADurb.Bin157 | reverse complement strand
GGTCCGTAAGTATTTCCCAAATAAGCTTTTGAAAAGAATGAAGTGTGAAGCGAGAGATAGCTGTAATCTTTTGAACCGCATTGAGCAGCCGCCTTTTCAGCCACTTCTTTCTGCAACAAAAACACAAGTTTTTCCGCTAATGGTCCGGTTTCAAGAAATCTTTTAATTATGGGTGTCGCACAATAATAAGGCAAGTTTCCGCATACGAACAAAGGCTTTTTTAAAGGCGGCAATTTATCTGATTTTAGTTCTAAGAAATCGCCCCAGGTTATATTGGTTTCATTGCATATTGCAGTCAGGGGTTCTTTCATTCTTTCATCTATTTCAAACAGATGTATGTCTGCGCCTGCAGCAATCAGGCTTTTAGTCAAAGCGCCCTGCCCCGGGCCGATTTCCCAGACTTGTTTAGTTTGATCGGGGTTAATTATTTGTATTATTTCATTAGTAATTCTGTCATCGACACAAAAGTTTTGCCCAAGCGACTTTTTTGCTTTTATAAATTTATTATTCACGGTCGACCTCTTTTAAAACAGTAAAATATTCTGTTCTCTCTGCTTTTTTTAAAGAATTAGAGGTAATAAGTTTTAAAACTTTTATTTCAAGCTCTTTCTTAGCCAGTTTGATGTTTATTATGTCATTTTCGGCAACTTCTTTTGTGGGTTTGGCAATCACATTATTTACGGTAATCAAGGCAAGCTTACATGCTTCGTTAGCCAGAGCTCGCCTTTTTATCAAACCTGTTACCTGCAAATATTTATCTAATCTCATCTTATACCTTTCTTAAAAAGAAAAAGACTGTCCGAATATCGGACAGTCTTTAGCTAGCACATTACATTTCTTTTATTAGCTTATCATTTCGTGTTACATAAGCTTTTGCCAGCAAGCCTTTGAAAAATGATTCAAAAGCACTCATACTGTATTGCTGTCTTAATTGTTGCCTGATGCCCACTTCAACTTCGTTAAGAGGTCTTGTTCCTTCGAGAACTTCGTTGCCTTCGTATAGAGCTATAACGTATCCATACGGAGTTTTTACAGGTTTTGTGTATTGGCCTTTTGTAAGGGCCCAAACAGCTTCTGCCAACTCTGTTGAAACTTTTCCTTTTTCCATGGTTGTTAATGCGCCGGCCTGCACTCCATCAATTGAATAGTTCTTTGCAATCAAGACAAATATTTCACCTTTATTAAGTCTGTCGTATGCTTCATTTGCGTTCTTCTCGGAACTTGTAATAATTTGTCTGACTTCTCTGGAAGCGGGGACGGCAAATTGTTCTTTATTTTCTTCATAGAATTTTTGCACTTCTGCCTGGTTAGCTTCAAGCACAAGCATCTGCCTTACGGAGTCTTTTACGAGATCAAAACTTTCGTATCTGTTATTTTCATAAGCGGTGACTTCAATAAAGTGCCAACCAAACTGTGTTTTAAAGGGGCCGGCAACCTTATTTTTCCAATCACCTTTTAAAAGGTTAGCCAGAGCGCTATGAATTTCTGAAACGTAGGTTCTGCCATTATCAGAGAACAATCCGAGTCCTTCGAACAATTCATTTGCGGCAAATCCCGGATTCTTGGAATATGGCATATCTTCAAATGAAACTTTGCTTTGCTTTGCTTTTTGTGTATAGACTTCAACCAATTTAAGAACATCCGCTGAGGGATTTTCTTTTTTCAGCTGTTCCGCACTTTTTGCGGCGAGCTTGTTTCTTTCTTCAGCTTCAAGTTTAGTTTTAATGGTTTGCTTCACTTCTTCAGAGTAAGAGAGCTGTATGGGTTCCAGTATTTCTTCGATTTTAAACAGATGGAAGCCTTTATTGGATTTAACAACTTCGCTGACCTCACCAAGCTTCAACGAGAAGACAGCTCTTTCAACTTCAGGCAGAATTGCGCCGGAGAAAGCTGCAATTTCAGATCTTAGTATTTGAGCATCTTTTGCATCATAGTCATTAGTAATTTTTCCGCTAAAGAATACAGGTAGCAAACCCTTATTTTTTGCAGACTCCGCATTTGAAAGATTTATGAAATCGTTAAACTGTTTTCCGGAGTATAAAATCTGATTTCTGGCATTTTGCATTTCGGCGCTTGCCTTCAGTTCAGCTTGAGTAATCTTGAATTCAGCTATAAGATCTGCTTTAACATCTTCAAAAGATTTATCTGTAGCAGGTATTTTATCTTCGACTTTAATAATATGATAACCGAACTGAGTTTTGACAGGCCCTACAATGTCTCCGATTTTTGCATTAAACGCAGCATTTTCAAAGGGTTCAACCATTGTTCCGCGGCCGAATTGTCCTAAGTCCCCGCCATTATTTGCGCTGCTGTCTTCAGAAAATTCTTTTGCAAGTTCTGCAAAATCTTCACCGCTTTTTGCTCTATTCAGAATATTTTCAATTTTAACTTTTTCAGGAGATGCCGCAGATTCTTCAACTTCTGCGTTTTCTTTTGTCTTAATCAGAATATGTCTTGCTTTAACTTCTTCTCCGGTTACATATTTCGCTCTGTTATTTTCATAAGCTTCTCTAAGGTCACCTTCACTTACAGGTATAGCATCAAGATATTTTTGATCTCTGAAATTTAAAAGAATATGAGAGACTTTTACTCTGTTCCCGCTTAAGAATTCAGATTTATTTTTGTCGTAATATTCTTTTATGGCTTCTTCTGCCACCTCGGTTTTTCCTAAGAAATCATCGGGAGAAACCAGTAAGTGGTTAAAGGAAATTTTATCGTCTAACGCAAAACGATGTTTATTTTCTTCATAGAAATTTTTGACAACATCTTCAGTTGCGCTGGCCAAAGGAATCGGCTTTAGTATTTGCTGTTGTATTGCAGAAAAAACCATGGCTTTGATTTTTTCTTTACCGTATTCTTCAGAAGTAATCCCTTCATTTCGCAATCTTCTGTCAAATTCAGCCGGTGTAATTCGTGCTCTGTCGGCCTCAACAAGGGCTTTAACATCAAAGTTAGGCTTAATTTTGACTGCAGTTGCGTACATATCGGCTAACGCTTCGGTAACCAAAGTATTGATCGCTCTTTCTTTAAACATGCCCAGATAATATTCTCTGATTCCTTTTGGCATTTGCGAAACTTCATCGAAGCCTTGCAAAGATTTCATTGATTGCCAAAGGGTTTTAACATCTATAACACTTGTGAGAGAAGCTGTCTCGGTTGGATAAGAGACGTGTATCACGGGCATATTAAGCTTTTCCGTCATATGAGGCGGGAAAGGGACTGCCGATTTATCTTCTGCCGCCATAGCCGCTTCATTTTGTCGCTGTTTTTCTTCATTTTGTTCATTGATTTTCGTTGTACCGTAACCAATAACAAAAAGAGACAATAAGAATAAAATAACGGTAGCCCAAATAATTTCTTTAATGTGCATTCTGAGCCATCGCATAGACATAAAACCTGGATTGGACATGTTGTCTACCCCTAATTTAGCATTTGCCCTCTCTTTGATAAGTACAGAGCGTACGAGAGGACTGCCGATTATATCACTGTAAAGAGTGTTATGTCAAACTTATAGAAGCGTGCAGACAAACAAAATAAAGGTTTGAACAAAATAAGCTAATGAAGCCGCATACCCGACTCCTGCCACACCAAATTTTGTTACAAAACCGGCTCCGACAAAAAAGAGAACCGACGAAGAAATCAAACCGGAAAGGAAGGGTAAGAAATATTTTCTTTTCGAGAAAAACCCTCTGTTCAAAACCAGATTCAGAGATACAGGCAACAATGCCAAAGAATAGCTTTTAAAAAGTTCTGCGGCCACCGAAGCATCTTCAAGTGAAAACTGACCTCTTTTATATACCAGCTCAACAATAGCTTCGGCAAAAAACCATATAAATACAACTATAGGCAAGACAGAAAGAAAAGCGGCCGCAAAAGACTTAAAAAGAAAAACTTTTCTTTCTTTGTCATTTAACAAGCTTAGGTGAGGCAAAATAACGTTAGCCAGGCTTATAGAAATTATTCCCAGTGGCAAATTAAATAGCTTTTCTGCATAGTTCAGCGCTGCCAGAGACCCTCCGGTCTGCATAGACAGAAGATATCTTTCATAGACAGGTATAAGAGTCAACGACGAAACCCATATTGCAATCGGCGTTACAGCGCAAATAAATTCCTTTGCAGCCTGTTTATCGAAAACGAACATTGTTTTAAAATCAAATTTAAAAATATTGCTTTTTTTGACAAGAAGCATTAACCAAAAGGCTTGAGCAGCCGCTCCAACAACAGTTGCGCACACAATTTTTTCTATTGCTCCGCCCGAAGCCGCAAATATTCCCGCAATAATAAAAGCGTTAACCAATAAAGGTCC
Organism: bacterium ADurb.Bin157; assembly: GCA_002070375.1. Taxonomy (GTDB): domain Bacteria; phylum Muiribacteriota; class Ozemobacteria; order Ozemobacterales; family Ozemobacteraceae; genus MWDD01. The sequence continues at coordinate 3,415 of MWDD01000102.1, read as the reverse complement.
GACTGCGGGCAAAGCAAAACTCATGTTCGCATTTAAAAACGAAGTCAAAACTCCTGAAGGAATTGCAAACATCAAATATATTCCTATAACCGACCACATAAACTGAACACGCTGCATTTCAAGCCCGGTGAAACCGGGCAAAATATTATCGCAAATAGGTTTTGAAAATACGGCAAAAATTATAGTCCCAACAAACCCTGCAATAAGAGAAATCCAAATAAGTGTCCAAAATATATTTTTAATTTTTTCTTTATTGTCTCTTAACTCCACAAACATGGGAACCGCAGCGCAAGAGACCAAACCTTCACTCAAAAATTTATAAGCCAAGTCGGGCAAAAGCATGACTGCCATATACATATCCGCCTCAACAGATCGACCGTAAAAAGCAGCAAGAGCAGCGACTTTTACAAAGCCGCTTACTCTTGACAAAACTGTCAATGCAGACAATGAAAAAAATGCATTTAAAAGACTCATCTATTTTTAACTACAGTTGATATTTTGCTTGCAAAATCTTTCCAATCCGGCAAAGTTTTAATAAATCTCTGCGCTTTCAAACCCATTTTAGAGTTTTTTGCGGGGTTATTAAAAGCGCTTCTCATCGCTTTGGCTAACTCTTGCTTATCTATTTCAAGCACAGCCATTTCGCTTGATTGAGAATATATTGTTTCGGGTTTAGCCATCTTAGTTTCGGCGGGAACAATATAAGCGTATTCATTCTGCAAGCCAAACACTTCAGCCGCATTTTGGTGAGTTATTACAGGCAAAGCGCAAGCCATAGCTTCTTTGACGGTAATAGAAGAGCTCAATGTTTTTCCTGCGTATATATAAGCATCAGAGGAAGCTAATAGGCCCGCGTATTCTTTGTCCGGCATAATTTCTGTAATAATTCTTACCTTTGCGAACATCTTGTTTAGGGCCCCGGTTTTCTTTTTTAAATCTTGTATTTCAAAAGCTAAATTCTTTTTTAAATTAGGATAATGAGTTAATTTGATAAGTAACTCAACTTTTTCGTTAGGCTTGAATTCTTTTATATACGCGTACAAGACCTCTTCAATGCCTTTTCTGTTAATCGGGGAAGCCGAAAGAATGAACCTAAAGACTCCCTCTTGGGGTTTTAAATTATCGGGACAAACTACTCGTGGGTGAAATTTTCTGGTGTTAACAGGGACAGGAAATACTTCGATTTTTTCAGCGGCAAGGCCTTCTTTAAGGCAAGCTTTTAGGTGAGCTTCGGAGGGCACCCAAACTTTCACGGCATTTTTAAGTGCAACAACTCGTTTTTTGTCATATGAAAACGGGTCAAAGGCTGTAACAACAAGCATCTTCCCTTTTTCGATTTTTTCGGGCAAATCATTCAACAAAGACACCCATAGCCTAAACCTTCCGGAGTCAGGTCTTTCAAGCACTTTTGTAATATATGGCGCATAATAAAAATCTTTTGTATGTAAATATGTTTTTCTGTCGGATGCGGAAACCGGCAGTTCAAGGGCTCTAGTAGCCAAAAGCAATTCAGAAGCGACTCTTCCGGAAAAAGTCGGTGAAGTAAAAGCTGCCACAAAGCACAAGCGTCCTACCTTTTTTTTATTTGTTTCTGTATATTCTTTGTTTTCTTTAATATCACTGTCAAATTTATGTTCCATTTCAGTTCACCGCTTCCTTTAAGGGTAATCTTCTTAGCAGGACATCGTATTGTTCTTTTGTTAAACCTGCCGTACCCAATCTTCCGGTGTGTTTACCGTATTCACCGTGGTAATCGCTTCCGCCGACAGGCACCAAATTATATCTTTCGGCAAGGGCAAGAAACTTATCTACCTCGCTATTTTTATGTTCGCTGTAATATACTTCTATACCGTCCCATGGCAAATCTTTCAATTTGTTCCAAACGCTGTCCCAGTCGGGCACAAGCCCGGGATGAGCGACCACAGCCAGTCCGCCGGCTTTATGAATAATCTTTACCCCTGTTTCGGGAGGAACACTTTGTTTTGGAACGTATGCGGGGCGCCCTCTTAATAAATATTTATCAAAAGCTTGCTGAAAATCTTTGACATAATTATTTTCGACCAAATATCGGGCTATATGAGGTCTTCCCAGAACTTTTTCGGGTGTAGAATTAAACTCATCAAACAGTTTTTTTGTATCTATACCCTCATTTTCTAGTAGCTGCAATATTTTAAGAGCTCTTTTGAATCGATATTTTTTTTGTTCTTCAAGCATTTGTGTTAATTCTTTAGATTTAGGATCTATGAAAAGTCCCACAACATGAACCGAAGAGTCTCTTCCTTCCCATCCGCAAGAAATTTCAATACCGGGAACCACATTAATTCCTTGAATTTTACCTTCTGCCATAGCTTCATCAAAGCCACCGAGCGTATCGTGGTCAGTAATTGCTATGGTGTTCAATCCAATTTCTTTCGCCTTTTGCACTACATCTGCCGGGCTCGACGTCCCGTCTGATGCTGTTGTATGAGTGTGTAAATCTGCATATACAATGTTTTTCATTTATAGCCTTTCGAATCTCAGCCAATAATTTATCAGATAACAATATATCACCTTTTAACTGGACTTTTCATAAAAAAAAACTATAATGCAGTTATGAAAAGAACAATATTTTTAACCATACTATTATTGAATTTAGCCGGTCTGACTTTTGCCAATCCTCATAATCTTTTACCCAGATTTCCTGAAATTATTATTCAGCAGGGTATGACAGAGGATTATGCAGCTGATTCTTTAACTGCGATTGCAACGATACAAGACAACTACGCGCATACCGTCGTGAATACTGATTTAAGAAACATTTCACGGACCAAAGCCTTCACTTCAGTAAAATTCAGAATACTTTATCCAAAAAATTTATCTTCTGTAAAAATCAAAATTAATGGTTCAGATTTCAATTATACTCCTGAGCGTAACACCTACAATTTTTGGCTTAACCCCAATGAGGCAGTTAATTTTCACATCGAAGCCGATGTCTCGGTAAACTACAGTATAAATGCTGTTAGAAAAGCCCTAAAAGAAGAAGAAAAGGCAAAAAAGAACATAAAAACCACTTTTGCAGAAGATTTCGCTGCATATTTTAATACTGAAAAGTATGGCAAACGTTTTATGACGGGTAATATCGTTTCAAAATGGGGTATTTTTCCTTTATCGATAAAAAAGCTTGAAATAGCTGCAACCACTCCGCCGAATATGATTCTTGTTTCGGAAAACAACGAAGTTTGGAATCAAAAATCAAGAGTTAAGCAGAATCATTTTTATTGTAATGATTCCAAATCTTATAATTCTGCAGTATTTGTTCCTGAAAAAGATAAAGAAGATTTTCTGGAAACGCAAAAAATACTTAATTCAAAAAAATTCATTCACTGATCGCCTAAAAAAGCTACACAATCGGAACAGTAACAGTGAACTTACTGCC
>MWDD01000101.1 GCA_002070375.1 bacterium ADurb.Bin157 | reverse complement strand
TGAGTGGCCTATAACAAGAGGTATTGCCGCTGAGGCTTTGTATCGTGTAAGCATACAATCCGGCTCCGGAGGTAAAATGCCCAGAGCTTTTGCCGATATACCCGATGATTCTCCGTATTTAAAAGCTTTAAAGGTCGTCGGCGGAGCTTTTTTGCCAAGAAACAGAGGACGTTTTGAGCCGGATAAGCTTTTGTCTGAAACGCATCTTAAACATGCGGTTTCGGTTTTGTTATCTAACAGAGTAATAGTAAAAGAAGCGGGCAAAAGAATTGAAATGGTTCCGGTATTTGTTTCAGAAAAAGACGAATATGCTGACATTGAGCCTTTACACCCGCCCATAGGGTTCAGCGAAAAACCCGGCTCAAATTTTGGTTATATTAACGATGCGTTAGCTAAAATTGATGTTGTTAACGAAATGTCTGTTGCAACTCAGCAAATGAATCCACAGAGCTTGTCAGATATAAGAAGTGCTGTTAAAGCGATGGAAGAGGTTCAAACATTGTTTAAGAAATTTGGTGCTTCTGTATTGGAGTTAACAGCAATAAATGTTAAATTTCCCGGAGATGATAAAGCTTTAAGAAATGCTTTATCTCAATTCAACAATATGCTCAGCGATTTTGTGATAAGGTTTAATTATTGTAAAGATCAGTTGTCGAGGGTTACTCTGGTTGACCCCGATATAATAAAAAAATGTGATATACTTAACTCCGAGATAGATGAAAGTCTTAGGCAAATTAAGATTTTAAGAAAAAGAATTAGTGACAGAATGAGCCAACCTATACTGAAAGAAAAATACCAATAATGAAAGAATTGCCATGAGAAAGATACTTTTTATAATCGCAATGATTTTTTGTGCTGTTAATTTGTCTGCAATGAACCCTGTTGCTCCGGTTTTTAAATATTTCTCAAGTTTACTTGATGAAACAAGGGCTGAGTTGCTTGTCGGTGAACTTATGAGCAAAGAGTTTTTGGCAAATGTTTCTAATAATGTCAAAGTTGAGCTTAGTCCGAGTTTGACCAAGCAAATGAAAAAGCTTTCGTTAAACTCAGGAAGAAAAAACCTCAATTATGAAGTTTATGTTATAAACAGTGATATTCCTGATGAAATACCTTTCCCGGGCGGTATTCTGTTTGTAACCAAAGGCTTGCTAAGTCATGCCAAGACTTCAGAACAGCTCGATTTTATTTTAGCAAGAAATGTTATGCACATGGTTTTAAAAAACCCCATGAGACTGGTAAAAAGAGTTGGTATTTACCCGGTTTTACTGAATCAATTGAAATTACCCGAAGAAAAACGCGAAAAACATAAGATATTAATAGCTTTAAGAGATTATTTGGGTAATACGGGTAAACTTGAGCATATTAGCGCGGATGAACAGGCCCTTGCTCTTACGGATGACCCTGAAAAAACCCGAAAAGCTGCAATAGATATGATAAGCCAATTTTCTGTCAGCGTGTGGCCGGTAATGCCTTTAGAGACTGTAGATATTCCTGATAGAATCAATAAACTTAAAGAACTAAATTTAACCCGGTAAAACCAGATGTTTTTTGAACAGTTGCAGATGAATCCTCGAGAAGCCGTTTATTCCGAGGATGAATGGACAAGAATGACGGCTCTTGTTGCTATGGCAAGAGAGCCGATTGTTTCTGACCGTGAATTTTTTGAGGAGCTGGTTTTTGGTGAAGACACAACAATGTCTTTATTGGCTTGTGTTGGTCTAAGAAAGTTGTTTCCTGCTCCGTTGCAAACAAAAGTTGTTTGGAAAGAGATTTTTTCTGAGTCTGTCGATTTGCTTACCAGACGAGCGTGTTCAGGGCCGATGCAGCTTAGAATAGCTGCTTTGAAGGCTTTGGTTTTCGCTCCCGAGCATTTAACTTTTAATTTGGTTTCCCGGATTTTAGAGTCATTAGAAAGTGCCTCGGGGCACGAGGGCATATATTCGGGAAGAAACCGCACCCTTCCTTTATATCAGCAATCGCATAAGTTTTTTATGCCCGAAGGGTTTGGCGTTCTTTTGGCGTCTTTGCCGGCAGGCTTTGATCGTGTTTCGCTTTTGCGTCGTGAGCTTGCTTTTGCAGACAGTGCGCGTGTAATTGCCGCTTTAATCTCTTTGCAGTTGATGCCTGTTGAAGAATTGACCGAACGGGTTCTTGAGTTGGCAAGATCTCAGGACAAGCGAGTTTCTTACGAGGCATCGAAGGCTTTATTGGCTTGCGGCGGCAGCAAAGTTTTTTTAATTATGCTTTCTTTGTTTAAAGAGACATGTGATTCTCAAAAAAAAGCTTTATTGCTTCCGCTTGTGGCTATTGGCGCTCGTGGAGAAGTCTGGCCTATAATAAAGAATTGTGCTTCTTCTGAAGATCGGGTTCTTGCAAAAGCTGCGATTAATGCAGCAAACTTATTCGCTGTTTCCCTTGAAGATCGTGTCGAGCTATTCAGAGAAGCGATGAAAAATTCTGACTCTTCGGTTGCGTGTTTGGCTGCGGTATATGCGTGGAAATGCGGTTCTATGAAGGCTATTCGGTTGATTAGAAAAAATTTTGAAAGTGAAGTGTGGCAAAATCGCTTAGCGGCAGCAAAGTCGTTGTCAGAAATTAACTCGGAAATATCATTTGAAATTTTGCTTAACGGTTTTGAAAGAGAGCGAAACGGCGACGTTTTAAGAGAAATTGTGCTTAGCATTCGTCGTTTAATTAAAAAAAGCAATCGAGGCCAACGAATACCCGATGTTATATTTACTGCTTTTGGGCGTCTATTGAAATCTGCGGACCCTTTTAAGCGCAGTCAGTGCGCAGTTATGTGCGGTTTGGTCGGTAGGCCCTGCGAGGAATTGGTAATAGGGGCGGCCGAGCATGAAGAGCACCCCCATGTGTTAGCTTCTTTGCTGACTGCGCTCGGAAAATGCGGATGCGATAAAATGCTTGTTTATTCCAGATTTCACGACCATGAAGACGCTAGAGTGCGTGCTAATATGATTTCTTCAATGCCCCTAAAATTATATGAGTCGTCGGCATATTTCACAGAAGCTGCAAAAGATGAATGCTCGAGAGTAAGAGCCACAGCATCTGAAAAGCTTTTTATGCTAGGGCAGTTAGATGCTGTAAATACATTAAACAGAATGCTGCTTGTGCCTGACCCTGTTTCTGTTCTTTCCGGTTGTTATGCATTAAGCAGAATATTGAGAATACAGATCCCGCTTTTGAAAGAGGATCACCCCATATCTCTTTCTGTTTCGAGAAAGTGTCGAATGCGAATAAAAACAAAAGAATTTGGCCCGATAATACTAAATACGCCGGAGATAGCGGTAGTGTTTAATGAAATGGCTATCGCCGGAGGCAACAGACACAAACTTTTGTGGCTCTTAGAAGAACAAAATCGAAAATATCCGTCTTCTTACCCTATTAGAAGAATGCTTTCATCTTTGTTGGCAATTGATGGGCAATACGAAAGGGCGCTGGAAATTTTGGATTTGTGTTTATCAGAAAACCCCGGTTCGTTAGCTGATCTTTTGGATGCCTATAGAATATCATTGAGGCTTTGCGACCTTCCGAGAGCGTCAAATTACGGAGAAAAAGCCAAAAAACTTTATTCGACGCTTTTGTCCGCATGTATTCAGCTTTGCACGACCGTTCGAGGGCGTGGCGCAGATTTTATGATGAAAAAACTGCATCATCTGAATGAACCCTCAATGAACTTATACAACGCTATGATTCAGCTTAAGGCAGTTGAAAAAGATAACGCAACGGTGCTTGATTTGCTGTCGGAACTTCTGTTGTCGCGCCCTTTTAATTCGCTGGTTGTAAGAAAACTCGCTTCGATGCTTCCTGAATCATTTTCTGATCTGAGGCGCTCTCTTGAAGTGTATGCTTCTTCGCTTCCGGTTACTGTAATAGGGATATAAAAAAACAGTCGGCAGAACCGACTGTTTTTTCAACCTGGGGTGGGAGGATTCGAACCTACGGAATGCCTGCTCCAAAGGCAGGTGCCTTACCACTTGGCTACACCCCAAGAGATCATTAGGCTGTTGCCCAAATGACTTGAGGATGATACCATATTATTTATATTCGTGCAACCAATAAAAGAAAAAACTTGGTTTTTTTCTGATTTAAATGGGAAAAAAAGACTGTTGCAATATGTTTTTAAGTGTTTTATAATCCTATATTGATTGTATGCATGTGGGTTTATTTTAGGAAAAAAAATGAATTTAACCAAAAAACAACTTGATGCTTTGAAGGAAGTGGGTAATATCGGTTGCGGAAATGCTGCCAGCGCGTTGGCTGAGTTTCTTGGGCGCCGAATTACCATGTCTGTTCCTTCAGCCAGTGTTGTCTCTCTGGTTGAAATCCCAAATAAAGTTGGCGGCGAAGATTCGTTTGTAAGTTGCGTAATGTTGAAGCTTGTCGGGGGCTTGTCCGGGCGTTTTCTTTTTCTGATCTCAGAAAAAACATCTTTGAAAATTCTTCGAAAATTGCTTCCTAATTCTCGAGCAGAAAGTTTATTTAACTTAGAAGAATTGGAAGACTCATGCTTAAAAGAAATTTGTAACATATTAGGCGGCGCATTTTCGAATGCGCTTTCCATACTTACGAAAACCCCTGTTATTAATTCATTGCCAATAATGACCTTTGATAAAGCCGGCCGATTAATTGAAAACGTTGTTTCTGATATGAAAACTATCAGTGAAGAAGTCTTGATGATCGAGACCTCTTTTCTTGAAGAAGAAGAAAATTTAAGATTTCATATATTTTTACTCCCTGCTTCTCTTGAATCATTGTTTGAGAAAATCGGAGTAGGAATATATGGCTGAATTTCTGACGGTTGGAATGGGCAAACTGAAGGTTGCACGAAGCCCTGCTGTTCTGGCTGTTTATGGTATAGGCTCATGTGTTGCGGTGGCAATGTATGACTATGTTCTAAAAATCGGCGGCATCGCTCATGTTATGCTTCCCGAAATGCTTGAGCCAAATCAGGACTGCGGATGCCCCGGCAAATGTGCCGAATCGGGTGTAAAATATTTGCTTGAACTGCTCGAAAAGAAAGGTTCGGAAAAAAAGAACATATCGGTTAAAATTGTTGGCGGTTCAGAAATGTTTTCGCCATCAGAAGACTTTGAAAAAACTGTTGGTTATGATAACATTTGCAGTGTAAAGTCTGTTTTACAAAAATTAAACTTAAAACTGACTGCAGAAGATATCGGAGGAAATAAAGGGCGGTCTATTGAATTTGACCTTCAGTCAGGGATAATCAAAGTCTCTTTCTTGGGGGAAGAAATCAGGGAAATATAAATGTCGAGATTATCTTTATTACTGGGAGTATTTTTGGCAGTAACGGTGACCGGAATAGTATTCTTGCTCGCTGTTCTGAGCAAGGTTCCTTTTGTTACCATCATATCAAGAAGTACAATAGTATTCTTATTATTTGGAACTCTCGGAACAATACTCGGAAGCATATTAGAAGTCTTTCTTGTGCCTGATATTGTAAAAAAGAATCTTACGGATATAAAGAAAAATATGAAATTGCAAGAAGATGAGGCCTTTCTGACAGATTTGGGCGATTTGCTTGAGTCTGGGATGGTTTCGAATTCCGAAAACATTTTAAATCATAAAAAGATATCATATGATAAAGAAGATGAAACTGTGTTAGCGGATCTCGGGGATCTTCTTGAAACAGAATCTAAAAGAGAAATTATTGGCACCCCTACCGATGAGTCAAAGTCGATCGGCGTTTCCGGAAAAGATGCGGCGACTATCTCATGAGGCAGCCAAACACGGAGGAATAAGTGAACAAAGAACTTCTTGTAGGAAATACGCTCCAGCAAGATGACAAAATTCTTAATCCTATGATGAATACTCGTCTACAGGATGAAGATGATCAGAAGCTCTGGGAACAATACAAAGTAAATCATGATCCAAACATAAAAGATGCATTGATCATGAAATATGCTTCGTTTGTTAAGTATGTTGCGGGCCGAATAGCGGTTAATTTGCCGAGCAACGTAGAGTTTGACGATCTTGTCAGCTATGGCATCCTTGGACTCATAGACGCGATAGACAAATATGATCTTGATAAAAATGTAAAATTTAAGACATATGCTAAAACCCGTATTCGTGGTGCTATTTTTGACGAATTGCGAGTTTTGGATTGGACTCCGAGGTCTATCAGACAAAAAGCCCGAAAACTTGAAAAGGCTTACGCTAAACTCGAAGGGCGTCTTGGGCGTGATGCTAAAGACGAAGAAGTGGCAGAATATCTTCAGATTGATATATCTGAGTTGCACAAGCTTTTTGATGAAACCAAAAAGTCGCTCTTGCTGAGTTTAGACGAAATTTTTTATGATGACGACGAGGGCTCTTCAAGGTTTGACTACATCGAGGACGAAAAGAGCGATAATCCTCAAAGCAAAATCGAAGAAGCAGAGGCTAAAAAAATACTTGCCGATGCCATATCTAAGCTTTCTGATCGCGAAAGAATGGTTATTACACTTTATTATTATGAAGAGTTGACTTCAAAAGAAATTGGCAAGATTTTGGGTGTAAGTGACTCAAGAGTTTCTCAGCTTCACACTAAAGCAATATTGCGTTTAAGAGGTCGATTGAGCCGAATTAAAGAGGCTTTAACCCAAGTCTAGAACAAAAAGGGCAATGTTTTCTTTGTTATTTCACTTATAATCTATAAAAAACGACCGCCGGTTTAAGATCAAAACCGGCGGTCTTTTTTTTGCCTCGCCTATTTTTCAGGCCGTGTCAGGAAAGCCTTGTTATATTTGTTAGCCTTCCTGTCTAGCTTCATCCTCGTCTACTATATCTTTTTCTGTGTTTTCAATTTTAAACTGGTCAATCAGATTTCTGAGTTCTTCAGAACTTGCCGCAAGCTGTTTAAATCTGTCGTCGCTTTCAAGAATTTTGAGCTTTTCTGCGATATCTTCTGTAAGAGTTTTTGCCCCTGCCAGAGTGATTCTGAATTTTTCGAGCAAAGAATTAAGGGCAGAAGCCAATTCTTTTAAATTGTCATTCCTTCTTAGGCTTACTTCGAAGGTTAGGTCTCCTTCTGTAATCCGTTTGATGCTGTTTTCGAGTTTGTAGGCGGGGCCTGCAATTTGATGGGAATACATGACACTGACTACAAAAACTATAATAATGTTAACCACAACTAAAATTACAAGTCTGGGCCAAAACTCTCTTATGAATGATTCCATTACCATTGAAAGAGTTCTGCCTTCATTTTGTGTAATACTGCTGTCATAAAAATATGAACCCAGTACATAAATATTGCAAGCGGTAATTATTGTTACCAATAATGCCAAAAGCAAAATAGTGCCCGCAAACTTAGTTTGCATGTCTTTTGATATAAAATAGTTCTTACGCTGACTGGTCAAAATAAATAACCCTCCTGTGGGGGAGTATAACGATTTATACAATCTTACTCAACAGTGCGGGTTTTGTCAAATTGTTTCAAGCTATCTTTTTACTTATTTCAGATTGCGAAGTGACATTGTTTGTGATATTTTCATTTTTGAGAGTTTATTTATTTTGAGCTTTGTGTATGATGTTAAAGAGGTATCTTTTTGAAAAGCAGCTTTCAGCTTAGAAAAGCTTTTACAATAGCCGAATTATTGCTTGTTGTCGGTGTGATGGCGATAGTTCTTGCTCTTGCCGCACCTTCTTTGTACGATGAAGTGGTTAAGATTATGATTGAAACAAGGCGGGTTTCTTTTTTGGCATCAGCCAGAAATCTTGCTTCGGC
>MWDD01000100.1 GCA_002070375.1 bacterium ADurb.Bin157 | reverse complement strand
ACAGACGGGGTTCATACAACGGGGGAGAATCCTCTTGTTTCTGTTAACAATCTGAGAACACCCCTGTATTTTGTCGTGCCGAAAGACGGCGCGGACAGCGCAGATATTTCGATCAGTTTGATTAACCCGCCTTCATTAGGTTACTTAAATTCCGGTGTGAGAATCAGAGGTGAAGTAAAGGCATACGGCATTTCGTCGCCGGGCGTTAAAGTTGAGGTTCTGCGTGACGGCAATCGCATAGACACTATAGACGCGGTATTTAAAGAACAAAAAGCGGAATTTGTTTATAACATTGCCTGCGATAAAGAAGGCAGTTTCAGATATGATTTTAATGTTGCCTCCCATGAAAATGAGTTAACAAGCGACAACAACAGTGCCGGATTTTTGCTTAAAGTGGTTAAAGAAAGATTAAATGTTATGGCTTTGTTCGGAAAACCTTCTTGGGATGCCAAATTTATTGGCAACGCGGTTATGACGGACCCGAATGCGCATTTTACTTTATGGACAAAGGTTTTTGATAACAGGTGGATATGTTCTCAAGATATGAACCCGCAGCCTGCTGTCTCTAAGCTTGATTTAAAAGACCGGCTCAAAGATGCGGATGTTTTGATATTGTCTGATTTTGAATATATTGACCTTAAAAACTACGAAAAAGAAATTGTAAGCCGGGTTGAGTCAGGCCGTATGGGTTTATATATAATGGCCTCTGACAGAACTTTTACACATCTTGGCTACGGCAAAAGCGAGATAGAAAATCTTTTGCCGGTAAACATTTCAACAGAACTTTTGCATAAAAAGAACGGCAACCCGCTGCTTCCTACAAGAGACACGGAATACAATTTTTTACGAATTATTGATGACCCTATTCAGAATGAAGAATTCTATGCAAAGCTGCCTAAATTCGAGGGTCTTGTTGAGTATGCCGGGGTTAAAGCCGGGGCCGAAGTTTTATTGTCTTCTTCTGTTAAGGGAAGTGTTGATATGTTGCCTTTTATGCTTAAGACAACGTTTGGTCGAGGCAATGTGATTCTTAGCACAGGGGGCCCCTTGTGGCCAATTGGATTCAGGCTTGTTTCATCAAACTACGGTTTTGCTCCGTATTCAGCTTTAATGCTCAATATGTTCAAATTGCTGGCCAATAGGCGTGAAGATGCTTTGGTCAGCATAGATGTGTCATCTACAAGAGGTTATATCGGCAAAGCTTTGCTGATTAAAGTTTGGGTCTCTGACGGCAGGCGTGAGCTCTTGTCTAATGCGCAAGTGGCTTTGTCCGTAAAAGACGAAAAGGGCAATCAGTCAATTTTGCCTTGTGTGGAGACAGGCGAAAAGGGTTGTTATGAAGCTTCTTTTGTTCCTTCAACAAAAGGAATACATATTTTAGAGGCCGAGGCAAAATACAGAGGAAAAGAGCTTGGCAAAGGGCAAGCAGAGGTATTGGCCGAAGTTGCCACTGCAGAGTTTGATAATCCCGCGGTAAATTTTGCGCAGTTAGAGCGTTTGGCTTCAGAGACGGGCGGTATTTGCGTGCCCGAAAGCGAGGCGGACAAAATAATTGCTTCTCTTAACAAGGTATCAGGCAATAAGGTTGAAACAAAGAGTTTAGATTTAAGAAACAGCTGGTTATTATTGGTTCTGCTGTTACTGCTGCCTGCCGCAGAATGGTATATCAGGCGCAAGGGAGGGTTAAGCTGATGAAAAACAATTATTCAATAGGTGTTTTGCTGTTCGCAATTCTCTTGTTTCCCGCATTCTGCCATGCCGCCGGCTGGGATACTCTCAGCGTCCCGCGTCTAAAATATGATGGCGGCGGCGATTGGTATACCGGCCCCACGTCGATGATAAACCTCATGAAAGAAGTAAACAGAAGGCTAAAACTTTTGACTCAGGCTGAAAATATTGCCGTTTCAATTTCCGATCCGGAGTTGTTCCGCTATCCGATGCTCTATTTGACAGGGCACGGCCATGTGAAAATAAAAGACCAAGATATCAATACTCTGGCAAACTATTTGAATAACGGCGGCTTTTTGTGGGTAAACGACAGCTACGGAATCGACAAATACATAAGACGCGAGATTAAAAGATTGTATCCCGACCGCGACCCGGTTCAGCTTCCGGGCAATCACCCAATATTTAACGGCGCTTACGAATTTAAAGACGGTCTGCCCAAAATTCACGAGCACGATAATAAGCCCCCGGCGGCGTTTGCGCTTTATGACAAAGGCAGAATGAAAATCCTTTATACGTATGAATCCGATATCGGCGATGGTCTCGAAGACGCGGGCATTCATAAGGTTGACACCCCTCAAATCAGAGAAGAAGCCATGAAAATGGCAATAAATATCGTAGTTTTTGCAATGATGCAGTGAAAATATGAAAAATACGCAATTAGAAAAATTATTGGCTGAATACAACGAGCTGAGCACAGGCTTAAAAGCAATTTTATCTTCGTATAAGCGAAAAAGAAAAATTCGTTTGTCGATGAGATGGCTGTTTGGCGGCATTGCCACTTGCTGCGCGTTGATTATGATATTTTTGCTGCTTGAACGAACACCCGTTCAGTCAGAGGGCATTCGCTACGCAATCTCGTTTATTTTGTATTTTTGTTTGTCATTAGGAATTGGCGAAGCTGTTTTGTCGCTGATTAAGGGACCCGGTGACACTGCTGTTGCCGTTGAAATAGAAGAAGCCACAAAGAAATTCAATTCGGGGCTCTCAAGTGCCGCCGAGTTTATCAAGCAAAATGAAAGCTCTCAAAAAGACAACACATCTGATTTGATGAAGCGGTTGACTGTTGCGTCTGTAGTTCGAGAATTTGAAGACAACGATTTAAAGGTAGCGTTAAAGAAGTTTTCACGTAAAAAATATTTGTCATACATGGCTTTGCTTATTGCGGGAGTTTTTGTTTGGTATTCGGTTTCCCCCTCAGAGGTAATGATTGGCTCTTCAAGGCTGTTAAATCCCTTTGCAAATATTTTGCCATGGACAACTTTAGAAGTTGCTGTTACTCCGCAAAATACTTTGGCGGCGGTAGGGCAGAGCATCGAGATTTCAGCTGTAACATCGCGCAAAACCGATGAACCGGTATTGCTGCAACTTTATGATGCAGATGCTCTTGAAAGCAATCTTGTAATAGAAATGTACAAAGAAAACGGTCAGGCTGATTCAAATAAATACCTTTATGTTTTATCCGGTCTTCAAAACACCTTAGAATACAGCATAAAATGTGAAAAATACGTCTCACCGCGATATAAAATCATCGTTATGCCGCAGCCTCAAATTAAAAATATGCAGGTAACACTGTATCAGCCTGCTTATGTGAGCAATGAAGCGCTGGAGTTGCCGGCAAATACAGGTGATTACACAGCATTGGCCGGAACAAAAGTGAAGATCGCGGTAAAGGCCGACCAAAAACTTAAGAGCGGGGGAGTCAAAGTCACAGAGGGTGAGCAGCCTGAAAAGATACTTTCTTTACCTGTTTTTGAAGACAGTTTTACTTATGAATTTAATTTGGCTACACATACTCTTTATTCTGTGTCGCTTGAAAGTGAATATGGCTTAACAAACGAAAATCCCGTTGTCTATCGTATTAATGCGAAATTAGATGAGGCACCGACCGTAGAATTGCTTAAACCGGGCATCGATATCCCTTTCCCTAAAACAAAAATGTTAGAATTAAAGGCAGTGGCAAAAGACGATTACGGCGTGAATACGATGATATTGTATTACGCGTTGGGCAATCGAAAAAGTTACTCGCCTTTGAACATGAAGTCTGATTTTACTCCGGTAAAGGATTTCGAGGTAGAGTTTCCATGGATGCTCGACACTGTATATGCGGCTCCGGGCACGCGAATCAGCTATTATGTTGAAGTCGAAGACGCAAAAAAGCCGCAGGCAAATGTTGCGAGTACATCGGTTTATTACATTAACATGCCCTCTATGCATGACCTTTATATGGGCGAGGACGAACAGCATAAAAATTTGGCAGAGCAATTGCAAGATTACATCGAAGTGCAAAAAGACCGGCGCGAAGCTCTGTTAAAAGCCTATGAACAGATCAAACACGAAGAAAAACTCGATTATGAGACAGAAAAAGCAATTGAAGATGTGTTAAAGAAAGGCGCCGAACAGCAAAAGCAGGCTGACGATATGATTGAGGGGCTCAAGAAATTACAAAAAGCGATGGAAAATAATCCTTTTAATTCGCCCGAAGCGTTAGAAAAAATGAGTAAGGTGAGTGAGCTGTTCAATGAGTTGCTTGACGATAAAACCAAAAATATGATGCAAGAGCTTCAAAAGTCGCTCTCAGAAATGAAAGTTAGCCCTGAAGATTTTGAAAAATACCAAGAAGCCTTTAAGACAGATGAATACATAAAAAACTTAGACAGAACGATAGATTTGCTCACGCAGGTTCGAGAACAGCAAAAATTTAATTCTCTGGCTAATTCGATTGAAGATATTTATGCGCGCCAACAGCAAATTGCATCTGAAACAGATGCTTTAAACGAAAAGATGAAAACCGAAAAACTTACCGAAGAAGAAGAGGCCAAACTTTTTGACCTTGAAAAGCAGCAAAATAAAATTAACAGCGAGTTGGCTGAGTTGCAAAAGCAAGCCGAAGAACTTACAAAAGACAAAAAACCCGAAGAAATGTCGCAAAACCCCCTTTTAGAGGATGTGAAGAATATTCGCGACAAAATGCAAAAAGAAGATTATGCTAAACGCGGCGAATCTATCGAGAAAAGTATAGAAAAAAAAGATTTGGATTCGGCATCTAAAGAGCAACAAAATATGCTTAAATTTTTGGAAGCTCTCAAAAGAGACGCGATGCAAATTAACGAAACCATGATGATGAGCGGTGAACATTCACAGCTTGATCTTTCTTCATACATAAGAAGAGCTTTGCAGGTTTCTGATGACCAAGAAAGGCTTTATGAAGAAATCAAAATGATGCCTTCACATTTTTTGCGCGGCGAAATGATAAATATCGAGGGCATTATTGATTCGGTATCTGTATTGCAGGTTCTTGTAAAACAGCAGGGCGCTGAGCTTGAATATGATTTAGAAAACTTTATAAAAAGCAGTTTCTCTGTTGATCCTTCGGTTGTGGATTCTGTAAGACAAACACAGAGACTGTTTTCGGCAATAGTAAAAAATCTTGAAGACAGGGCCTTAGAAACGGCAAGAACAGACCAGTTAGAAATTATACGCAACTTTAACAAGCTGGCGATAGACTTAATGAGAGCCCAGGACGAGTCGGGCAAGTCAGGCAGCAGCTCTCCGATGAGCGCAATGCAGCAGTTTAAAAACCTTACAAAACGCCAACTGAGCTTATATCAGCAAATGCTTAAACAGCAAATGATGCCCGGAGGGCAAACGCCCGAACAACTCAGAAAGATGTCCTTAGAACAGAGATATATTCGCGAAGCCCTTGAAAAGCTTATGCGCGAAGGGCAAAAACTCAACTCTATGGGGCGCATGGATGATGTAATAAAAGATATGCAAGACTTAGAAACAGAAATCCTTGATAAAAATTTGCAAAAAAAGGTTGCCGAAAAGCAAAAATCAATCTACGACAGAATGTTAAAAGCTCAAAAAGCCATTAAAAATCGTGATGAAGAAAGCGAAGAACGTTCAGCAACCAAGTCGCGAGAAATAATCAGACAGGAATTACCGTCTGCAGATATTGAAAACGTAGGTTCAGACACCAGAGATCTTTCAAAAGATTACACCACAGACTTAAAAGAAGATTTTCCGGATTCTTACAAAACTTTGCTTGATGAATATTACAAATCACTCAACATATACGGAGGCAGCGAAAAATGAAAAAAGTGTTGTTATTGCTGCTATTCTTGCTTTTAACCCCTTGTTCCGAATCTTTTTCTCAAAATCAAAAATTTGAACAAGAAGCCTATATTATGTATAACGAGGCTATTTCGGCTTATAGAATGCGCCGATTTACATCTGCAAAAATAAAGCTTCAGGAACTGATAAAAAAATACGAGAACGATGGATATTCAGAAATAGCCAGAGTGCATCTGGCGCAGATATACAAAGAAACCAAAGAATATGACAAAGCCATAGAGCTTTATAAAGAAATAATCCAAAGACGCGCCGGGCTTAACGAAGCGCAAATGGCGAAAAAAGATTTGGCCGACTTATATTTATCCATACAAAGATATAAAGACGGAACAGAGTTTCTTGAAGCGCTAAGAAAAGAAGAGCCCAACAATGCCGAATATTCGGTTTTGCTTGCAGATTTTTATTTGCAAACAGCTCGTGCCGATGAGGCTTGGCTATTATTGCAAAGTGTTTTAGAGACGCAAGGTTCATATGCAGCTTTTAAAAAGCTTTTGGAGCTATCGATAAGAACAGGTGAAGTCGAAAAACTCATAAACACCTTAGAAAGCCGAAAAATGAGCTATAGCGAGAGCCGTTATATAGATTTTATAACAGATTGTTATATAGCGCAAAAAGACACCAAAAAAGCCATAAAAGCACTTATGGAATATGAAAAAATAAACATAGACGGCAGCATGCTCCAAAAGCTGACCGGGCTTCTGTTTCAAGAAAATATGTATGAAGCTTCCATTGAGTATTTGAACAAAATTTTAAATATAAACCCTGAAGACTGGGCGACTTTGAGGCGATTAGGCGTAGTCTATTACAAGCTCGATAAAAAAGATAAAGCTATTGAAACCTGGGCACGTCCTTTTAAAGGCAAAACTGTATTTGGTCGCGAAACTTTGATGAATTATGTCTCAGTCTTGATTGAGCACCGCTTCTACGACGAAGCCATAGCCGCCATTGAAAGTTACAGAAGCCGCACTTATGACGTATCTGCCTTTGCGGTTGAAAAGGCCAACATATTGTATTCAACAGGCAAAAAAGCAGAGGCCATGGAAGAATACCTTTTAACCTTTGTAAGCGGCACATACCTTAATGAAACCTTTGAAAAACTCTATGAAGAAAAAAGTTCGGATTTTTCTTTGGGAAAAAGGTTATCGGAGCTTTATCGAACGAAGGGAAATCGTGCCGTTGTTCAGGCTTTGTTCGAATATCATTTCAGACAGGGGCAAGCCGATGATTCACAGGTAATTGCAAATATTGTTTATGAATCGGGCGGCGCATTAGATGACCTTTTTTATCAAAGATTCAGGCAAGATGCCTCTGTAAATGCTTCTGTGTCATTTTATTTTGACTTGATTTCAAAGGTAATTGAACTTAGAAAAAATACTTCGCTTGAATTAAAGTTAGCTGTAGAGGCTGTGAAAATGGCCTATGAACACAAAAACTACGGCAAAAAACTTTATAAACTTGCAAAAGCCGTTGCAGATAAGAATTTGATGATCGATTTGGAGATGGCGGCCGCTTTAAATCTTAAACTGGCTCAATACGCGCTGTTTGAATTGTATGAGATAAATGATGCAAAAAAATACGTTGACAGTATTTTAAAGTCTCAGTTTAAAAAACTTTATTCACAAGTTGCTATTGAAGCTTCATTTATAGATGTCGATATTAAAATCTTTGAAGAAAAATACGATGAAGCACAAAGAATTTTAAAAGAATCCCTGGCTTTAATAGAAGAGAGCAGCGATGACGTAATAATTGAAAGTGATAATCTGATAAATCACGCATTAAAAGAAGCAATTTTAGCTGTTCACAAAGAAAATTATCAAGATGCATTAGAAATATTGAAAAGTACGGTTGAAAACAGTCCCGAGTCTAAATACGCAAACGATTCTTTAAGGCTGGCCATGAAGATAACAAGGCTGTCGCTTGGCGATAGCTTTTCAATGCTAAAGCATTATTATAAGGCCGAGAGATTAAAATAT
>MWDD01000099.1 GCA_002070375.1 bacterium ADurb.Bin157 | reverse complement strand
ATGAGCCGGATAAACCATAAATCAACGCCAAACCAGCTTTTTAACGCAAACTATTAATTTTTTCAGGGACGACTATTTAAAAAGTGAATAATCGAGCTAAAAAATCCAAGACAAAAGCTGCAGCATTTTTGCTAAGGCCTTGTTGCAAAGAATTAAGAAGCATCTGCGATTATAAGTTTACGCATGTTATTTACAACTCGGTCAGTTTGCTCTGAAACATCCTGTACATAAGTTGTTGCCATTTTTAAGTCTGCATGGCCAAGAAGTTTCTGAACCGCAAAAGGATCGCCAGACTTTGCTGCCATAGTTGCGGCTGTTCTGCGTAAAGTATAAAAACCAACACTTTTTTCTTCAGGTTTTATACCTGTCTTATTAAGAAGGATGGAAAACTGTGTTGTGACTGCATCCTCTTTTATGAATTTCTCGGTCCCAAACTTATCAGTAACATTTATAACTCTCACCCAAGGATTACCTTCAAGAGTGTAAAATACGAAGCCTCCTTTTTTAGTAACATTCTTTAATGCTGAAATTGTTTCCGGCCATAAGGTAAAGTTTCTGGGTATGCCTGTTTTTCCTCTGGGATAAATTACTCTGCAATTTTCCAAATCAAGATTTTCCCATTTCAATTCACCACAGTCAGTACATCCAAAGCCACAGTTTAAGCCCAGAAGGATCATTGCTTTCATTTGAACATCCGCATTTTCCAGGAGTGTTTGGATTTGCTGCATGTTGAATATAAATTTATTATGTTTAACTTTCGTTATTTTTTTTATGGCTTTAAGATTCGGACAACTATTTATTATTTCATTATTTAATGCCCAATTTAGCATAGCTTTTACCGCTGCAATTCTATTGTTGATGGTATTTGCAGATTTTTCAGCTTTTATTTGTTTATTTATATAATTTTGTAAGTCCATTGTTGATATAGCTGAGATTGCCGTACTTGGACCAATAAATCTAACAAAGTCACGTAAAAGAATGGTCAGGTCACAGACATGCCTGGCTTTTATTTGGCCTATTGTTGCTCTCATGGTCTGGTTTTCGAGGTACACATTACAAAGATATCTGATTGAAATATCTTTGTTGTTCCTCCCTAATATCGGCGTATTGCCTGAATGCAAGTAAGCTGCTTGTTCTAAATATCTTTGTAATGCAATTTTCTTGTCACTTCCAAAATAATAAAGTTTACCCCGAACCTTCTTGCAAAATTGACCAGTTGGATGTAAAGTTAAAGGAAATTTATCAGAACGTTTTTTTCGTTTATTTTGAATTTCATTCATATGAAAACCTTGAATATAATATTGTTAAATCATTCAAACGAAGAACGGTATAACAGCCATCTGGTTGTAGTAGTAATTTTATTAAAATTATTTGTTTTCCATAAGTAGCTTATTAACAAATACTTGGAGAGGTGTCGGAGCGGCTGATCGAGCTGGTTTCGAAAACCAGTGTGCTCTTTACCGAGTACCGCGAGTTCGAATCTCGCCCTCTCCGTTAAAAATTTCATATTGAGATCCCAATGGGATGGCGTTTATCTGTCATTGCGAGGCTCCGCAGACAGCCGTGGCAATCTCATCTTTATCTTTAACATTCATTGTTTTATTTGTCTAAGGAGTTCAAAATATGCTTATAGATATGCCTCTTGATCAGCTTAAAAAATATCAGGGCCGCAACCCGCGTCCAGCCGATTTTGACGATTACTGGAACAACGCACTAAATACTATGAACGAGATCGATCCCAAAATCGACCTTATAAAAAGCGATTTCCAGGTTCCCTTCGCCGAATGTTTCGATCTATGGTTCACCGGCGTCGACAACGCCCGCATACACGCAAAATACATCCGCCCGAAAAATACGCCCAAAAAACATCCCGCCATCGTCTTCTTCCATGGCTATTCCGGAAACGCAGGCGACTGGTCTGACAAACTTAATTATGTAGGCCTCGGCTATTCTTACGCCGCTCTCGATTGTCGCGGACAGGGAGGCCTATCCGAAGATACCGGAGGAACAAAAGGCAACACCTTCAAAGGTCAGATTATCCGCGGCCTCGACGACCCAAACCCGCACAAACTCCTCTTTAGAAATATTTATCTCGACACAGCCCAGCTCACAAAGATAGTTGCAAATATGCCCGAAGTCGACCCCGCACGCATCGGCATCATCGGCGGCTCGCAGGGCGGCGGTCTCGTGCTCGCTTGTGCCGCGCTGTCGCCATACATAAAAAAAGCTGTCAGTCTATATCCTTTTCTCTCGGACTACAAGCGAGTCTGGGAAATGGATCTTGCCAAAGACGCCTACGATGAACTGAAAATGTATTTCCGTCATTTCGACCCGCAGCACAAAAGAGAAAATGAAATCTTCACTAAGCTCGGCTACATCGACGTCCAGCATCTCGCCCCGAGGATCAAAGGCCACGTAAGAATGGTAACCGGAATGATGGACACAATTTGCCCGCCGTCGAGCCAGTTCGCCGCATATAATAAGATTACTTCAAAGAAGGAAGTAATAATCTATCCCGACTTCGGCCACGAAGGCTTGCCAGGTTTTCCCGACGAAACTATGCAATTTATGCTCGGCTTATGAGTCCGAGTCCAACCTGTCCGATATGTTTGCCCAGTTAGATACGTCGATTAACTTCTTTGAAGAAACTGCGGTATCTAACCGGGGTCTGAACTGTCCGACTCGTCCGCCGCTGCGGCGATGAAATCCGAGCCCTGACCGTAAGGAGGGGTAAAGATTCCCCTCTGTCATCCTGAGCGAAGCGCAGCGGAGTCGAAGGATCTCATTTCGGCCTCCCACCCAAATGCATCTCATTTTATCCCATCGAGGCATTTTCAATTCTCTTTTGTTTCCTCTATGATCGCTTCGAATGTCAGCGATTTAATCTCCGGCAATGCTTTCCTCCCTCCGACAAGCCCTTCAATCGAACCATAAAATCCCGTCACATTCTCAATTACCGTCCTGATCTGCTTATCCCTGCTGTTCCAGATTTTTATTATCGCCCGCTTCTCCGCCTCAAGTTCGCTCTGCATCCTGTTAAACGCGTCAACAACGGCCCGAACCTTCATCACAAATTCCTGATACGTTTTTATGCGTACAATAAATCTTTCGCGTTTTCCTGATTCCCCGAAATCGTCGTTACTTGGTTAGCCCTGCCATCATTACAATCCTGTAAAGGACTATGGCAGGGTCGTTTAATTCATTATTTACAAAATCTCGCCAACCCAACCGCAGACTTAACGCGTAAGTTTACCCCGTGAGATAAGAATCTGCGAATTACATTTTGTCTTTCATCTCAGTAAAACCTGCAAATTACGCATGAGCAACGCACATATCTCACCGGGGCATCTTTTCATATTTCATCCTAAAAAAAAAGAATTTATTCTCCTGCGTGATTTTCTAAATATAGAGGTCTTAAAAAATCAGATCCTACTTCCCCGTACATGTTACAGATTGTATCTGCATGTGTCTTGTAACCGGAATGATATAACGATTTAACAATCTTAACTATATCTTCTTGATCATAATCCGGATACGCTCCACCATTTAACATTTCGATATAAATTTCACCCACATTCTTTGGATTTTTTTCAACGTGTTTCGCTAAATTTTGAACTAGCATAGAATCCAGATAATTTACATTAATATATTTTGCTGTCAGCTTAATCCATGGGAGAACCTCATCATCTATGTCATCAATAATATCCAACCATCGACAAAACTCTGAAATAACAGATTGATATTCTTTGTCATCCTTTTTTTTCTCTAAAAACTCATACATTTTTTTCCAAAGAGGCTTAATTTTATCTTTAATTTTCTTTTCAGGTTCTTCACCCTCAACAGTACCAATAAATTGCACTATCTCTGATAAATGTTTGGGCTTCCCTTTATTCAACAACAGACAGATTAGACTTGTTGAATCATCAAGTTTTTCCCAATTTTCTAAAAAACCAACACATATATGCTGCACAAGCTTTTCTTGGACATAATCATCGCTAAAATCTGTGTTTATTGCTTTAGCATAATGACCGTTTTCTCTAAGGATTTTATATGGTGTCTCGTATACATGCTGTGAATACGATAAATAACCAACAAATGCAGCGCTCCAGTGTTTAAAATCTTTCTTTGGAAATATTCTTTCGATATTATCAATTACCCATTGCTTATCCAGGTAAAGCATATTCTCTAAATACAACCCAAGAGTTACCGAATAATCTGTTGAAGACTCAATTGCCCTGTCAAGCCGCTTTGTAAAATCTTTCATAATCGCATCCGGCCATCTTATTTTTTCATCCTTTTTTAATCGAGCATAGCAAAGACAATAGTGTATAATCGCCGAAAGCACTTTCCCTTTGGGTGAATTAAGAACATGGTCAATGAGCCGCTCCATTTCAGGCTCTTTGGCTTTGGTTTTTTCGATAAGTATTAACAATACTTTTTCAATCTGCGTTAAAAGACTTCTCCCAAAAATATTTTTTTCATAATTGCAGCCATTTTCTATTAAGTCGGCAATTGAAGCGATAATCCAATCTCGATAGTTATAATGTTCTTTATCATACGTTTCATTCCAAAAAATATCCTCTAATATCATCGCTTCAATAAAATAAAATACTTGTGTCCATTGTATCCCATCCGTTTGTTTTATCTCCGATAGGCACCTTATAATTGAATTTTGATATATGCGAGGGATTTTCAAAAAAGGTTTTAGATTCGATGTAAATTTTGCAGAATTTTGTTTTATACATTGTCTTAAACATTCATTTAGTCCTTCCTGTGAAGGATCATGCCATCCTCTTTCAGGCAAAGAAATGTTTAGATAATCTGCAATTTCTTCATTTGTTTTTTCCAAAAGTTCTGCTGGTGGAATTGGACTTCTGTCTCTCATTTTACCATCTTTGTGCCAGATAAAAGCATCGGCATGTTCAACTTCTCCGGAAGCTATTTTGTCATACTCTTTATATTTTGCATTTACCTTTGGATCATTTGCGGAATTGAGTGTTGAAAGCCATCCTTTTTTCCTAAATGCCAACGCTTGTGCATCAGTATCATTATATTCTTTAGTTTCAATCCAATTTAAAACTGTATTTATCTGTTCTTTGGTAAACAAGGAACAATTTTTCTTGAGAAGTCCAAATAATTCGTGTCTGCATCCATATTCATTAAGCGGATTGTCCTTCCATTCCCAAAATAGATTATTGAGTTCATTATATTGTCGATTAATGATATGAATTGCTATGCGTTTAAAGATGTAGTGTTTTTCCGCCAACAACTCTTTTACTATATCTTTGGATTCTTCTGGTTTCAAACTTTCCAGCATATCTCTTATGAAAAACACCAATTGACTTTCATATTTGTCAGGAAATTGATTTTGCTTGCTGTCTTCTATTGTAGTTATCCAGATGTATGAAAATTCTCCCTCATTTTCAGCCAATAATCGTTTTATTGTATTTATACCAATCTTGGCAGCTTCTAAACCACATAATTCTGCTATTTGCTTTTTGAATTTACTTAATGCATCGCGTTGCCAATACCTTTCCATAATCGGTTTGGTTTTTCGACTTGTACCGCCTTCAGTTTTAGCGAAATCAAGAATAATTTCTAAAAGTTTTAGAATAAGATTTATTGATTTATGTTCTATTAATGCGGGTAAAACGCTTTTATTGATTTCACTTTGAATAAGAGCGCTTCCAAATGAACTTTTTATTGCAATGTTTATAAAGTCAATATTTTTGCCATTCCATTTATTACATGGCAGCATAAAGATAATTTTCGTTATAAACCAGTCTGTTCGATAATTCTCTATTCTTTTACCATCTGTCTGCCTGTAACAAATAATTGAATCAACAACTTCCATCAAACCTTTTGTTATCTCATCAGAAGGATTCTGTTTATTTAACTTTGCTACTCGCTCTAAATATGGTAACACATTCCAAAATGGTATAGTAAAGAAACCAGGCTGATCTTGCACCTCTTTAGGCGAAATATTTTTATTACCATTGAAATATCCTTTTTCCTTCAGTGGTAGGAACCATACTAAAGGATCTTCTATTTCCATCAACTTTTTTGCAAAGAAATAGTATTCAATGCCTTTTTGCGTAAATAGATTTTGAATCTCATTCAAATTATCTATAGAATATTTTTCAGTCAATTCATCAATTCTATTAGCTATATCATAAAATTGCTTACTCACCTTTATTCTCCAATTTATTCGGTTTTCTTATCTTGCGAATTTTTTGAAAACAGTCCATCCACTCTCTTTTGCATTGAAAGTGAATTACCTTGATTCTCATCTCTTCTAACTCTGCTTCAATCTCTTTATGTCTTTTAAATTCATTGCTTTGAGGTTTAACCTCTTCTATGAATGCATAATGCTTGATTCTAGGAATGATTTCTATGTACCCTGTTTTTCTCTCAAAACAACGTTCGTCGCGCCCAGTTAATCGTCGATGAATGCCTTTAAAACATCCTCTTACATATTCATCATCAAAACTAAAACCTACAAATACGATGGTATGCTTACGATAAATATAATCTAAATATGTTTCCAAACACAAATCAGGATTACGACTTTTTCCAGCACTCATTGAGGGATAATAATCCATATAATCGTTTTTTTTAAAGATTATATGATTCTCGTTGGCACGACCATGAAGGTATACAATTTTATGTTTATTGAAATCATCTTTATCCTCGAAATCAGGCAAGCTATTCGTGATGATACTTGATGGCAGACTACTATTTGCTTCAACTAATCTTTCGTAAGACGTTTCAAAAATGTTGTCAAAATTTGTAGTTACTACCCCTTTTGTGGTAGAAAGA
This sequence comes from bacterium ADurb.Bin157, assembly GCA_002070375.1. Taxonomy (GTDB): domain Bacteria; phylum Muiribacteriota; class Ozemobacteria; order Ozemobacterales; family Ozemobacteraceae; genus MWDD01. Next base: position 1,282 of record MWDD01000099.1, on the reverse strand, counting down.
ATTTCATAAGGTTTTTCATCCCAAGCAGAATCTTTTGCTGAAATTAGTTCTTTGATAATTTCATAGTATCTCTTTTCTTCACCATTTTTTGCAAGTTCATCAAATATTTTCTGCGCTACATCCGGATACTCATTTTTACAAATATTATCTACATTGATGTTGACATTTGCTTGCCTAGATAATGTTATTAATAATTCTTTCCAAGTAGATGGAATTCCCGTTCCTGAAATTACACCTGTACCGGCAAAGACAATAAAATTCTTTTTTGCAAGGTGTTCATGAATATTATTGATATCTAAATTATCTGCCATTGATTGTTTCTGATTATTTCATTTAACAAATTATCTTATCATTAATTTTCCAACCAACGCCTGCCCCGTATGATTTCTTTAAAAGTATTGCCAGATTTGCCGGCATAATAAATTTACCGGTCTCAGAAGAAATAATATCGGGGCCTTGCCTTTTTAAACCTTCACTACTGTCTATTGTCTACTGACTACTGTCTACTTAACTATTAACTCTCACCTTCCGCCGCCGTTCCGCAACTAAAAACTAAGAACTTAGAACTCAAAACTATTCTTTTCCGCCGCATCGGCAGTGTCTTTTTGCTTTAAGACGAAAAACCCTTTAGGGTAAAATCCAAATCGATGTGCTGGCGTCAAGTCCGGCCCTGAGCGAAGTCGAATGGGTCACTTGTAAGAAAGCATACGATTTAGAATTTTGGCTCGATTTACCGAGCCCGCCTTAAAGCATTTCTCTGTGCCCTCTGTGGCAAACATCACAGTGTTAATCCGCGTAATCCGCGTAATCCGCGGTTAAAATTTCTTTATGGCCCTTCTTCGCTTCGTGGTGCAAATTCATTCGTTCGGAGCCTGCCCCACGAAAGTGGGGGTTCTACCTTCTCCATTCTACCTCCTAACCAAAACCATTCCACTAAAAATCCCAATATTTTATCGATAATTAAAAGTGTTTTTCGATTTAACAGCAAACAGCTAAATTGAATTCTCCCAAAAGAATCGTTCTTTTTACTAAAGAATTAGTCTTTTTACGAAAGATTCATTTATTTTGCTAAAGAATTATTCTATTAGGAAAAAAATCCGGCCGATTAATAGCGTAAAAACCTCTATTTCGTCTTCATTATTTTTGTTTAACTCTTTTATTCTTAACAAGTTGCAATTTTGGGCCCGCAAAATCGCGCAAGCCCGTTCTGAGCTTGCCGAAGGGTCATTTTTTACATAAGTCCTTTGTTTCTATTTTCTATACCCTAAACCCTGTCCCCTAA
>MWDD01000098.1 GCA_002070375.1 bacterium ADurb.Bin157 | reverse complement strand
CATCCCGTCCGAAAGGGCTCCCCATCATCTCGGGGATTGAAACATTCTTCTTCCATCTTTTCCACAACTTTCAAGCCTTTGGTCCGAAAGGGCTCCCCATTATCTCGGGGATTGAAACTTGTCGATAATGACTGGCCATTCTCCAGGAAGGAAGGAAGTCCGAAAGGGCTCCCCATTATCTCGGGGATTGAAACGCACCTTTGAACGCTCGTACCGCGGCGCTCTCGGTATCGTCCGAAAGGGCTCCCCATTATCTCGGGGATTGAAACATCCATGTGAATGAGACACGCAAGGTTCTCGTTAGAAGTCCGAAAGGGCTCCCCATTATCTCGGGGATTGAAACAGGACTTCTAACACTGCATTAAACGCTCGTACCGCGTGTCCGAAAGGGCTCCCCATTATCTCGGGGATTGAAACGTACGCGGAACCGCGTACGGTCGCCCCCGCGCAAAGTCCGAAAGGGCTCCCCATTATCTCGGGGATTGAAACTTCCACAGATAACCATTACCTGGTTTCCAGGTCTGTACCGTCCGAAAGGGCTCCCCATTATCTCGGGGATTGAAACAAGTTTTTGCTATTTGCTCTACCAAAATAGCTTGTTTGTCCGAAAGGGCTCCCCATTATCTCGGGGATTGAAACGTACTGCTTCCATTTCAGTGTTGACGGTTGCGGTTGTGGTCCGAAAGGGCTCCCCATTATCTCGGGGATTGAAACATTCTCATTCATTTCGATGGTTTCATTAGAATTGTTAGTCCGAAAGGGCTCCCCATTATCTCGGGGATTGAAACAATCTCCATACTCCTTATATGCTAACAGACAAGTATTCGTCCGAAAGGGCTCCCCATTATCTCGGGGATTGAAACTCATCAGAGAATAATGTATCAATAATGACGGATTCTCCGGTCCGAAAGGACTCCCCATTATCTCGGGGATTGAAGAAATCCTGCGTTTTGTTTTTTGTGGGAGCGCAGGGTGTGAATTTACATTCGAGAACCATACACGTTAATTTTTAGAATTGCAGGCTGCTATTCTCTCCATTTAAGGGGCAAAGGCGGGATTTCTTTTTTTTTGGACAGGATAGATTTTTGAAGCTTCTTGTTTATATGAATAACAAAGGAGCTAATATGGATAACCCAATCAAATCATCAGCAGAATGGATAGAGGCAGAACATTTTAGAAAAACCGAAAAATTTGCCGAAGCTCTCTCTGTTTTTCTAAGCTTTTTCGAAAAAAACTCAGATGAAAGCAGCTTGTGGCGAGCTGTGCACTGCGCAAGAAAAATCGGTGATTTTGAACTGGCTTTTAAGCTTATCGAAGAAAATAAGCAGTTTTTGAAAACTTCACCGGCTCTTAACACTCAGCTTAATTGGCTTAAATACGAGGCCTTAGTTGATAAAAATAAAAAAGCGGGAAACTGGGAAAAGGTTTTGGATGCCTGCGAAGATATTCTGCAACAAAATAACGATGAAACAGATTTGCTGTTTAAATTGACCTTGTTTTGCGCAATAGATGCAGCTAAAAAACTTAATGACAATATGAAAGTGCTTGAGCTCACAGAAAGTATTGCTCCGAGTAAATTGCCGGGTGAAGGTGAAATGTTCCGCGGCAAAAAGCTTCTCTCATACCGTGAAAGATGGTACTTTGCCAGAATCGGAGCCCTTTATGATGCGGCACTTTATAAAGAATGCAGAAAATTAGCTTTTGAAGCTATTTCAAATTATCCGAGGAAAATCGAATTTTCAAGAAAAGCAGCGTTATCAAGACTGATGATGGGTTACGCGGATGAAGCAGAAGAAGAATTGCTTGCCATCTCAAAGATCAGAGGCTGTCCTTGGTATATTATTGCCGATTTGGCCAAATTAAGATTTGAAAAAGGCGAGTTTGAAGATGCCCTCGAATCAGCATTTGAAGCTGCTAAAATGTTTGGAGACCTAAAAACTAAAGTAAATGTTTTTTCATTAATTGCTAAAATTCAGCTTGTTCTCGGAGAAAGCGAAAGCGCTAAAAATCACACTCTGCTTGCTTGTTCGATCAGAAAAAGAAACGGCTGGAAATACTCATCCGACCTTGAGCAGCTTGCAATGAGATTTGGGTTGGATGAAAGACTTCCGGCTCAAGAAACATTGTTCAAAATTTGTGAAACAGAGTGGAAACGCCCTTCGAATAAAGAAACGGAACAAGCGATTAATAACGGTAATATTATTAAGAATTCCTTGCTCGGCACTGTCGGCTCTATCATAGAAGGCAGACCTTTTACCTTCTTAAAGTGCGAAAACGGACAAGATGCTTATGCGCGTTGTGATGATATTCCGCAAGAATCAAGATTTGAAGGCGCTAAAGTGATTTTTGACCTGGCAGAAAGTTTTGATAAAACAAAGAATAAAAAAAGTGTGAGAGCTGTCGGCATAAAATCTCAAGACTGTTTAAAAACAGCATAGGAGGCAATATGGAAGTTAAAAACCTGCTTAAAGAAGTCAGATTAAAAATTGCTAAAGGCGATTTTGAAGCGGCAAAAGCTTTGCTGTTTGATGAAAGCGCCGAACACACAAACGCAAATGCGGATAATCCCGAAGCGCAGGCATTAAAAGCCAGAATATTGGGGATAACAGACGGCTTTGAAAAAGCGCAAAGCATGTTTTTTGATTTGGAATCTGTTTGGCCAAGCAATTTCAATCTCTTTAAAATGCACTGCAAATTTTTGCAAGAATTCGGCAACTATAACGATGCGATCGCATTAGGGAAGAATATATTAAATAAGTTTGCCAATTACCCCGAGGCCTATGAATTGCAAATCGAAAACTGTGAGCTGGCAGGAAACACAGAAGAAGCCTGGAAAATCTGTGCCAAAGCTATAGACACTTTTCCCGATGATTACCGGTTTTTATCTAAAAAAGAGGCTATAAGTCCTGTGCTTAACGAAGATTATTTGGTTGACGAAGCTATTGAAGGAATCAAAGATGAAATGACCGTTAAGCATATTTCAGCAACAAACGAAAACGTTTATATGTTATTAAATCTTTTTAAAGGGCGACGCGGCGTGCACGCGGTGCAAACTAAAATGGGTAACTCCTGGGGCTATCTGCCGAATAGACGAGACTTGCTTGAGGACGATATCAGAGCACATTTGTCAGGCGAAAAAACGTTGGGTATTTATCTTACAGATGTAAATAACACATCAAGTTTAATGGTTTTTGACTTAGATGTGCGCAAACAATACATGAAAAACTATGCACAGTCTCATGAAGAACGGGCAAGGATAAACGACTTGCTGGCCGAGAGCTGTAAAAAAATGTGCGAGTTGTGTTCTGCTTCGGGTCTTCAACCAATGGTTGAAAAATCAGGCAATAAAGGGCTGCATTTTTGGTTTTTCAGTGCTGAACCAATCGCATGTAAGTATTGGCGCGCATTGGGAAATTGGTTTTTCAGGCGTTTAAATTTTTATCCGGATGAATTGTCCTGGGAACTTTTTCCGAAACAGGATAAAGTTGCGGAAGACGGATTGGGAAATTTGGTTAAACTTCCTTTGGGCACTCATCGAAAAACAGGCAAACTGTCTTTGTTTGTTGACCAAACAACGTTTGACCCCTTTCCCGATCAAATTGAAATTCTAAAAAATGCGCCAAAAATAGACAGAGCGCAATTTGAAAGCATTCTTGGCGCTATAACCGTTGACAATTGCGTTTCTGAAGCGGCACCGCTAAAATCAGCACCGCTTAAGACAGAAGTGCAACGAACAGAGAATGAAGCCGGCAGAGGCGAACAGGTTGATGATTCAGAGTTTAAGATTTCGGTTAAGATTCCTTTGCCCGAGAGAAACACAATGGAGGTAGAACAGCTTCTGATAGGCTGCAAACCTATGTGGCTGATTATGGAAAAGGCGAAAACCGAGCACAGGCTTGAAGATAATGAAAAACACGCATTTATATATATTTTTGCTCATTTGGGTGACGAAGGCAAAGTATTTGTGCACCAGGTAATGAATCAATTAGAAGATTATCAACCTGATCTTATAAATACAATGATAAAGGCGGTGCCGCCGAACCCATCAGGGTGCGCAAAGATACGAAGGCATATTCCGGAATATTGCGGCTCTGAAAATTGCAATTGTCAGTTTCGGTTGCCCCAAGGCAGCTATCAATCGCCGGTGATTCATGCGGGTATTTTCCCAAATAAAGGGAATTTTACTCAGAGCGCTGCATTGAGGCAACCGGCAAATTTGTCGGGCAATACGATTGTTGGCGGTGAAAGTGGCGGGATTGACAAGCTGATGCAGGAATATGCTGAATTAAATATGCAGATAGAACGTATCAGAGAGCGCGGGGCGATTTTGAGGCGGCAGATCAATAAGATATTCAATGATGCGGGAACAGATGTAATTGAGACAAGAATCAGAGTTTATCATAAATTGCCTGATTCAGTAGAGCCTTTTAAACTATTGCCGGGCAAGTGAGGGGAAAATGGAAGTCGGAACTTTATATGTTACATCACAGGGCGCAAAGCTGACGAAAGTCGGTGAGCGATTGGTGATAAGGGATAAAGATAATAAAGTTTTGCATGATATTCCATTTTTTAGGGTTCGTCAGATAGTTTGTTTTGGTTCGGTTGAAATAACTTCTCAGGCTATTTTTCAAATTATGCGCAGAACCATAGATGTGGTTTATTTGACAAAAAGCGGGCGTTTTAAGTGCAGACTTTCTAATTTAAATGAATCGATGGTTCAGATAAGGACGGCGCAGTATAGACGTGTTGATGATCGCGAGTTTCGCTTAAAAGTTGCGAAGACAATTGTTCAGGGGAAGCTTTTAACATATAAAAACTGGATGATGCTGAAACATCGCAGAGGTGTTATAGACGCAGGGAGCGAAATCTTGTCTGTTTCCGAGGCAATAAATCTGATTGAGACTGCTGCTGATGCCGATGAATTGATGGGGATAGAAGGTCTTGGCAGCAGGAACTACTTTGATGCATTCAGGAAAAGTTTGAAGCAAGAAATCGGGTTTTTTGATCGTAATCGCAGGCCGCCTAAGGATCCTGTGAATGCAATGCTCAGTTTTGGTTATACGTTATTGTTAAATAAGGTTTTGGCCTCGATAGAGCAGGTTGGGGTGGACCCGTTTATGGCGAATCTGCACGCAAATCAGAATAACAGACCTTCATTAGCTCTTGATTTGATGGAGGAATTTCGTCATTTCGTTGTTGACGCTGTGGTCCTGCGAATGGTTAATCTGGCGCAAGTTCGGCCCAAAGACTTTGTAATGAGCGCAAACAAAGGTGTCAGAATGAACGAAAGGGTCATTGCACTACTGGTAAAAGAGATTCAGAACAGGCTTGCAAGTACATCTTATTACGCACGCGACAATAAAAAAATGCAATTGCAAGATCAGATTCTGCGGCAGTCGTATTTGTATCGTGATGCCGTAAAAAGCGATGAAATATCATATAATCCTTTGGTGTTCAATAAATAGAGGTGAGGTTTTGATATGTCGGGTGAATTTTATATAATTTGCTACGATTCGCCATCAAATAAAAGGCGAACAAAATTGCACAAGTTATTAAAAAACTATGCGGTTGCTGTGCAAAAGAGTGTTTTTGAAACATTTTTAGATAAACCGACGTTTAACAAAATGATGGCAAAAATTGAATTATTGATGAACACAAAAGAAGACAGTGTTCGCATATACGGCATGACGAGGCAAACTCAAAAACAGGTAAAAATAATCGGTTATCCCGGTATTTTATTGGACCCGAACTATTACTTCATTGCAGGGTCACAACCTGATTTGTTTAATGAAAATGGCGATCTTAACACGGAAGAAGAAGACCTGCCCGAATGGTTGTAGTCCGGTGGTTTAAGTTACAGGAATATTGAGAACTAGAAGCCATTATTCACCGTCTCCTAATCTAATTATTTCTTGGACTTCGGCTTCGGTTATGTAGCGCTCGATGCCGCGGCTTTCGTATAGAAGAGTTAAGAGTTTTTTGCCTTCTTCGTCATTGTGCATGTTGGTCATTGCAGATTGCAGCGAAGTTTTAAGAGAGGCTTCAAGGTCAGAGTTTACGACCATGGGGTCTGTCGGAATCGCTTCTGTGTCAGCGATTGCGATTAGTGACTTGTTTGCCAGCTCTGAGAGTAGAAGAGGGGCGTTGTCGTAAACTGCCGCCGCGTCGTATTTGCCTTCTAATACGCCTTTTACGCTGGCTTCGTGGCTGAGGGTGAAGAATATTTCAGAAAAGTCTCGTAATGGGCTGATATCCTGCTTTTGCAATTATTCGTCCCCGATGAAAAACTTCTTGCCGCTGAACCGGGCGACACAGGATTTCCCATTTGTTCTCACCCTTCAAAAGCTCATATGAGCCGTGCGAGAACCCGGCGATATGTATTTTCCCTTGCTCTAACAGTCGCGCGAGGCTTTTGTAGTCGGCCGCAAAGGTTGTAACTGTGCTAAGCGCTATAAGCAATGTTGTCAGAATAATTTGTCTCATGGTTTCCGCTCGGTTTGTCGGCTAATTATAAAAATGGTCGAATGACGCTTCTCTGAATAATCTATAGGCTTTTTGCGCGGTTTCTGCCAGAGCTTCAAGTTCTCTGTTTGACGCGTGTCCTTTTGTGTAAACAAACAGTCTGTCTTCTGCGGTTTCAAGAGCAAAATTAGCGGGAATTATTTGCAAAAGCCCGGTTCTTAAATTCTTGTTGTAAAAATCTCTGATATTAACTTCTGAGGGTCCTTGAAGAGTGAAGCGCGATGAAAAGGCGGGATCATCGTCGAAATCTATATCTTGCCCGCCGATAGCAGCAACAACTTTTTCCCAGACAGTTTCGTCATAAATACTTGAAATTGGAAGATTCATTGAAGGATCAATGATAACGCAGCAGCTCGCAACCGAAGTAAAGTTTATAGGTGAATTTCTTTGGCGCCCATACCTGTTTCCGCTTTTTAGCCCTGTTTCGGTAGATATGACCAGGTCTGCCAAAATAGCTTTAACTTTGTTTTGTTCGCCACCGATTGCAAGTATGGCCTTACATTCAGAATTTCTGAAAAGGTTGATCTTGCCGGACGTAATAAGTGGGCCAACCGTTGATTCATCTATTCTTGAAAAACTCAGCTTTTTTGCCAAATCATCAAAAGCAGTATCTCGAAAATGGCGCCAGGCAAAGTGATTTGCTGTATAGCTCAAAGCTAAAAAAATAATTAAGGGCAAGCTTATTTGAACACCCATCGCCCCGGCTATGCTAAGGGCAATAATAAAAAAAAGTATTTTTTGGAACATCTCGAATATCCTGTTCTATAAAAAAATATCAGGCTTCGCTGATAAAAAGCAACCCGCAACCAAGTTCAGTTCCGTATCCGACAGCTTTTTTTCTTAATTTGTCAAGCGCATCTCTGTCGGCAATTTTTAAACTGCCCTTAACAGTGTATGTTTGCTGTTGTGAGCAACCGTCTTCTGTTTGCGAATAAAGGCAGTTATGAGGGCCGAATTCATAATGGGTAACTTCAGCCGCGCCGGCGATTTTTTTGTTAAACCACTTTTTCAATTTATCTTCGTCATATTCGCTTTTGCTTTTTGAAGGTACGGCAAATAAGCTAAAATTAACTTCTGTGCCGTTTTTAGGTAATTCTTGAAGTTCTTTGAGCTCGTACATTTGACATTCTTTGAAAATTTGCATCAGCGGTTGTTTTTCAGAATATACCATTAAAGGAACAACTACACCGATACGGTACCATTCCATTCGATATATGAATTTGCGCTGCGTTTGAGGTAAATATTCAAAGTATTTGGCAATTGCGGGGGCGATATCGGCGGCGTTAATGATTTTTTGGCGATTAAGCAAAAATTTCGATTGATACATTTATTCTTTTTTTCCTATTTCTGCAGATTTCTCTTGATAAGTAGTGATCATACCCATAAGTGTTCCGTATTTTGCTAACAATTCTCTTTTGTCTTTTTCTGAGGCCGATTTATTTGAGTAATCAGGCGCGAACAAGGGAATACTTTTGGTTTTGTCTGAGTGAACAAGGGCAATAAACCATGAATCAACGCCTCTGTAAGTGTAGTGGCGCAAACCTACTTCCTCAAATTTTTTAACCTTTTCTTTCCATTCAACGATGCCTGTATGAGAAGTTTCTTTGTATTCTACAACGCCTTCGGCTATAATAATGTCTTTGCGGTATTTTCTTCTGTTG
>MWDD01000097.1 GCA_002070375.1 bacterium ADurb.Bin157 | reverse complement strand
CTGAAAACATTCATTATAAAGCTATGGGAAGCATTTTTTTAAAAAGTTATCAATGGATTCTTCGTCTTGTGGTTGAGCTGTTGGACGTTTTTCCGCCAAAGCGAATTGAAAAAGAAGAATTTGCCATGCGCAAAGGGATTTTCATTCGAGATTTCGAGCCCGGCGAAGAGGGAACAATTTGGGTTCACGGAGCTTCGTTAGGCGAGGTCATAACTTTGCGCCCCTTTTTAAAGAAGCTTGGCGAAAAATACGGGCGTGAACGAATAGTTTGCACAAGTACCACAATGGACGGTTACAAGCAGCTTCTTAAAGACGAACTTTGTGGGTTCGCATCTGTTTTGCCTATTGAATTGCCCGCCTTTATGATACCTTTCATCAAAAGAATTAACCCTAAAGTATTGCTTATAAGCGAAACCGAAATCTGGCCGCTTATGCTCGCGACCCTTGCCGAAAAAAAAGTGCCTTACGGCATAATAAACTGCAGAATTAACGAAAACAGCGTTAAACTCATGAGGATCGCCTGGAGCCTTTTTAAGCCGGCTGTTGAAAACATTGCTTTCGCTTTTCCTCAAGAAAAACAATATATGAGACGTCTTAAAATATTGGGTATTCCCGCCGAAAAACAGCGGATACTAGGCTGTTTTAAATATGATATCAGCGAAAAAATGCCCGATGTCTCAGAAATCAGAAAACAGTTTAAGATTGGCGAAGACGCTGCCATACTTTGTTTCGGCAGCACACATGACAACGAAGAAGCGCAGATTCTCGATGCATTTTCCCCCATATTAAATGACTTGAATGCGGTGGTAATAGTAGCTCCGCGTCACACAAAGCGGGTCGAAGAGGTCGAAGAATTGCTTAAAATGCGCGGTCTCAAATACAATAAAGTTTCTGAAGGGGTTGAAGAATCTCAAAAAATTCTGATTGTCGACACAATGGGCGAGTTACGGAAATTTTACGCGGTATCATCTTTTGCTTATGTGGGCGGCAGTTTGATCAAGCGCGGCGGGCACAACCTCATGGAGCCGGCGGCTTTTAATAAGCCTATAATCAGCGGGCCGCATACTTTTAATTTCAGATACGAAATGATGGCGCTCAAAAAGGCAAATGCGGTTACGGTAGTTCATAACAGTGAAGACCTCAGAAACGTTATCTTAGATTTTATGGCAAACCCCGATAAATACCGAACCCTCGGCGAGAATGCAGGCGCTCTTTTAAAGACAATGGCGGGGGCGTCCGGCAGAACCTTGTCCGCCTTGCAAGAATTGGGATATTTAGTGAAATGAGCGGCGATAAGATAATTGTTTTCAGACTTAATGCAATGGGTGACATTTTGCTTGCCATACCGACTTTGCGGGCATTGAGAAGTGCCGGGAATCAGGTGCATTTGGTGGTGAATGAAAAATGGTGCGCGCTGGCCCCTTTTATTCCTGCGGCAGTCCATTATTACGAGGGTGGCGCAAAACTTTTAACTCTTGTGAGCGAATTGCGAGCCTTAAAGCCTAATATAATTTTCGATTTACAAAGTAAACTTTCTACAATAATAATGCGAAACCTGCTTGGCGCACCTTTGATGGGCGTTTATAAAAAGCGCACGGCGGTTGAACAATTTGTGGCGGCCACAAAACGGTTTCCTATAAAGCTCAAAGACCAAAGACCCGTTTGGGAAAAATATGCTCAAGTTTGCGGTGTTGAAGCAGATTCTAACCCGTTGCTCGAGATGTCGCCCGAATACATAGACGAATGCCGCGATTTGATAAGTAAACAAGGCTTAACTGAAAAAGAATTCATTTTTGTGCACCCCGACGCGTCAAAACCGGGTAAAGAGATTCCCGACGAGCTTTTAAGAAATCTTGCGCCAATGCTTGAATTACCCGCAGCGATTGTTGGCACCGGCACTCGTGAACTTGATGTTCCTGAAAAATACCTTGATTTGCGAAATGAATTCGATTTGTATCACTTGCCCGGTGTTTTAAGCTTAGCCCGCGGGGTTATTTCATCTGATTCCGGGCCGATGCATTTGGCAAGAGCCGTTGATGTGCCTCTTGTTGCACTGTTTTTTCAGACTGATGTTTCTCTTGGGTTCGCTCCGATCCCGTCTTCTAAGACCGTTGTGGTATCGAATGAGCTTGAATGCAAGCCTTGTTCGCTTCACGGGCAAAATAAAAAATGCCCGTTAGGGCATTTTAAATGCAGAAATATTAGTGCCGAACAAGTTAATAAGGCTCTTAAGTCGGTTGTTAACCTTTAATTAAGCCTCTTCTTCGGCAAGTTTGCGTAGATTGTCCGCCTCGGTTAATGCCGCAATTACTTCGGCTATATCGCCTTCAATTATTTCGTTAAGCTTATAGAGAGTTAAGTTTATGCGGTGATCGGTCAGGCGCTGTTGCGGAAAATTATAGGTTCTGATGCGCTCTGATCGATCGCCCGAACCCACTTGGCTTTTGCGATTGGCGGCTCTGTCTTTATCTCTCTCACTTCTCGCGTGATCAAGCAGGCGCGCTTTTAATATGCGAATCGCTTTGGCTTTGTTTTTATGCTGGCTTTTTTCGTCTTGGCAGGTAACAACGAGCCCGGTCGGGATATGAGTGACTCTAACTGCCGAGTCTGTGGTGTTAACGCTTTGTCCGCCGGGGCCCGAAGATCTGTAGACATCTATTTTTAATTCTGTTTCGTCTATATGAATGTCGACGTCTTCGGCTTCGGGTAGCACGGCTACTGTCGCTGCCGAGGTGTGTATGCGCCCGCCCGCTTCTGTTGAAGGCACTCGTTGAACGCGATGAACACCGCTTTCAAACTTAAGTTTGCCAAATGCGCCGGCGCCTTGAATACTTATAACAACCTCTTTGATGCCGCCTAAGTCTGCCTCGCTAATGCTCATCAGTTCGCATTTCCAGCCGTTGCTTTCGGCGTATCTTGAATACATTCTGTACAAATCGGCGGCGAACAAGGCGGCTTCTTCGCCGCCTGTGCCCGCGCGAATTTCTACAATTGTATTTTTAAGGTCATCTTCGTCTTTTGGAACTAAAAGCATTTTTAATTCTGCTTCTAACGCCTCGATTTGTGGTTCAAGCTCAGATATTTCAAGCTCTGCCATGTCGATAAGTTCTTGGTCGCTTTCGGTTTCAAGCATAGTCTTGGCACCCTCGAGAGACTCAAGTAACGATTTGTAGCGCATGAAAGCTTCTATCATCGGTTCCATTTCAGAACGACGCTTAGCTAACTTTTGAAATTCTGACTGATTCGATATGACTTTTGGGTTAGAGAGCTTATCTGTCAGCTCTTTAAAATGTCCGTAAGCAGACTCTAGCTTATCAAGCACAAATTAAAACCTTTCGATCATTGTTTCGACAAGTTTCAAAAAGTAAGCTTGGGCATCTGCTGCCGCCGTAATAACTTCTTCATGATTCGCTGCTGTCTCAGATTCGCCTGTTGCCATATTTGTTATGCAGCTGATACCGAGAACGCGTTTGATTCCGCAATGAGCGGCAACGATAACTTCGGGAACAGTCGACATACCGACCGCATCCGCACCCATTTTCCTAAATGCACGCAATTCGGCTGCTGTTTCATAGCTTGGCCCTGTAACGGCTATGTAAACGCCTGTTTCAATTGGGGCGCCCATTTCTTTGCCTATTTTTAAAGCTTCGTTGATGAGCTCTTTGTTGTAAATGCCCTGTATCGGAGGAAATCTTACTCCTAAGTCGCTGTCGTTCGGCCCGATTAAGGGGTTAGTGCCCATGAAGTTAATATGGTCTGACATGAGCATGAGGCTGCCCACTTTGAACGCGGGGTTCAAGCCGCCGGCTGCGTTTGTGATAATGAGGTCAACGGCGCCGATAGCCTGCATGACGCGCATCGGGAAAGTAACCGCATGCATTGGGTGCCCTTCATAGAAATGAAAGCGACCCTGCATGGCAACTACAACTTTGCCGCCCGCTTCGCCGATGACAAGCTTGCCCGCGTGCCCTTCAACGGTGGCAACCGGAAAATGAGGAATATCGGAATAAGATATGGCTGTAGCGTTTTTTAAGCCGTCCGCAAATTTGCCTAAGCCGGAACCTAATACAAGAGCAACGGTAGGTTTTTTGCTGATTTTTGAAAGAATAAAATCGGCAGCCTGTTTAATTTTTGTCTTCATGTTTCATTTCCTTGATTTAATTAGAGTAAAGTGTTCCCAAATTAACACACATACAATAAGTTTGGCAACTTGCAAAACACCGTAATTTTGGCAGGTAATAAAAGTATTACCGGAAATCACAGTCGTGAGCGCCCTCGTATTCGCAAATATTTGGCTCGGTTGGGTGATCGATAGGGTAAACAGTTGCTGAAATCGTGTGATAAACAAAACAGGGGTGTTCGCCTTCGGTCGTGTTGCGGTGAGAAGTGAATACATTGGCCGTGCAGCCGGCAATAAGTCCGCTGCTTCCTTCAAATTTGCCCGCTATAGAACCGGGGTAAACAGCGCCTGCCGAACCGCTGACATAGCATTTTCTTATGGTAGTGTTCAGAGCCTGCCCCACAATGCCCCCCGCATATTGGTTGTCTAAGCCCGCGTTCAAGTCAATATAAGCTGTGCAGCTGCTTACGGTGGTTGAATTAGCGTAACCGACAATACCGCCGAGTTTGTCGAGAGCAAAAGATATGCCTGATGTGTTTATCGAGCTGTTAGCAGTTGAATCGCCATATTTCGGAAGTACGTAGCAATTGTTTATCAGCGAACCGGTGTTTGTAATTCCAACGATGCCGCCGTAATTGCTCACGTTCACTGTTATGTCGGCAACTATTTTGCCTGAATAATATAAGGTCTTAAGCTCTGTATACTGCATGCCTTTGCCGAGAATTCCGCCAACGTTGTTTCCTTTAGTGTAAACCCCGCCATCGATAAAATTGTCGCGCAAAATTGCAGAACTTGAAGATATCAGCGCAGAATTGTCAGAATTTACAGAGCCGACCAGCGTGCCCACATTGTTGTTGCCTCTTATCAAAAAGTTTACAATTTTTATGCGGCTTAACTCCGCGCTGTCGATACAGCTGAACAGGCCTACATTGTCTTCGTCGAAACGGTCTATGTATAAGCCCGATATTTCGTTGTCACGACCGGAATATGTGCCTGTAAACGGCGAAGCTGTGCTCCCTATGGGGGCAAAACCTTTGGTTTCGTCATATAAGGTGCCGATTAAGTCAGAATATTCGTTGTTAATTTTAAGTGTTTCGTGATCCATGTTTATGGCTGCAGTTTGTCTGTAATGCCCGTTTAAAGGTGCTCTGTCGTGGTTTCCGATGGTTATTAGATGGCGCGGCGATGAAACAAAATAGGGGTAGTCTATTGTGGAGACCAAATAATTAACTTCAAGCGAATCTGTGCCGCCCGCCAATGGGTTGGTGCTGAATTCAACACTGCCGCCCAACTGTATGTAAGGTTTTTCGTTGCTGTCGTTGTATATTACGTAAGGATATATCTTGTAGTCGATGTCAGGCTCAAAACCGGTTATTGAAACGTTTGTAAACGTGCCTGTGACGGCAGTCGTAAAAGTCGATATTTCGGAGGGGGCTGAAACCGGGTGCCAGCAAACGCCCGATTCAATAAATACGGCGCTGTTTTGGGGAACAATAGTGCAGGTTCCCTTGCAAGTTATGTCCGAAACAGATGCCAGGTTAAGGGAACTAAACGTAGCGCCGCTTTTTGTGGCAATATTTTTGGTGAAGCCTGTCTCAATTGTGTTCCCATAAATGTCTTGTGAGGTTGCTTGGTTTAATGTCATGGTATACATTTTGCCCGGCACCCAGTTTATGGTTATTGTGGCAATTTTGCCGGTTGGGTCCCAGGCGAAAGAGTAGCCCGGGTTGGGAGTTGCGTCTATTCCTGTTATCGTAAAGCCGCTTTCGGTTTTGGCTGTGTTCATTTTTTTGTTGAAATTAAAGGTAAGCGTGTCTGATGGCCATATTGCCGGCGAGGCGTTATTCCATATTTCGGGGGTAAGCGTCAGAGTCGGTCTGATATCGGTTCGATAATCTTTTGAAACTGTCAATATTGGCTGCCCCAAATAATCTTTAACGCTATTATTGATTTCAACCCTATAGTCTGTATTAAAATTTAAATTTGCATTCGGTGTAATCTTGATTATTTTCGAAACGCTTGAATCTACGGTGATTGCAATCGGCGTGCCCGCATTTTTCAAAAACACATTGCCTGCAAGACTTGTGAGGTCTAATTCTCTTGTAAATTCGCAGATAAACGATGTCGAAGTTGCGACAGTTCGTGTTACTTCTTGCATTGAGCCTAAAATTTCGGCGGTTGTTTCTGCAAAAGTTTGAGTGGTTGTAATAAAGTCGTAAACAAAAGGGCTCACAGAGTTAAAATAGGTGTCACAGGCAGCGGTTGTTATTTCGAGTTTGTAGTCTTTAGAAAACAATAATTGTTCGTAAGGTGTAAACGTAAGTGTTTTATCCCCGTCAGACCAGGCAAACGTTCCGCTAACCTTAGTTTCTTTTGTTTGGAAGTTCATCGGGTAAAGTGAAAACGCCCCTTGAGTGCGCGTCGTGTTCATAGCTTTGCCAAAGCTTATAATAATCGCCTTGTTAACTGTGTTTGCGCTTGGTGTGAGGTTGTGAGCGGTTATTGTCGGTGCGGAATCGGTGTTTACGGTGATTGATGATTCTATGATTCCCATGCCTTCTGTGTCTTGGGCACTGCTTTTTATTGTGAAGACATATTCGGTGCCGTAAGCCATCGAAGAAGCCGGGGTAACAAGCGCCGTGTTCAAGTTTACAAGGGGAGGTGAGCAGGTTAAGTTTAAGCCGCTTGAAGAGTTCTTTAAAACAATATCGGAAGCGGTAACACTGCTCATATTTCGACTAAAAGTGATCAAAAACTTTGTGTTTGTGGCAACGGTTGTTGCAGCGGCGTTATCGGGAGAAGCTAAGGTCGGAACAATCGAAGTGACTTGTGTTAAATTTGATACGGTGTAATCAAAAGATGCCGCGATCAGCGAGTTATTTCCCGCGTCTTTAAGGCCCGATTTGAAGCTTAATGTGTATGCGGCTCCGGGGGCCAGTGGGGAGGCGGGGGTTATTTTTACGGTCTTTGAATTGTTTGACCAAAAGAAAGTGCAGCTCACGGGTGAACCGGTGCCTGTGTTTGTTAGAGTAAAGGCATCGCTGCTCTCAATAAGGGTTTCGTTCATCTCACGGCTGAAAGTAATCTCAAATTCTGTGCTGCCGATAATCAGGGTTGAGGTGGCGGGGGTAAGAGTATCTGCAAAAACTTCGGGCTGAGAAATCGTTGTGAACTCGGGCAAAGTGGTTTCTTTTACCGGTGAGCCTGTCGCGTCTAATACGCTTTCTAATACTTTCAAAGAGTATATTTTGTTGTGATCTAAGTGGGCAGAGGGCTTAAGCGTTACCGCTAAGACAGTTGATTCTATAACTTCTAGGGTTTTGGGTGTGATATCGTTCGCTTCATAAAGTTCAAAGTTTTCGGCCACAAAAGTTTGTGTGTTCATATTGCGGGGAAACAGCAGAACAATGTTTGTATTAGTGGCGACTTCTGTCAGGGTCTGGGGCGTCATCATGGTTATGTCGTCTGTTTGGGTGGCGGTGGTGTATGGGAACTCAAAAGCCGGTTCGCGTACCACGCCGTCCGCTGTTAATGCTCCGCTTACAATGAGCTTGTATGAGGTGTTGAACGCTAATAATGACGATGCCGAGGCCGTAACCGTTTTGCTGTTGCTCCAATAGGTGTTGTTGAGCGGGGTTGAGGCAGAGGCAACGGTGTTAAAAAGTGAAAGACCGGCTGAAGTCGCCGCTTTGTCCATGTCACGGTTAAATTTGATTGTAAATTCTTGCCCTTTGGGTAATATGGTACTGCCTACGGTTGGGGTTAAAGAGACAATTTCGGTGGCGCTTTGAGCTTGAACAAAATATAAAGTGTTTTCGGCGGAGTATGTTAAGCCTTTTGTGGTTTTGTAATTGGCTTTAAAAATAATTTCGGAGGGCACTTCTGACAAAGCTTTACCCCGCAGGTTTAAAGTGAAGGTATAAGTTGCGTTGTTGCCGCTTGCGTTTAAAACAGCATAATCTAATAAATCTATTGCATTACTTGAATAGATACCTGCGGCATCCGGAACAGAGGCGCTTACGGTCATGCTCGCAGCATCGGCAAGGGGTTTCCCTGCTAAAAAACTGAAATCTGATTTAGCAAACAGGTTTATAGAGAGCGAACTGTTTGAATGATTAAAAGATATGCCGTCTTTGGTGG
>MWDD01000096.1 GCA_002070375.1 bacterium ADurb.Bin157 | reverse complement strand
TTAAGTTATATGCCCTTTCTGACGATAGCGCAAAATATGGCTAAAAAATTTAAGACATTTATTTTCTATTTGATTGATAGAATATTGGCTGCAAAAGCTACAGAAGCCGCGGCTGCGATTGGGTATTACGCAATTATGTCGTTTTTCCCGATTGTTTTGTTTTTAATTGCTTTTCATTCAAGCCTATTGGAAGACCCTGTAAAGCAAGTCGAAGTCCAAAATCACATTTTAAAGTTTGTAAGAGTTTATTTCCCGAACTCCCGTGAAATAATTAACGAAAATATAATCATGGAAAATATTAAAAACCTGTCTGACAGCAGTGGAGCAGTTAGCGTTGTGGGTTCTGTAATGCTTCTTTGGACAGCAACCTTAGTGCTTGCGGGCTTGGCTCAAAACATAAATTTAGCCTGGACAAGCGCGGTATGCAGACATTTCTTGATGGACCGACTGATAGGCGTCTTTATGATGGGAATAATGATTGTTTTTATTATTTTTATACAGGTAACAAATACGGTAATTGAGCTTTTACCGGGCTTTTTTCCGCACTTTTTGGAACCGATTTTGTCAGAAATGACATCTTTGCACAGATTTGTAATAAACTATCTGCCTCAGCTCGCCATGTTCATATCTTTAATTCTGCTATACAAATACATCCCAACGGTTTATGTCAGATGGAGAGAGGCTTTTTCAGGAACAGTCGCCTCTTTGGTGCTTCTGAGACTGCTCAGACTTATTTTTGTTTGGTACCTTGAAATGGCCGGCAAAGCCAATTACAGCGTCGTCTACGGTTCGCTTGGCGCGGTGGTGGCCTTTATGCTTTGGATATACCTGGCCACCTGCATAATTCTAATCGGTGCGCACGTCAGCGCCGCGATCGCCAAATTCACGAGGCCTCAAGAGCTCGTGATACCCGAAAGACGTAAAGGTAAATGCAAACAGCTTACCAGCGTTCAGTCTGCTTAGGTCGTTCTTTTTTCATCGAAAGCGCGATTCGCTTGCGAGGTATATCAACCTCGACAACCCTTACCATGACCTTTTGCTGAACTTTCACCACTTCGTTGGGGTCTTTCACAAATTTGTCTGAAATCTGGCTTATGTGCACCAACCCGTCTTGATGAACGCCAATATCTACAAAAGCCCCAAAATTCGTAACGTTGGTTACTATTCCCGGTAAAGTCATTCCCACAACCAAATCTTTGATTTCGTGAATCCCTTCCGCAAAAGAGAACGCTTCGTATTTTTCGCGCGGATCAAGGCCGGGGCGCGCCAACTCGTTGATTATATCGGTCAGAGTCGGCAGTCCGATCTCTTCGGTGACATATTTATTTAAGTTTATCTTGTTTCGTATTTCTGAGTCGGTGAGTAAATCGTTTATGTCGCAATTGTTGTCTTTTGCCATTTTTTCTACAATCGCGTAGCTTTCAGGGTGAACTGCGCTTTTGTCTAACGGATTTTTACTGTTTCTGACTCTTAAAAAACCCGCTGCCTGTTCAAAAGCTTTGGGCCCCAATCTTGGCACTTTTAAAAGCTGTTTTCGGTCTTTGAAAGCGCCGTTTTCTTCTCGGTAGGCAACGATGTTTTTGGCTAATTGCGGCCCTAAGCCTGAAACGTAACTGAGCAGCTGCTTGCTGGCAGTGTTCAGCTCGACCCCTACGCCGTTAACACAGCTCATTACAACGTCGTCGAGACCTTTTTTTAATTTCGTCTGATCTACGTCGTGCTGGTATTGCCCGACACCTATAGATTTCGGATCGATTTTAACCAGCTCCGCAAGCGGGTCCATGAGGCGCCTGCCAATTGATACAGCCCCTCTGACTGTAACATCGTGCTCGGGAAATTCTTCTCTGGCAACTTCTGACGCGCTGTAAATAGATGCGCCGCTCTCATTTACCATTACCGTAGTTATGGAAGGGGGCAGTTTGAGCGCCTTCACGAACGCTTCTGTTTCTCTGCTGGCGGTGCCGTTTCCTATTGCAATAGCTTCGATTTTGTGTTTTGCAATTAATTGTTTGACCAATATGCCCGAAGCTTCAAGTGCTCTGTCAGACTGCGATATATATATTACGCTGTTTTCGAGCATTTTGCCCTGGCGGTCTAAGCATACTACTTTGCACCCGGTTCTGTAGCCGGGGTCAATTGCCAACACAGCTTTTTCACCTAACGGAGCAGCCATCAAAAGTTCTCTTAGATTTGCGGCGAATACGTTTATAGCTTCTTCTTCGGCCTTTTCTTTGAGCGTTTTTCGGTATTCATTTTCGATCGAAGAAGAAAGAAGACGTTTGTATGAATCGTCAATAGCTTCTCTAACGTGTTCCCACGCTGCACAAAAGTCTTTTCTGTAAAATTTGTATAAACTCTTTGTGGCTTTCTCGGGGTCGGGTAACAAAGTCACTTTCAAAAAACCTTCGTTTTCGCCTCTCAGTATGGCCAATAATCGGTGACCGGCTATTTTTGAGGCCGGCTCTTGCCAATCATAATAATCTTTAAATTTAATGCCTTCGGTTTCTTTGTCTTTGACTACTTTAGAAACTAAAACCGACTCTAACGCAAAATAGTCTCTTAAAAAAGCTCTTACATCGGCATTTTCACTGACTCCCTCGGCGATAATATCTCTTGCGCCCTGCAAAGCGTCATCTGCAGACTTAACACCCTTTTCTTCTGAAATATACTTTTCGGCCTCTTTTGCGGGCACCATAATCGGGCTTTGTTCAAGCAAACTGATAGCGAGCGGCTCAAGCCCTTTTTCTTTGGCAATTGTGGCTTTAGTGCGTTTTTTAGGCCGATAAGGCAGATAAATATCTTCGAGTTGCGCAATGTTGGCAGACGCGTCAATTTTTGCTGTCAGTTCTTCCGTTAAAAGGTTTCGTTCTGACAACGATTTAACAATAGCGTCTTTGCGTTTGTCATATTCTGCAAATTCTTCAAGCCGATCGCGAATTGTAGTAATCTTAACTTCGTCGAGTGAGCCGGTGCGTTCTTTTCGGTATCGCGCTATGAAAGGGACAGTGCCCCCTTCTTCAAGCAACTGTGCCGTTGACATGACTTGAAGTGGGTGTATCTTGAGTTCCTCTGCTATTCTTGCAAAATATTTATCTTCCATTCTTTGTGCCGCCTAACATTTATTAAGGTTTTTCTTATATAACAGTTTAACGCCTTAAAAATCAAGCCCCTAATATATGAGGCGCATTTTGCCGATGCCTTGTGAAGAAAATATAGAAAATAGGTGGCAAACATGAAAAAAAGTATTGTAATTATTGGGTTGGCATTGCTTGGCATAGCCCTTTACATTGCATTGCCCACGGCCGATAAAAACGAGGGCAAAGTTTCAAACTCAAAAAATACATTTGCAATGTATTTGTCGAGTGAACCCACAAACCTTGATCCCGCAAGGGGTGTGGACGTAAACGAAGCCACCGTGCAGTCTAAAATTTTCGACGGATTGGTTAAATATAATTCGAAAATGAAACTTGAAGGTTCATTGGCAGAATCATGGGAAATCTTGGAACAAGGCAAAAAATACGTTTTTAACCTTAAAAAGAATGTGCTTTTTCATGACGGCAGCCCGCTAACGGCAAAAGATGCGGTTTATTCGTTGGCAAGACTTTGCGTGCCTTCTGTAGGCTCGCCGCGCAGATGGGTGCTCGATAAAGTCCTCGGAGCAGACAAAGCCGGCGATTCATTTGAAGTGACGGGTATTGAGGCTGTCGATGATTACAAAGTTATTATAACCTTAAAAGAACCGTTTGCTCCGTTTATCAGTCTCTTAACAATGCCTGCCTGCTATGTTTTGCCCGAAAAAAACAAAAGCGAAATAGCAGAAAGCAAGTTTTTTGAAAAACCGATAGGAACAGGGCCCTTTAAAGTTACGCAGCGCGTAAGAGACAGCTTTTTAAAACTTGAGATAAATGAAGCTTATCACGGCCAAAAAGCGAACGTAGAAGAAATTATCATAAGGATAATTCCCGAAAGCATGAAGGCTGAAATGGAATTTGAGAGCGGAAACCTCGATCTATTGCAACTTTATCCCACAAATTACGACAGATTTAAAAATAGCGAAAAATTTAAAAACAGTATCGTAGATATACCTGCCTTAAACACCTTTTACGTGGGCTTTAACAATAGAGTTGCACCCTTTAATGATGTGCGGGTCAGAAAAGCTTTAAATATGCTTATAGACAGAGATGCGCTTATAAAGGCCGTTTATAACGGGCGCGCGATTGCCGCTAAGGGCAGTATTCCCCCCGGAGTCAGCGGTTACAGCGAAAACACAAAAGGTTATTCCTTAGACCCTCAAAAAGCGAAAAAACTTCTCGCCGAAGCGGGAATAAAAGAGTTAGAATTTGATTTGTATCATCGTGCCGTGCAATCGGCGTTCGAGATTTGCAGATTTATTCAGGGTGAATTGCAAAAGCACGGAGTTAAAGTGAATTTGAAATCTATGGAATGGAGTGCATTGAAAGACGCAGTTAACAATGGCGAAGCCGGCGCGTTTTACATGAGTTGGTATGGCGATTACCCCGACGGCGAAAACTTTTTATACCCTCTGTTTCATTCTGATAACTTCGGAGCCGGCGGAAACAGAGCGTGTTTTAAAAATGAAGAAATTGATAAGCTTCTCGAAGAAGCCATAAAAACTGATGACATAAATAAACGCGAAGAAATGTATGCCAAAATCAATCAAAAAGTCGTTGATGAAGCGCCTTGGATGTATCTTTGGCATTCGAGCGAAAGCTATATCACATCAGATAATGTAAAAAATATTGATTTTTCACCTATTTTTTTCATGGATAATGGTATATCTATTACCATGAAAAAATAAGAACGAGGCTAATTGATGATTGAGTTTACGTTAAGGCGCCTTATGGCAACCATACCCGTTTTATTGGGTATCCTGCTTGTTGCCTTTACCGTGCTTTATCTTATACCGGGCGACCCCGCTCTGACTGTTGCGGGCCCGAGAGCAGACGAAACTACCCTTAACCGGATTCGCGCGGAAATGGGCCTTGATCTGCCCGTTCACACGCGGTTTGTTAATTATTTACTTAAAATTTGCAAGGGCGATTTCGGAGAATCCGTCATTTCAGGAAAGCCGGTTTTGTCTTCTTTGACCGAAAAGCTCCCGGTTACCCTTAAACTTGCATTGATTTCTATTCTGTTTTCAACGCTGATTGGTGTGCTTATGGGCGTCATAGGCGCAGTAACAAGAGGAAAAATCATAGACAGACTGTGCACGCTTTTTTCTGTTTCGGGAATAAGTATTCCGGTCTTTTTATCAGGATTGGTTTTTTTGTATGTTTTCGCCGTTAAGCTTAGATGGTTCCCATCATCGGGGTTTAATGCCGAAAACAGTCTGATGCCGTTTATTTTGCCCGCTTTTACTTTGGGCATACGCTCGGCTGCGTTTTTGGCGAGAATCGTCAGAAGCAGCATGATAGAAGTGCTTAATCAAGACTTTATAAGAACCGCAAAAGCAAAGGGATTGTCCCCTATGAGAATTTTGTTCAGACATGGTCTTGTAAATGCTCTTATACCCATAATTACCGTTATTGGGCTAGATTTATCGAGTTATTTAAACGGCTCGGTAATTGTAGAAACCATATACGATCTGCCCGGCATAGGAAGATACGCAATGGAAGCCATTTCTCAGCGTGATTATCCCGTGGTGCAGGGCGTGGTATTACTGGGAGCCATAGTGTTTATCGGGGTGAATCTTTTTATTGATTTGTTCTATGCTTGGATAAATCCCAAAGTTCGGGATGAAATGCTCGGAAAGCTTGCAAAATGAAAACTTTGTTGAAACGTATGACGATGCCGGGGTGGTTAAGCTTAGCAGGTATGATCATTGTGCTTGTTATTGCATTGTTGGCCCCGTTAATTGCTCCTAACAACCCGATGGACACTTCACCTGAAAGAATATTGAAAGAATTAGACGGTTACCCCATGGGTTGCGACCAAATGGGGCAGTGCTTTTTATCGAGACTGATTTACGGAGCGAGGCTTTCTTTGCTTATAGGCTTCGCCTCACGTTTTGCGGCGCTGATTATAGGGCTTTCCGTCGGCATGTGCGCCGGTTACTTTGGCGGTAAAATTGATTGGCTTTTAATGCGCGTGGTTGATATGTTTTTGGCGTTCCCGAGCCTTTTGCTTTCAATAGCCGTATCTATGGCCATGGGAAGCGGCATGGGAACTGTCATTTTTGCAATAGCTATAGTCGGTTGGGCAGAAATGGCAAGAATAATCAGAGCGGCAACGTTGGAGCTCAGATCGGCAGAATACGTAGTAGCCGCCAGAACACTTGGAGCAAGCCACCTAAGAATCATATTAACCCACATATTGCCAAATTGCTTGCCGCTCATAACGGTTATTTTTACCATGGGAATCGCGACTGCCGTGCTTTCTGAGGCAAGTTTGAGTTTCTTGGGGCTGGGGGTTGACCCCGCATTGCCCACTTGGGGCGGTATGGTGGCAACCGGCAAAGATTACATGTTGCGATTTCCGGGCTTGGTATTTTACCCGGGCGCCTGTATAGCTTTTTTGGTTATTATTTTTAATATTCTGGGCGATGAGTTGAGAGACATTTTCGATCCGTCGAGAAAAGGGAATTTTTAATGAGCAATCAAACTGCACCTGTTATTGGTATAGCGTATTCAGACTGTGCCGCGAGAGACAATGAAATGCGTATCAGAACCTATGTTTCCAGAAAATACTACCACGCGATTCAACAGTCCGGCGGAATCGCCGTGTTATTGCCGGCGCCTTACATATCTCCCAAATTGTCTGAGTTTGAAATTGACTGCTTGCATGCAGAGCATATAAATACATATATGAATATGGTTGACGGCATAATTTTTGCAGGCGGAGAGGATATCGACCCCAAATATCAAGGTGAAGATCCAATTCCGGAGTTGGGGCAGATTAACCCTTTTAGAGATGCTTTTGAAATTGCTCTGGCAAAAGCGGCAAAGACAAAAAATATTAATATGCTCGGAATTTGTCGTGGCATCCAATTATTGGCGGTTGCTTTGGGCGGAAAAGTCAGTCAGGATATTTCAAAAATCGAAAAAGTGCAGCATTCGCAAAAATCGCCAAGATGGTATGCTTCACATAAAATCGCTATAAAAGAAGGTTCTTTGCTGCAAAAAATTCTCAAGCCCGAGTCATACGAAGTGCGGGTTAATTCATTTCATCATCAGGCCGTAATAACTTTGCCCGAGGGTTTTTCTGTTTGTGCAAAGGCTTTTGACGGCATAGTCGAAGCCATGGAATACGAGGGCGCGGATTCTGCAATAATAGGCGTTCAATGGCACCCCGAAGAAACCTTTAGTGCTGACGCATGTAGCCGAGCACTTTTTAGCTGGTTTGTTAATTCTTGTAAGTGATTTATTGAAACAACTCGCTGATAATAGCAGTCAGACGGGTGCTATGAATGGTGCTGACCGCAAGTAAAGCCCACAGCACGACGCAAATTTGCAACGGTCTGTCGGTTAACGCTATTTCTGACGGGTTTTCGCCGATTTCTCGTATGTGAGTGAGATACAGATATCTCAAAAATCCATAAAGAACGATAGGAACGGTATAAACAAGTTTGTCTGTTCCGAATTTTGCTATAGTTTCGGGGCTGACGGTGTAAAACGTGTAGGTGATAAGCGCCATTGTCGCCAATATAGAGGTCATTTGGTCTATATATGCCAGCGAGTAATGGGCAAGAATGTTTCTTTGTTTCACTGCATTTTCTTCGTGGTTTTTAATTTCTTGCCTTCGTTTTACCAGCGCCAAAAACATTGCTAACATAAGTGTTGATATAACAAGCCAATGAGAAATATATATTTGGGGCTCTAAGCTTTTAAGTGCGCCTACACCTGCGGTAGCTCTAAGCACAAAGCCTATGGCAATGCACATTACATCAAGTATAACAACCTTTTTTAGCTTGAAACTGTAAGCTAAATTCATCATAAAATAAGTCATGGCTAACGAAAAAAACAATCCCGAAAGTTTCCAAGAAGCCAATAAACTGAGTAATAATATTATTATCAAAGCAGATTTGGCTTCGGTTATCGACAAATCCCCAGAAGGCAAGGGGCGATTGCGCTTAACAGGATGCAATCTGTCTTTTTCGAGGTCTGCCAAATCGTTTAATATATAAACGCTCCCGCTTAAACCGCAGAATGTCGCAAATCCGGCTAACGCAAGCATCCATGCCTGATACGAAAAAACAAGACCTTTTTCCGAAAAAAGCAAAGCAACAAACAAAATTAAATTCTTTGTCCATTGCTTCGGTCGCAAACTGGTAAAAATAGGAGCTATCATTTATCTTTCCTGATCAGAAATTACTTATTATCTTTACGTTAGAGTTTGCTTCTGTGTCGTAATAGAAACGCTTTATATCTGTGGGAACAGCGTTAACACTTTCAGGGTCACTCGGAACCATTATGGTCCATTCATGTCTTTGCTTCATATCAAGAACTTTTAAAGAGACCCGTCGCATCCAAACTCCGCCGACTGACATCCATGATGGTAGCATAAAGTCGGTTTCCAATAAATGCATAAATGGTATTTCGTCAATAAAAATTACA
>MWDD01000095.1 GCA_002070375.1 bacterium ADurb.Bin157 | reverse complement strand
TCTGTTGAAATGATAAAAAATGCTGTTTATAGGAGTAAAGCATGAAGTTTAAAATTTTAATTAAATTAGCCTAAAGCAAAAGAACCGTTCGGTGTAGCCGACGACACTGAACGGTTCTTTGGGCTGGGGTGCAGGGATTCGAACCCCAATAGGCAATTCCAGAGACTGCAGTCCTACCATTAGACGACACCCCATCGGTGTAGAAAAGATGATATCACTTTTGAATTTTGCTGTCAATAATTTATTTGGTTTCTTGGTTTGTTCTGAAATACCCTATGTGGTTTTCCCACCAGCCGTCGAGTTTGCCGGCGGCTTGCAGGGTTCTGATGCGCTTTTTTACCGACTCATCGATGGGCGATTGAAGCTTGTTTTCCCAGGGGGTCGAGGGCAGCGGAGTAAAAGTGTGCATGTGCACTTTGATATCAAACTCGTTGATCATTTGTTCCATGAAGTCTACCAGTTCAATTTGTTCTTCTTGTGTTTCGTCAGGATTGCCCACAATAAAGTCTATGTGCGGCAAGAAACCAAATTCTCGCACCAGAGAGATAGCGTTTATAGCCTGTGCCACGGTGTGCCCGCGGTTCATTTTTGCCAACATTTTGTTTGAGCCGCTTTGAACGCCCATTACAATCGTTTTATTTGAAAGATACGGGGTTACAAGTTCCATGACTTCGCGTGTAACATAGTCGGGGCGCACTTCTGACGGAAAACTTCCTAAGTTAATCTCGGGAACGCCGGCCCTTTTTAACGTTTCAAGCAGATCATACAGGGCGTTAAGATCGGGTTTGCCCGAAAAAGAGCCGTAGGCAAAAGCGTTTGGTGCTAAGAATTTAATTCTTTTTCTGCCCGGCTTAAGTTTGAAATATTCTTTAACTATTGATGTTATGGCGTCTAAGCTTCTGTGTCTTACGGTTGCCGCATTAAGTCTTGGAACACCGCAAAACATGCACCCGCATCTGCAACCGCGCGATATTTCGATTGGGGGCAAATACTCGGTAATGGTTGAAAAACCGGGGAACAAATCTAAATTTACTTTTGCTTTGGGGGCGTGGTGAATGCCTTTTTCAAAGGCATTCTCGAGCCATTTTTCTAGAAATTCGGAAAAAAATACTTCGCCTTCGCCCGCCAACACGTAGTCAAAGCCAAGTTCTAAAGTCACTTTAGGAGCGCTTGTGGGCTGTGCGCCGCCGCAAACGGTTTCGCAGAAGGGGTATCTATGCTTGATCGACTTCAACTCGTTCGCAACTTCGGTTGTGTGCGGCAGCATAAAAGAATACACAAGAAGAGTTCTTTCGTGCCCTAACTCTATGGGTTCTTCGTCTGTGCTGACCCAGGTGATTAAGTTGAATTTTTGAAGCAAGTTTTTGGGCGCGGCTCCTAAAATAGCACCCAGGCTGACTCGGTTATAGTTTTGTATTCTGATTATTAGATTCGGGGCGGGCATCGCTTATTATTTCCAGTTTCTGAACGGTATTTTTGATTCGACTATATCGACAGCAGCCAGTTTGTTGGAAGCGAAAAATGCTTCTAAGCTGCTTCGGGCCAGTTCCATATGCGGAGAAGGGCCTACGGTAGTTTTAACAATACAGTCTTTGCCTTCTTCGTCGATAATTTTAAAATTCAGATAGGGTATCAGTGAGTAAGTGCCTTCTCTGAACGCAAACAGCGGCGATTTTCCCGATAAAACCGGCGAAACCAGACGCCATTCTTTTTCTTCCGAAAAGCTTTCGTCTTTGATTATGGGGGCGAGCTGGCAAACGCTTGTGTGTATTATGTTTACCATTTCTTCATGGGTTATGTGGCGGTCAAAAAAACTTTCGCACCAAGTTTCTATGAGATAACTGACAAGTTCGCTCTGCAATACCGGGTTGTAAACGCATGGCCACAACACAAATGACTGTTTTTTTGCTATATTTATAAGGCTCTCAAGCTTAAAACCTATGGCGTAACCCTTGCCGAGATTCCCGTAACCTCGCCATTGGCTTAAAAGATCGCCCGCCTCACAGAATGAGGCGATGCAAATGTGCCATTGGTCAACGTTTTGCAGGCTTCTCCTTATTTCTGTGAGCAAGTTTTTGTTAATTTGGTTTTGAGTTTTTTCTATTTGCTTTTTAAGCTCCCGGTCAAGCAGTTTAAAAGTTAAAAAAACTTCGTTTTTGTCGTTTAAAAAATGCACCTGTGTCGCCCACATTTCTCTCAGCGAGATTATGCCCAAAATTCCCTTTTGGGTGGTGTAGTGATAGATGATTTTTGGTGGTCTTACAGGAAAAACCGTTTGGTATAAATAGTTTTCAAATTTATTCAGCATATAGGACTCACTTGGACTGTATCTTAAAAATGCCGTCCCAGTTTTCATCGGGCGGGTAGTTTTTAAGTTTTGTGCTTCGTGCAACATAAAGATTTGCCACAAAATCATCGGGCAAAATTCGTAAAATTTCTTCAAACTGCTCAATTGCCTTTTCCCAGTTTCGGTTAAGGTAGTCAGAAAAAGCATTCTCTGTCAAGTCGGAAACTCTTTTTAACGATTCATAATTATCAGACTCTGCGGTGCCTGTCAAACTGTAAATTCTTAGGCTTTGCTTTCTGCCTTTAACTGTTACCAGGTCTAACAGCCTGAACACAAAGAAGTCTCTTGCTTCTTTAAACGTATCTTCGCTTACGATTATTTCGGTGCCGTAAATTTTGTTTAATCCTTCGAGGCGGCTCGCTAAGTTAACTCCGTCGCCTACAGCGGTGTAGTTAAATCGTTTTGAAGAGCCAAAGTTGCCCACAAAAACAACTCCTGTATTGATGCCGATTCTGGTTTTAAACAGCGATTTATTTTGCCGCTTCCATTTTTGGTTAAGTTCAGAAACGGCTCTCTCTATTTCGATTGCCGCTTTGCAGGCTTTTTTCGCCTGATCTTCGTCTTTGCTTGGCGCTCCCCAAAAAGCCATCACCGAGTCGCCTATGTATTTGTCTATTATTCCGTTGTGGCTGTATATTATCGATGCTATAACGTCAAAGTATTCAGACAACTGCTGCACCAGCTCACTTGGCGCTACGTGCTCTGTGATCGACGAAAAATTGGCTATATCGGTAAACATCAGCGTGATTTTTTCGGCCTGAGCCTCGATTGATGCCATATTACCGCTTTTGACAAGCCTATGAACGATTTCAGAGGGTACGTATTTGTTAAAAGACCCCAGCACTTTTTTCATTCCCACCATTGCGTCAGCCATTGTCTGAATCTCGGTTACAGACGATTTGATGTCTATGTTGTCTTCAAAGTCGAGGTTTCTGATCTTTACCACCTCGTTTGTAAGCTTGTTGATGGGGTCTGTCAGCTCTCTTGCGATGGCGGCCGTTAAAAAACCCGCGATTATCAAAAGCCAAAACGAGAACAGCAAAGTGGTTTCATGTATTCGCGCGATGGGCCCTATAAAGTCGTCTTCAGGCACAATTATGCCCAGCGCCCAATTTCTTCCGTAATTCTCAGGGAAGGGGCGAAAGGAAGCTATGAAATTTTCGCCGCCGTGTGCGTAAGTGAATCTCATCAGTTTTGTCTTTAAATATTTGTTCATGGCATTCTTTATGGGAGTGCTCAATATTTTTTGTTTGTCGGGCGATCTTGGCATTCTCAAATTATCATTGATCAACGACTGTTCCGGATATGCCAAAACGTTGCCCTCAAGGTCGATTATAAACGCCGTTCCCGATTCGCCGATTTTCATGGTCCGCAAAAACTCAGAAATATCGTTAAGTCTGAAATCTATGCCAATAACCCCGCAAAACGCGCCGGTTTTGTCATATAACGGGTGTGAGCAGGTTACGCCCTGAACTTGCTCTGTAAAAAGCTTGTATTCGCGACTCCAGGTAGTGTTGCCTTCATTGCGTGCCAAAATATACCAAGCTCTGTCTCGCGGATCAAAGGTGTCTTCTATGTTGTCGCTTGAAATTTCCTGCATTTCTTGTGTTATTTCTTTTTCTGAAACCAGTCTGCCCGACTCTTTTGAACTGTCTTCGGCCAAAACGGTTTTTAAAGAATAATTACCGTTATCAAGCCTTCTGCACATGACAAAGTTTCCGTTTTTGTCACCGTAGTAAATACTCGAAAATTGTCTGTAGATTGAAAGCGTCTTAACCGAAAACGATTCAACAATAGCAGTATTAGCGTTAAAGTTGTCTGTGTGTTTTTCTGTCAGCTGCTTGAGCAGGTTTCCCATTTTATGGGCCGGGTCTAAATGATTGGTTGTCTGCCTTATAATTGTTTCGGAAATTTGATAAAGTAATTCGTCCGAAGACTGAAGCATTGCTTCTGAGTTGCTTCTGTAGGCGTATACGACAATGCCGGCCACAATTAATGAAAAAAGTGCCAAAAACGAAAGAAATATAACTACTTGGAGCCTGTATGTTTTCATAAGCTATTTATAACTTATACTAAAAGCGTAAAAAATCCACTTAATTTGTTTTTGATTGACTTGAGTTGTGTTCTCAGATAGAATTACCGCCCATGATAAACCTTTCAAACGTAAAAATTTCTTATGGTAAACGCACCCTTTTCAAAAACGCAAATTTTCTTGTGAGACCGGGCGATAAAATAGGTCTTGTAGGGCCAAACGGTGCAGGCAAAACTACTGTTTTCAGACTTATTACCGGTGAAGAAAAGCCCGATGAAGGCGAAGTTCAAATCAACGCCGGTTTGACTTTGGGCTATTTTTCTCAATCCGTTGGAGAAATGGGCGGCAAATCCGTCGTTGAGCAGGTGATGTCTTGTGCCGGCAGAGTTTATGAAGTAGGTAAAAAACTTCATGAATACGAACGAAAAATGTGTGAAGACCCTGAAGTGAGCTTGAACGACTCATTCATGGATAAATACGGCAAATACTTAGATGAATTTATGAGCTTAAACGGCTACGAAAAGGAATCTGAGGCGAAAATCATTCTGGCCGGGTTAGGTTTTTCCAATGATCAGTTTGATGACCCCGTCGAAAGGTTCTCGGGCGGCCGTAAAATGCGAATCGCCCTCGCCGGCATTCTTTTGCTTAATCCCGATGTCCTTCTGATAGACGAACCTACAAACCACCTCGATGTAGAAGCTATAGTCTGGCTAGAAAAATGGCTCAAAGATTTTAAGGGCGCATTGGTTATGACAAGCCATGACAGAGAGTTTATGACTTCTATCTGTTTCAGAACCATAGAGGTTGCGGGCGAAACCATTACGACCTATAACGGGGATTATGAGTTTTATCTGCGTGAACGTGAAATACGCCGTGAACAGCTGTTGTCGGCATACAAAAAGCAGCAGTCAACCCTTGCCAAAGAAGAGGAATTTATTGCGAGATTTGCCGCACGGGCTTCGCACGCTGCCCAAGTGCAGTCGCGAGTAAAAAATCTTGAAAAAATCGAAAGAATAGTGATTCCGCCTGACCCTAAGGTTATTAAGTTCCAGTTTGCGCCCGTTACAAGAAGCGGCGAGATTGTTGTCGATTTTGAAGACTTAGGCAAAGAATGGCCCCTCGACAACGGTAAAAAACTTAGAGTTTTTTCAAATGTAACCGGCAAAGTAATAAGAAAAAATAAAATTGCCGTTACCGGCATAAACGGCGCCGGAAAGTCTACTTTGCTTAAAACTATAGCCGGTTTAACCAACCCTACAGAAGGCAAATGCACTATAGGAGCCAGCGTAAATATCGGATACTTCAGCCAGTACAGCTGCGATGTTTTAAGACCCGAAAACACCGTCTTTGAAGAAGTTCAAAAAAGATTGCCTATGGCAAGTGTTGGTACAATCAAAAACCTTCTGGGCGCTTTTCTCTTTTCGGGTGATGATACGGATAAAAAAGTTTCAATACTTTCGGGCGGCGAAAAAAGCCGTGTCATGCTTGCCTGCATGCTGGCCAATCCCGTAAATTTCTTGATTTTAGATGAACCCACAAACCATTTAGACATAGTTAGCCGTGAAGTGCTATTAGAAGCTTTACAAGATTTCGATGGCACGATTATGATCGTAAGCCACGACAGATATTTTCTAAAACACCTTGTAAACAGAGTTTTCCAAGTAGACAAAGGCGAGCTGAAATACTACGACGGCAACTACGACTACTACCTAGAAAAAACCGCCCCAATTGTTTGATTTACAGCGTAAAATGCGTAACAAAAAACCCGCTAATAAGCGGGTTTTTTGTTACAGTGCCGGGAACGGGACTTGAACCCGTAAGGCTCTCGCCACACGCCCCTCAAACGTGCGTGTCTACCAGTTCCACCATCCCGGCGGTTGGTAAGGGGATTATATAATATTGCGCTTATGTTGTCAATTACTTTTTTAAAATATTTCTAAGATCCATTTGGGACGTACCCATTGTATTTGACAAAATCGCAATTTCGAGATCGTGTTTGGCTTTTTCGAAGGCAGCCTTGTATATATCAAGGTATCGACTACCTTTTTGCAGAGCATTTTGATATCTGATATATGATTCGGTGTAATTTTCGTAAGCTCTTTGCAGGTCAGGGACTGTGCAGGTTATGTCCGCTGTGTTGGTGGCGTTGTCTTTTTTAGATTTTTCATTATTTATTGCCGAACCGGTAAATAAAGCGGCGGCACTGATTGCTACTCCCAGACCGAGTGTTATTGCCAGCCCGATTATACCTTTTCTTTTGTTGTTTCTCATACCGTTAATTATATCAGAAAATTGTCATTAATGGAACAATCGGCGCGGCTGTCGATGTATTTGATCATTTGAACTCTTGTTCCTGCGCCTACTGCCGTAATAATTTCGAATTCGTCGGTTAACAGTTTCATTAGGCCTAACCCGCGCCCTCGTGTAGAATGAAGGCAAATCAGGTCATCGGGTACTTTTGTTGCGTCTATATCGAACCCGCACCCGTTGTCTTCGACTATTATTTCCAGCTTATCTTCGTAAACCAGAAAATCCACTGTAACGCCGGACGAATATTTTCTTGCTCCATGCTCAACGGCGTTAACAAAGGCTTCGTCGACGATTAGGCCAATGTCGTAGACATGTTCCTCTTTAAAGCCCATGTTTTTTGCAATAAGCTCAGCGTTTTTTTTTGCGATCGAAATGTATTTCGCATCAGGAAAATTAAAGCTTATGCGTTCAGGAAATTTGCGTTTTAAGTTCATCCATGCGTGTTCTGGCGTAATCTGCATTGAGTTGTGCAAATTTTCCCGGTAAAAATCTTTTGTCAGTGCATTCGACTACCGCCGCCATGTCCATGAACTCAAGGCGTGCTGAATGTGCCATCGGACGGTATGAGTCCATGGCTTCACGAACAAAGTGGCCGATTGATTTTCGATCAGGGCAGTCGTCTTCTTGAAGTTCAAACATTCTTGAAGCCATTATCAAAATGCCTTCCATTTCGTTGCCGCCGATGTCGAGAGAGTCGGGAAATTCGGGAATCTCTTCTTCGGTAATTACGACCTTATTTTTCTTTGCCAGAGCTTTAAACAGGTCTCTTTTGTCCGCGGTGGTTTGCGGTGCAAATAACGGTATGTGCACGTCAAGCCTTCCAACGCGTTTCAAGTCTATTTCTAACAGGTCGGGTCTTGAGGTTGCAAATATCCAGAATATTCTTCCGCGATTTCGGGTATCGGCCATTTCTCGTGCAAGCATGGCGTAAATTCTGCCGCTTACACCTGAATCACCGCTTCCGCTGTCTCTTTTGCCGGCTACTTGGTCAGCTTCATCGATAAATACGATTACTTGCCCCATAGCGTGCAAAATTTTGAAAATAGCTTCTAAGTTACCTTCTGTGGCACCGACCCATTTGTCTCTGAAATTTTTAAGTTCGACGCAAGGTACGCCGGCTTCGCCCGCAAAACACTCAACCAAATAGGTTTTGCCCGTTCCGATGCGCCCGGTAATCAGATAGCCCATCGGTAAAGCTTTTGTTCTGCCTCTTTTCATCAAAGAAGCGTCCTGCCGCATCCATCTCTTGGCTTCGGTGTGCGCCGCAACGTCGTCGAGCGTTCTTGTCGATTCAACAAAAGTAATTCTGCCGTTGGCAGATTTTTCTATCATTTCTTTTTTTACGTCGCGCAGGTAATCCATAGAAATGCGTCTGTTGTTCTTAATCGCTCTTTCAATAAGATTTTGCACGTCTATGCACGAAAGCCCTTCGAGTTTCTGCGCAAGGGACTCTCTGTCGATATCACAAAGCGCCGAAAAGTCTTTTATCTCTGATGTGGCAGCTTTTACAAAATTCAGAACCTCGACTGAACCCGGCAACCCTATCTGAATTTTCGCAGAACGCTGATTCTCTACCAACTGCTGATTTAAATCGTTCAGATTTTCAGCAATGAGGCATGTTGTAACATAAGCATTGTTAATATTCGGATCAGAAGCCCAATCCATTATTCGTATGAGCGTTTCAACCGATTCGGCACTGGTATATGCCACTTCCGAGCGCGGTAACAAATATTGAACGTAATCAATAATCACTGCTACGCGCATGGGGTTAGCAACCGTTTTGCCGTTTTTATCGACAGCTGTTCTTACTAATCCGTTTCTGATAAATCTGTCAACGATGGCCAGCGCTTTTTTTGGGTCTTTGGGAAGGGCGTTATCGATGCCGTTGTCATAGCCCGTTGAGTAAGAGGTGTGATGGTAG
>MWDD01000094.1 GCA_002070375.1 bacterium ADurb.Bin157 | reverse complement strand
ACTGACATCCATGATGGTAGCATAAAGTCGGTTTCCAATAAATGCATAAATGGTATTTCGTCAATAAAAATTACATTATTTGCTGAAGAAATAGCCATTACACGTATTTGAGAGGTTTCTAATTCACCATATCGAAACATGGCAAGAGGCGGCTTGTTTTCGTCACGCCAAAAATAAGTAACCTTTTCGGGTTTGACAAAATCAAGCCAAATGGTTGTTGCGGGTGAATCTTGAGTCGAAAACAGAGATCTTCCAGCTGACATTGAGATGTTTTTATTATTAAGAAGACTTACCGATTTTGAGATATTTTCTTTGAAATCTTCACTTATAGAAGAATCATGGCTTATAGATATATATACCTTTTCATCAGTGGGTAGTTTAATTTTGTTAAGCGTCAAATCATCTAAGAAAAGTCGCAACCCTTCGGCAGAACATATGTTTTCTCTTATTTCTTTTATAGGACGCCAATAATGAATGTATTCGGAGCAGCCGAAACATTCAGAAATAAAACCAAAAATAATAATTGTTGTCAAAAACAGTGTTTTTATTTTCATTCAGTACACTCAGAATTGCGTGTTAAGCTTGTCAATGGCTCTTATGTTCATAGAAGAAGGTGCTACTATTATGCCGAATTCAACCGTTCTTTTATTCGGAACAGATTTGCCGTCAAAGTCTTTTGCATTGTCTTCAGCAGTTAACTTAACTTTATAAACACCGGAATTTTGCAACATCAATCTAAGCTCTTTATCTTTTATTGATGTTATTCCACTGGCGCTACCGCCAAGCTGCTTAGCGCCTTCGCGCATGTAAAGCCCTGCTGGGCCGCTTACGTTTGCAGAAGGAATGCCGGTAACCGCTTGGTTCGGAACAGATATGTTGTCTGCGGCAGTGGTTTTAATAAATATTTCGGTTCCTTCTTGAATCAATGGCGGGTGTGAAGAATAAACCAAATTCTTGTCCACTCCTTCACTTATTACTGATGGTATGCCTGATAAAGAAGTCATGAGGGCATATTTAAAGTTTGAAGAAACATACCAGTTGGTGGCAGTAGAAAGCTTGCCGTAACATATTTTGCCGCTTTTGAAAAAACTGTTAAGTCCATAGGGCTGCTGTTCGTCAAAAGTGCCGGCGTAATCCCTTATGTTTGCGCTTACTATAGGTGCAAGACTATCTTTTATCCAAACGTTTCCGATATGAGCTCTCGGACTTTTATGACCGGAACTGTCTGTAGCTTGGAACATTACCGCATATCCCGGATGGTTTACGCCGAGAGCGCCCGAATTATTATATGAAGAGCTGTTGTTGGCAAAATCGGTGGGCCAGCGGTTAGGCGACTGAAGTAAATCGCTGTCTGTTCCTGTTTGAATGTGCTTCCAGTCAGATACTCTGAAAGTATACTTAACATAACTGCTTATGTCACCGTTTTTCCATTTAATCGGCTCTCGTTTTATCATGTAAACATTGTCTTTTATTAAGCCATCGGCAAGCAAAGTTACCCCCGGACTTGAATAATAGCAAGTGTCAGAATTGTTAGTGCCGCCCGGAACAAAGATGTCGGCAGGGAATATAGTCTTGCCGGAGGTTCGTTCAAAAAACATAGTGGCTGATTGTTTTATTCCTCGGTTGTGCAATCTGGCAGTAGGAGCAACCTCTGCAAGATTATTCATATTTGCGTAAATGTTGTTGTCTTCAACCACTATTGTAAACTCTGTCGGGTTTGTAAAAGTTCCATAACTTAAAGTTGAATTGACTACGGGCTGACCTGTTTCACCTAAATAAATCGGATTTAACGGATTGCTGCCGTCAAAGCTTATGCCGTTGATTTGAACAATTTTTGGTGGAGTTTTGTCAATAACCAAAACTTTTACCGAGCCGTTATATTCAACTTTTCCTTCGACAAATTCTGTTTTTATATATTCTCCGTCGTCGCTATAAATGTTTTCTTCATATATCCATTTTCTGAATGCCTTACAGGTCAGTTCTCCCATTACAGGGTCGGTTGGAAAGTCTTGCTTAAGAGCTATTGCCACATCGCTTTGAGAATAGCTGTTTTTAGAGACTTCTTGTGCAGGATAAGAACTACCGTCAGGAAGAGTCAGATTCAGTGTCCATTCGTATTGAACAGGCATAGAATCAACCCACTTTAAAGAGCCCGGTATCATGTTACTGTTAGTTATTTTAGGCAAATTATACAGATTGTGTAGATAAGAGCCTGCAGGGTCAGCTGGATCGCCTTTAAGGCGCCAGTTATAAGACTGTTTTTCGTTAACAACATGGTATTTTACCGTTCCGTTTAAACTTGGGTCCTTCCAAGTTGAACCTGAAAGTAATTGAATGTCTACAGTCTTTCCTGCCGGAGGAGGCGACTGTCGGTTAACTTTCAAAATAGTACAAGCTGTATTCGGTGGTATGGGCTGTAAACCGGGAAAATTACCCGAATTGATTGCAGGGTTTAAAGGAGCCGCTAAGGCAGTAAGCATAGCTGTGCCATCTGCTGATTTCGGCCTTATGGCATCGTTAATGTCGTTTACCGTAGAACCAAAGGGCAATGAATTGTAGTCATAGTATTTAAATTTTGCAGAACAGGTTATTTGATAGGTGCCGGACCTGAAATAATAATCTGTTCTTGGGCTGCTTGTTGGTGTTGACGACTCGCGAACCGGTTTTGAGGCATCAGAAGGCACATTCCCGAAGGCATCTTGGATTTTATAGATTTTCCAAGTGTATAAAACCTGCGGAGAAGTGTTTACTGAAGCAGAAGTGTTCATAATAGAAGAAACAAAGCCGCCTTGAGTGCCATTGTTGTTTCTGTCGCCTTCCCATTCTGTTTTGCCGGGAACAGCAATATTGTTTCTGCCGGACCAATAGGGGGCATTTTCGATTCTGAAAGTGTACATGCCCTGTTTAACTTCGTCTGTGGCAAATTTAAAAGCCGGGTTAGAATCTTCAACCCCTACTATGTCAAGCATAGCCAATTGCGAATTAGGGGTAACCATAGTTGGTGGGCGCGCTACGTTGATAACACCTAGCTGAGTGAGTTTCGGATCAGATACTTTTGTTCCGACTGATTCATAGCCACCACTCCAAGCAAGGGGTTTGCTTCTAATGGCAGTTATATTTGTGCTGGCATTAGGCAGAGTGCCGAATTCAGTTGCAGAGATAGAAAAATACCTTCTGTACTCGTTATTACCGATGCTGATTTGTGACCCAAGCTGATAATAAGAACTTGCACCAAATTCTTGGCAATACGCTGTTTTATAGACTTGCTGTTTGTAATATACATAGCCATATACTCTGCCGCTATATTTGCTTGTTACGGCATATCTATATGCGTGTGACCAAGTTAGGCCGGCTGTTGAAGCAGGTACCATATTGGTTCTTGTGAAATACAAATTGCCATCGCCATCGGCACCAATAGCGTCTATGTTACTGCCAAGATTTATTTTGGTGGGGCGGCTCTTACATTTGTTTGCACCACTTTTATCATCGCGAACAAATTGGTATGCAGCGCCGTCAGCTTTATCGTATGCATAAATAATGCCTCCGTCAAGCCACCATTGGTCTGAAACCGCAACCGAAGTTATGGCTAGAGCGGGAACTTTGATGTTATAGTCTTCGAGCCATTTTTTGATTGTTCGAGTGCCTAGCAGGTATATATAGTCTTCTGATTTACTTTTTGTTGAAACGCCTACCCATTGAGTAGACAGATCATTTATATAGCCTATAACGTTCGGGGAAGTCGGGCTGACCTCAACACCGCCCATTTCGATTCTTCCGTCTGTAGTGCTATTTTGGGTTCTTGAATAAAGATAAGTTCTGCCAAAGGGAGACATGGCAAGAGAAACATACTTGGGCTGAGCTACAAAAGAGTTTGCTTTGCTTCCATTAACGCAACAATAGTTAAGGCATGCGGATATTTGCGATCTCTTAACTATTTCATCATATATTGTTCCGACTTTTGCGCGGTATAGCTTGCTGACAACATTGTTAGAAGCTGACCAAACGCCGAAAGATTTTTTCCAGTAGTTAAGATCGTAAAAAGTGTGTTTTCTTTCTGACCTGTCCCAGTAGAATACATTGCCGGGGCGTCCCGGGGGGTCAGGATCTCTTGATTGCCACCAAGCACCATTAGGAATAGTGCCGTAACCCTGTGAATCTACATCGACGAAATAACACCAATAGCCATCACCGAGACCATTTGTAATAGAACAGCCGGGGTTGCAACAGTAATGCACAGTTTTTTTGAAATACCATCTTTTGGATTCTTTGATTATAGGTTTAACTACTCCTGACCAGGTCCAACATACGTTTGATGGGTCCCATGAAGTTGGATTAGAGCCGTTGCCCATTGGCCCTACAGTTGTATAAACAGGTTTCCCTGCTTCATTGTATGTTTTGTTTTCGGTAGGCACATGGTAGGCTTTTCTTGTGTCGCAATGAGCTCCCCATAAGCCTATTCCGCCCGGTGCTTTTAATAAGCGCTTAAGAGTCCAGCCGGTGCTATATGAATAAGTGGGCTCTGTGTTTTGTGAAAATGTAAATATTTGTCTGTCTAAATCCACGTATATTCCGTATGAAGCGCGCGGATCAAATAATTTTTGACCTACCGGGTTGCCGTCTGATTCACCTGAGGGATTGTTTAATCTATAAACGCCTCTGTAAGTGGCATTATCGTGCCCAATTAAAAGATAACACTCGCCGTTTCTTTTATATTGTACGGCTTGTGCAAATAGACAAGAAGATGTGCAAAACACAGAAAACAGTAATGTCAGTAACAGGCTTTTTTTCATGATATTACTCCGTATTTACTTAATTAGGTTAAGAATTCGAGTCGCCACATCATTTCTTATCCCGTGTTTTATAAATATTTTTTCAACAACTTCAAGAGTTAAATCAAAGTCAGTATTCCCAACTAAGACAAGGCGTCCTCTTACTCCCGGTACAGCTGAAAAAAGTGGGCTTTTGGATATTTGTGTAGAAATATTCTTGTCGAAACTTTCTTCCATGTCTTTTCTTGCAAAAGAGGCGTATTGTGCCAGCTCAGGGTCGGTTTTATATACGCCCGGTAACTCCGGAATAACGTTCGCACTAATCAAACTTTGATAAAGTCTGATACTTAAAGGATCACCGCCAATAGCCGGTACGCTTCCAATTTTTGTGGGGGCAGTTTGAATTGCCTGATAATCGCTGTCAATAATCAAGGCACCGCCTCTTTTAATTGAAATATCGTTTAATATCAGATCTATTTCGTTTAAAACTTCTGTAACTATGCGGTTAGACTGTTCGCGCGTATAATACATCGGGTTCATCACATCGTCCCAAATTTTTATGTTTTCTTCATTTAGCTTTTTGAGTTCAGCCTTCATTCTTTCAATGCGTTTTTCTCGGGTTTTTCTGGTGTTATCACCTGCAAATCTTTTCATGTCCGGCATGTAATCAGTTGGTTGTGAGTAACTCTCTTCCATTTGTGATATTTTGTTTTCTAATTCAAACATTTTTTGCATAATATCGTCTGATTTCTTTTGGGCAGCTTTAGTAAGTTTGGCTATTTCTTCATTTACGCGCGCTTTTACATTATAATCTGAAAAATCAATGTCATTGCGTAAATGTCTGCCAATAACCATGTCATAGTTGCCCATCTGCGGATGTAAAGCTATAACCAGTTTATAGTCAACCGAATACATGGCAGGAGCACAAATCGAAGGCGTGCAAGAAAAAGTTAAACAATGAAAGGTAACAATAAATACGGCTAATATTTTTTTCAGGTTCATTATTCTTTTATATCCTCTTTTATTTCTTCAAGATAAGGGGTTCTAAGTGTAATAGCTTGTAAAAGCTCTTCTGAATCTTTTGTTAAATCTACAGCTCCGGCTAAAAAGGGCTTATGACTCATTGCAGGAAAATTTTTAATTATTGAATCTTTAATGCCTAATGCGGCATAAAACAATTCGTCTTTGCTTACAGCTCTGCCCTGCCATAATGCTTGGTGGCGGTTGGCAACAAATTCGTCCGATTTAATGAACTTGGTGCTGAATGGAAGAAAAACAGACGTGTCAAAGATAATTTCTAATTTTTTTCCTTTTTTCAGATGCTCTAAGGCATCGTTGATTGAACTTGAAATAGCTTTAACAATAGGAAACATAGTCCATGGTGAGGGAGTGTTTAAGAAAAAGTCACCATGCAATTTTGCTTGAGTAATGGCTTCGGAAATTAAATCATATTGAACTTTAAAACTTTCGCGGCGTTTCCAAAATACCCACCACAGTTTTTGCGCAGCCAAACTTCTGCCTGTAACCTTTTGACCATATTCAGAATCTAGCCGGCTTATTAAAAGTGCAATTTTTTGTTGTTCTTCTGAAAGTCTTTTGATATAAGCTTCGGGGTCTTCGTCAGGCTTAGGCTGAGAGGCAGTGTTTATAAACCTTTGAGTCGAAGGATCAAATTGCTTCATTAAAGGGTGAAGTCTAATAAGCTTCTCACCATTTACATAGCCAAATTGCTTTTCGACAGCAGATAAGGTTAAGGTCGCGGCTGCGACCATAAATAAGCTCAAAATAAAAATATATAATTTAAATTTCATTGAAATATACCTCTAAAATCCTATTGTGGCAGTTTGAGATGCCAATTTTACTAATATGTTCTGAGTGATTTCTGATTCGGTTTTTTTCCCGCCCTCTCTTCTTATGCTTTTAATTATAAATTCCAGCGAATTTGGTTTGTCTGTGTCTGCACCTTTACACATTACAGCAATTTCTTCGATCGAAGTATCGTAGGTTTGGGTTCTATTATAGTCCGGGTTAGATATAAATCGTTGTCCCGCACCTAACATTGGAGTCCCGGGAAACCCTATAATGCTTGCAGGAATATTTGTGGGTTCAGAAGAAAAGGTCTCCGGGGCGCCTGTTCTTTGATATCTGATCTTGCCATTTTTTCCCCATATAGTTACGCCTGACCAGCTCCCAATTGTTTCAGCATTAAATACAGATGCTTCTATGTGTGGATGAGAGGCGGAAAATGCAAGAAGGCATTGCCATTTGTTCTCGCTTATATTCAGAAATACGGGTACGTTAGTTTTTGAATACATCTTTTTATTTATGTAAATAGGTGTGTTCAGCAATGAATTACAGGTGCCGTCTGAAGATATGGAAAATAAATCAGACGAAGCCTGAGAAAGGTCTTTTGAAAGAACAGAAGCAAATGTTTGAATGGTTTTTTGTTCTTCTGCACGCCAAGAGCCTATTATGAAATTCTTAGAGCCTGATCTGTATAATGAAAAGGCTGCCAAAATAAATAATGACAATAACCCTGACGCAATGAGGATTTCGACAAGAGTAAAGGCGTGTTTTTTATTTACCCGAAAGTTTTCTTTCACCTGAAACAGTCCTTTCAATCTGTCTTTCGTAATCTCTTCCGTCAGGACGGCTTAAATTAAGAACTACCGTGATTTTTGCGTTCATGTCTTCGTATAGCTTAGAAGGCAGCATGGTAAAAGTCGTTGAATATTTTGCACTAAATTCGTTTTTTATCGCTCCGTTGAGAACAGCATCGCCGCTATACGTGTCAAGTGGTCCATTGCCGTTTCCTTTAGCTTTGCAAAGAGCCGCATAATAAAGGGGGCCGGGTAACTCTTTGAGTTTAAGCATAGCGATTTGGGTTATTCCTTCAGCCAGCAAATCAGCTTGTATACTGCCTAGTTCAATTGTGTTGTGATTTGAACGCTGGGAGATAGATTTTAGATAAGAAGAACCGAGAATCAGCAGACCCATTGTTAGGGTCATTACCAAAACTATTGCCATTCCACTTTTTGAGTTAATGGGTTTCATATGGTTCTCCGTGAAAAATTTGCGCGATAAGTAAGAGCAGAAACCTGTACCTCTTTGCTTTTTTCTTCTATCCATGAAATCGTTAGCGATAACCTGAGAACACTGTCGGTTAAAGTTAATGACTCAACCGAACCAAAGTCAGCCGGTTTAGGACTGGTTTCATTAAATGTAGCAGTATGTACATTTACAGGGTTGTAATCAAAATTTGTGGTCACATACTGAGAAGTCAGTTTAACTGAGTAAGTTACGCCATTTGAGGCTTTGATGTCACCTAAGCTAACGTTATTGAATGATTTAACAATGTTATTGCCTCTTGGAATTTCATTGAAAGGCTCTGAAAGTAAATTACGCATGGTTTTGTCGAGCATTTGAATTGCTGTTATTCGTCGTGCGTCTTTAAGAGTGGCTTTGCCGCCATAGCCCATAAGCCCTGCAATAGGAATCATTGCAAGGCACAATATAAGCGTTGCAACGATTATTTCAGGAAGAGTTATTCCTTCTCTGTTTTTTGTATTCGAATGATTAATATTGAGCACCTAAGAATAATTAGAAATACGATACTTTACCATTGTCTGGTATTTTGGAAACACACTCTCTAGAATTATACACAATAAAATAATATTTATAAAGTAGTAATAACAAAACTCCGGAATTTTGTATGAGTATTCTGAATATTTCTATTAATCGTGTCTGGAGTTTATAAGTTTTTTAACTCTGTTTGCCGCATTTTGAGCAAGATTTTCGGCAAAAAACCAAATGTCGTTGCAGTGGCATATGCCGTTTCCCATGAGAGCGTATGTGTCGTAGAAACTGTTTACAGGAAAATCTACGATTAAAGC
>MWDD01000093.1 GCA_002070375.1 bacterium ADurb.Bin157 | reverse complement strand
CTTGTCATATCGATAAAGTAATTCAAAACAGAATCAAGGTCTAATGATGAGTTTATTGCCTTACCCAACTCTTGAATAAGACTCAACTCAGCGACCTGCGTGTCGGTTCTTTCGTGCAAACGCGCATTTGCGATGGCCTGAGAAATCTGACCGGATATTCCCAGCAACAGATTTAAATCGTCTTCAAAAAACGCTTCGCCGCTACGCTTGTTATTAACATTTAAAACGCCTAAAAGCTCACGGTCATGCATTATCGGCACCGAAAGCACCGATCTTGTTTTGTAGTCCATTCGCGCGTGGTGGTTTGCAAATCTCGAATCTTTCGACACATCTTTAAGAAGAACAGGCTGACAATTTTTTGCAACCCAGCCGGCTACGCCTTCGCCGAGCTTAACCTGAACCTGCCCGACCATGTCGCTTGGCAAGCCTATTGCCGCGTCTAACGAAAGGGTTTTTGTTATTTTGTCAAAACCCATAAAAGAGCAGTTTTCAACGTTTACAACTTCTTGAACCTGCTGCAATATAGTGTCAAACAATCGGTTTATGTTGAGAGTTCGCGAAACTGAAGACCCAACTTTGTAAAGAGTTGAAAGATAATCCAATTTGCGCCGCGAATCATTAAAGAGACGCTCATTTTCAACGTGTGAAGTAATAAGACGGCCGATAGTGTTCAAAAGCTCTTGACGAGCCGCATCCATTTTGTCAATTTCATCAACCTGAAAAACAGAAAGGGTGCCTACCAAGCGATCGTCAACAGTAATTAACGGCACAATCAGCAAGGCTCTTGCAAACTGGTCTAAGAAATTCGCATAACTAATAGTGTTGTCTCTTTGAACATCATTGATAATCAAAGGCTTGCGATGAGCCGAAACCCAACCATGATAGCCTTTTCCGGTTGAAACTATCAGATTGTCCAATTCTTCGGGCAACCCAAACGAAGTATGCATGTAAAGTTGCTCTATATCGCTCGAAAAGAGCATTAAAGCAGACGCGTCAGTGCCGGTTGCTTCGCACACTTCTCTTAAAATTGTCTTATATCCGTCGCAGTCGAGAGTT
Source organism: bacterium ADurb.Bin157 (assembly GCA_002070375.1). Lineage (GTDB taxonomy): Bacteria > Muiribacteriota > Ozemobacteria > Ozemobacterales > Ozemobacteraceae > MWDD01. Next base: position 7,669 of record MWDD01000093.1, on the reverse strand, counting down.
CGAACCGAAAGGGTTTCTGAAATTGAAAATACCCTAGAAAGCTCCCTGACCTTTTGATTCGATTCCGAAAGAAGACGAGCATTCTCAAGAACCTTTGTAACCATTGAAGACAAAGTATTCAAATAAAGCACATCGTCTTTTGAAAAAGCGTTTATCTCTGATGAATCAACAACCACTACACCGATAAGATCATCTGAAACAAACAAAGGAACAGCTAACTCAGAATAAATAGACTCGGGAGTCTCGATAAACAGAGGCTCTAACAAAACGTTAGGCACATTTAATGAAACCTTGTTAGCTGCAACCCAACCCGTAATACCGTGCCCGAAAGGAACACGAATTTTCTTTACCTCTTGAGGGTATTTGCCGCGCGCAAACGCGACTTCAAGATAGTTTTTACCCTCTTTGCGCAAAAGAAGCGACCCGCATGTGGCACCCGTAATCTCGATGGCAATATCCATCATAGATTCGAGAATATGCTGAAACTCTATGCCTGAGTTCATTTTAGTCGATGCTTCTTCAAGAACCGACAAAATCTTTTGTCGTCGCGCTAACTCTTCTTTTTCATAGGCTAAATCGACCATTTGCATGAAAAAACTGTTAACGGAATCAACTGCACCGCCGATTTTTTCGTCATCTAATACCGGGTATTTTTCGCTTCCCGTGTATTTCGATTCATCAATTATAAAAGGACCGATAAGAACCGCACAAAAGAAGCAAGCTCGGTATTCTAACTTGATCAACCTTACGACTGAGCCGTCGGGGCGTTCAATGAGATCAGATGAAGGGTAATGAACAAATTCTGAGGCATCTTTCATGCCGGGAAGCACCTTTTCGATGTCACCGACCAAAAGCTCGCCCCGTTCATTGAAGGGAGTCACTGTCAAACCGGTAAGACGACGAAAACGGTCGATAAAAGACTTAAGCGTCTCACGGTCGCAGATTTCTTCTACATATATTTTTTTAGCCATTTCAGAAAAAAGATCGTATTTCGCTATTATTTGATTTCAATAACGGAATTTACACCTTCGTATTTATTTTTTACAGTATCAGTCTTAGGGTCAGCTTTCCAATCGGTGTCATTTACCACAAACTGATATTCATATTTTCCGGGAAGCAGATTTAATGTGCATTTCCAAATGCCGTCTTCTTTTTTCATGGGATTAGCAGACTTGCTCCAATCATTGAAGCTTCCTACCAACGAAACAGAAACAGCTTCTTCGTCTTCAAACTCAAAATCAACTTCACTTGCGCCTTCGGTTTCCTTTTTGCATTCGGAACCACTGTTTTTCTCATCGCGATTCCACTGTTCTTCTTCTTCAAAACTGTGTTCACGACCAATAACGTAGCCAACTCCAAAAACTCCGGCCATCACAAATAGTTTCCAGACAAATCTCAAAAAAGACATCCTAAGCCTCCTATAATAATTCTCACTGCTCATTTATAACCCGAAGCGAAGTATACTGCAAGAGTAATGTTTTAGACCCCGCATCGTCGAAATTTATTTTAATCCTAAAATCAGACAGCGTCGTCCCGTTAACTTCTTCGATTATACCATAACCGAAAACATGATGTGCAACTTTTACTCCGGGTTTCAGATTTAACATATTACCGCTTTCACCGTTACTTTGTCTATCAGTATTTTTTTCTTTGCTCCATTTTGCACCGCTCATTCCCGCAAAAGGCGACCCCACCACCTTGCTTTTAACCGCCCCCGGAATTGCAGATGTTTGGGAAGTAGCCGACGAAGGCGCAGCAGAGCCGTAGCGGCTTGCTAAGGCTGAAGCAGGCGTCAATACGCCCCTTCCCTCAAACAAATTGACCGGCACTTCGGCAATGAAACGGGAAACGAGATTCGCGTTCCAGCCTCCGAAAATCATGCGCCTGCCTGACGCGCTCATAAGAAGCTTTTTGCAGGCACGCGTCATGCCGACATAGGCGAGGCGGCGCTCTTCTTCAAGCTGATCGGGCGAATCTTTCGACGAATGGTGCGGGAACACGCCTTCTTCCATGGCAACCATAAAAACAACCGGGAACTCGAGCCCCTTTGCGTTGTGCAAGGTCATTAAATGAACTTTTTCGGCAGACTCGTCGATATCATCGGCAGCCGCGTGCAAAGCAATGTTTTCGAGATAATTATGAAGTTTTAGATCAGAATTGTCTTCTTCTTGATACCTGATGTCTGAAACCAAAGCCTCTACGTTGTTTTTGCGGTCTTCTGCCGTCTCGGGGTCGTCGTTTTTAAGGTAATCCATGTATTCGATTTCATCAATAATCTTGCGGCACAAAACCGAAACAGGCAGCTCCGCAGCAGACTCCATAAAAGAAATCATCTGAATAAAAAATTTGCCGACCTTTGAAGTTTGAGACTTGTTGGCCTCAACGCAAACGGCTTCCCATAGAGACTCTTCACCCATGGCATACAGTTTTTCAATCGCGCCGGCGCCAATACCGCGCTTTGGCGTGTTTATAATGCGTTCCAACGAAATACCGTCGCGCGGGTTATCGATAAAACGCAGATAAGCCAAAATATCTTTAACTTCGCGGCGATCAAAAAACTTGGTGCCACCGGTAATGTCGTAGGGCACGCCCGAACGTTGCAAAGCCTGTTCTATCGGCCGGCTCAAGCTGTTCATGCGAAACAAAACCGCGAAATCGCTGTAGCCATAACCTTCGGCACGCAACGAATCTATTTTTCTGACGATCCAAGAAGCTTCTTCACGGTCATCGGCTGCTCGATAAAACACCAGCTTGTCACCGCCCGCCTTCTCTGTCCAAAGCTTTTTGGGGTGAGCACTCGCATTCTTCGCGATAACCGCGCCGGCCGCGTCTAAAATAATTTGCGTCGAACGATAATTCTGCTCTAGCTTTACAACGCGCGCGCCCGGAAAATCAGAGGCAAAATCCTGAATATTTCTGATGGTGGCGCCGCGCCAACTGTAAATAGACTGGTCTTCGTCGCCCACAACACAAAGATTGCCCGACGCGGAAGAAATCATAGATATAAGCCTATACTGCGCGTGGTTAGTATCCTGATACTCATCGACCAAAAAATATTTATAACGACGCTGAAGCGATTCTAGGAGCTCAGGATGATTTTTTAGCATCAAATACGTCTTAAATATTAAATCATCAAAATCAACGGCCTGGTTGGCCATAAGAGCGTTTTGATAGGCTTCGTAAATCTTTTGAATATTGGCCGACGCGGGCGAATTGCCCACAGAAGCGCAATAATCATACGGCTCTATAAGTTCGTTCTTCGCAGAAGAAATACACTCTAACACAGTTTTTGGAGTAAGAGCTTTGGTGTTAATCTTTAACTCTTTTAAAACATTCTTCATCAGCTTTTCGCTGTCAGAGTCGTCATAGATGGTAAAGGCCGTCGAAAAACCGGCATACTGCTGCCATCTGCGCAAAAGCCCGCAACAAAAAGAGTGGAAAGTAGTTAAACTGACCTTATCCCCCTCAGAAACCATCGAACGAACACGCTCGCGCATCTCACGCGCCGCTTTATTCGTGAAAGTCACAGCCAAAATTTCACTCGCATCAACACCGCAACGCTCGATTAAATACGCTATGCGAACCGTGAGCATCTTAGTTTTACCCGAACCGGCACCCGCAACAACCAACAAAGGGCCCTGAGTTTGCTTAACCGCTTCGCGCTGCCGGTCGTTTAACTGATTTATAATTGTGTCTATTTTATCCATTTTACTCTCAATCTTTAACTATGCTCCAACAAAAAAACCGTTCGCAATCAAATTTCGATAATCTGATATACGCGGCAAATAAAGCGGGCCTTCATAATCCTCAATCTCTATACCGCACACAGAATCTTCTTCGATTTTTCCCTTATTGTTAACTATAGGAACAGACATGCCGCGCTTTACATGAGAAACAGGAAGCACATAATACGAATGATTTTTTGAAATCTGAATCTTCTTGATAACTTCAAGGTTGTCTAAATGCGATAAAGTCTTAACAAAAAGCTCCGCTTCGTCTAAATCGTCTCTGGTTATCTCTAATTGCCAATTGCCATGAATGCTCTTGCGCCTTCTTACAGTCTTCTCACCCTCACCCTTAAGATTTTGATCCTTCGCCCCGCTAATCTGAATAAGATTTGAAAAACCCCGACCATCAGGCCTCTCGGGCCCGCCAAAAATAGTAAACTGAATTGAACTGCTTACAGGCGCATTTGAATCAGAAAAACGCATCGTGACATGAGGAGAGTCCAAAAACATGAACGAATCATCCAACAATGCCTTAGCCTTTGAAGGAGTATCAATGTTCTCAAAAATCATTTTTGTAAAATCGTTGCCTATATCGATTAAATCTGTCTTTTTTGCCTGAAAAGGGATGTCGGGTATCCCATACCGATAAACAGAAAACTTTTGAATAAAATTCGCCTCGGCAAGGCTTCCGGTGTTTTCTATTATCCAAATCCTGTCAGTTACCTCGCCCAAAGCCTTTTTGTCAAATTTGGCACTGTGCGATGACGGCAGAGTCAGCTCTCCGATTAGGTCAAAACTGACACCAAGCCTGAAACCCAACGAAGAACGCTCCTGCAAATACACAGAATAACACTTGACCGAAGGGTCAATTCGCGCATAAAAACAATGATCGGGGGTGCACGATATGGTATGCCCCCCGGTCGTGGTTATTTTGAACAAAACACAGGCTTTATCTTCTTGAGATTCAACCCTTTCAACAAGTCCCTCAGAGATTTGTCCCCAGCCGGAGCCCGATGCAACCGCTGAGTTTTCGGCTAAGTTACTCACATCAACCGAATCGCCTTCAACATAAATTTTTGTTTCTTTGGGAAACATCTGCTAAATATTTTCTGCTATCTTAACTATTGTCTCGACCGCCTTCACCATCGAATCAAGAGATATGAACTCATGCCTTCCGTGAAAATTGTATCCGCCCGTAAAAATATTGGGGCAGGGCAACCCCATGTAAGATAGTCGCGCTCCGTCAGTTCCACCTCTTATAGGCACTATATGGGGCGTTACCCCCGCCTGTTCCATTGCATTTTTTGCGATTTCAATAACATGCGGGTGTTCTTCAACCTTTTCGCGCATATTTTTATAAGAATCCTTAATCGAAAGGGTTGCGCGAGGCTTTTCAAAGCGCTCATTAAGCTCTGCCGTCTTTTTGGCCAAAAAAGTTTTTCTGGCCTCGAAATTTTCTTTGTCAAAATCGCGAATCAAGTAAACCAATTTACTCTTTTCTACGCTTCCGCTCATGTCGATTAAATGGAAAAAGCCCTCGTAACCGTCAGTATTTTCGGGGGTTTCTGCTGCCGGCATGGTCGCGTGAAATTCAGCGGCCAATGTTTGGCTGTTCACCATAAAGCCTTTTGCGCTGCCCGGATGTATATTGACCCCCTCAAACTCAATAACCGCCTGCGCCGCATTGAAGTTTTCGTATTCAAGCTCACCGAGAGGGCCGCCGTCTATTGTGTAGGCCCAAGAAGCTTTAAAACGGTCTAAGGGGAAAAAGTCCGCGCCGCGTCCGATTTCTTCATCAGGCGTGAAACCTACAAATACATCTCCGTGTTCTATTTCGGGGTGCGCCAACAAATACTCAATCGCGCAAATTATTTCGCAGACGCCCGCCTTATTATCGGCACCCAATAGGGTGGTTCCGTCTGTGGTAACGATGTCTTGGCCGATACAGCTTTTTAGACAGGTGTATTCCTCGGGATCAAGTATATAAGAAGTGTTTCCGAGCTTTATAACTTCGCCTTGGTAGCCTCTTATAACTTGAGGTTTAACATTTTCACCCGAAGAATCGGGAGAAGTATCAAGATGGGCGATAAAACCTATTGCCGGCCTGTTTTTGTCGCTGTTAGTAGGCAACATTGCCGTCAAATAACACTTTTCGTCTAACACAACATCGCATAGCCCCATAGCTTTAAGCTCAGATTCAACAACGCGTGCTAAATCAAACTGTCCGAGTGTCGAGGGTGTTTGTGTTGATTCATCGTCTGAACGAGTATTTATAGCCGTGTATTTAAGAAATCTTTCTAATATAGTGTTTTTCATACATACCGCCGTTTAAAATTTTGGACAGTATAACATAAAATGTCATTCCATACTAATTCATATTAATAGAAAAGACAGCGCAGGCCTAAGCCTGCACTGCCGTAAATATGAGGTGTCTAATCAATATCAATTAAAAATCGCTGATCATATCAACAAAATCAGGTCTGTCAACAAACGGGTTTCTGTTATTCTGGAAATTCTGAACTCTGTCGTTGCGTTTCTTTTCATTCTGATCAACAGGATCTTCTTTGTGCCATTTTCTCAAAGTTGCTTCTTCGGCATCGTCTATGTGCATATTATAGCGAATAGCGAAGTAGAACATACCGCGAGCGGTATTGCCGCGCTGCTCTTTACGAACTTCAAACACATCGCGGTCAGTCTTGCTTCCGCCTTCTTCCCAGGAAGGTCTTAATACAAATCCGAAGGGGTTATTGCCTCTGATACCGTTAGCTTTCGAATCTGCCGGGAAAAGATGGTGAAGATCACATTTCGCGATACCTTTAGCGCCCTTAGACTGAGGCCAAGTATGTTCAATATTCATATTAGTCGCAGAAGGTTCTCCGGCTGTTTTAAGTTTTCTGCCGGTATAAACGCATTCAACCCAGCCGTCTCTGTTGTCTAAATCACCGAACACGAGGTCTTGAGCTCTCTGATAACCAACGGAAATATGGTTGTTTACCAACTTCAACAAAGCTCTTTTTAAGGATTCATCATTTAAGCCCTCGCAATTTTCATACATGTCGTTACCCTTTTGAAGGTCTGCGACTATAGGTTTGCCGGTCTTGTCGACGGGATCGGTCAAATCGGCAACAACAAAAGAATAGAACTGATTTATATCATCGCGCAAGCCAAATATCTCCGTTTGGCACTGGGGCGCGCGTTGTTCAATTTCATCAATACGCAACATAATTTGCTTATAAAGAGCCTTTGGGTTTTTGGCATTAACCTGCTTAGGTTGCTTATAAGTTTTGGTTTCTCTTAACGTGTTGGGGGCGGCAAAAGCCGCTGAAGCCGATACAAAAAACAAAACGGCTAACGAAAGAAAAACGAACCGGTCTAATACTGTTTTACGTGCTACTACTGATTGGTGCCTCATATTGGCAACCCCCTTGTTGTTATACTCTTATACTGAATAAAACCATTCAATTAGTTCCGTGTTCTTTCATTATACTCAAATTTTATAAAAAAGCGCAACCCCACGTTGTACATTATTTTATTATTTTAAAGAACAAAAAAAACTGCTTTCCACAAATCCCCTACCGTCGGCAGCCCGGCTCACCCCCCAAAAAAGCAAAAAACAAAAAATAAAAAATACAAAACGTAAATTTTACGAACCAACATAAAAAAAACCGCAAACAAAAACCAGAAAAAAACCATCACATTATCGACAACAACACAATATTATCAGTTTTATATCACATATTTAAATAAATACCGATAATGTTATCATATTTAACGATAAAAATAAATAAATCGATAATATTATCATTAAATCACTCAAAAATATGATAATTATGCATAAAAAAATACCGCCAAAAGGCGGTATTCAAAAAATTCAATCTTTTTAGGCCTGTATCAATTCTTACAGGTGTTTCATCCGTTAGCGTGAGTCATATCGGCTGACC
>MWDD01000092.1:0-7500 GCA_002070375.1 bacterium ADurb.Bin157 | reverse complement strand
TTGGTTTAAATGCTTTTCATTGTTTATTAAAGATATATATGTGTTTATATTTTTTACTGCCAAATCAATCGCATTTTCTGCATCGACAGGAGGAACAACCGGCACCCAACCACTTTGAGCTGCATTTAATTCTTCTTCTAATGAAGCCCAAACCCACATTTCTTGACGTAATCCCTTTTCACTGAACTCTTTAATAATTGTTACTTTTGTTTGATTATCGAGCTCATTCCCTGTAACTGCAGGAGTTAGTGATAAAGAGATAAAGAACGCGATAAGAACGATACCAAGAAACTTTTTCATTAAAATTCTCCGTTAAATATTATATATTCATCTCAGTAGCAATAAGTGTGCCAGCTATTTTCCGCTATTTTTGTGCTTTTTATTGCTGCATTATCAAAATTATGCTTAAAATTTGGCACCTTATGCCGGTTTTTTATCATTTTCCTCTTTCTTGTTGACCTTATCCTTCATTACTGGTATTCTAACTCTCATGAAAAACAAAATATTTGACACATTTAATGATTTTTTGAAAGCGCTCGATACTCAAGACGGAACCGCTTCTGCATCGTTTTATCATCCTAATTGCACCGTTATATTCACTGAAGGCACTTATCGCGGCCGTGATCAAATTTGCGGCATTTTGAGCAAAACGTTTTCTATTATTAAAGATGAAAAATTTTTGGTTAATAAACTCGATTGGAACATAATTACCGACGATTTTGCAACTTGTACCTTTGAATATAAGTGGATCGGCACCATTCAAGGGAAGCGATTCTCAACCCCGGGTAGAGGAACATTAGCCTGGGTGGCTGATGACGGTAAATGGTTTATTATTAATGAACATTTCAGCACTATGCCTAAATAATCATAAGGATAAAATATGACCGAAAATAAACTTAAAGCTGCCTTAAATGCACTTAGAAAAGAATGTGTTAAAGTTGTTCCTTCAAAAACCGGTTTCAATAATTCCATGGCAGCTGAGGTTAGATTTGCCGGCCCCGCTTATGCCGAAAATGGGGACAAACATTTAATTTGTCCTCAATGTAATAATAAATTAAGTTTTGTTTTTCAGTTTCGTGAAAAATATGATAAAAACTTTAAACCTTCCGGATCTCTGTTTTCAGTTTTTTATTGTTTTAATTGCATGCCCATTGGAAGACAGTCCGAGGAAATCGGCCAATGGGCTGTAGTTGAACATAAAAATCCAAACCCTGATAAATTTGTTGACGGGTTTGGAGTTAATTCTAAATTTATTCCTTGTTCTTGTACTTTGAATAGGGTTTTTGTTTTGCCTGATTACGAAACAATCGAAACAAATTACCCTGAAATAGCTGAATTATGTGAAGAACTTGATTCTGACGACCCCATAAGTGTTTATGAAGATTACGGTTTAGAAATTGGGTGCGATATGGAACCTTCAACAACACTCGGCGGTTTCCCTATCTGGATACAGGGCGAGGGAAGCCAAGCTTGCCCCGAAGCAGGGTGCACACCCCAATTTATCGCACAAATCGACTCAGAAGAAATGGTCGATCTTATGTGGGGTGATGCAGGATGCTTGTATTTATTCAGGTGCAAAGACCACAAACAATTCTCTATCGAGATGCAGTGTTTCTAAAATCCCTGATAAATAATTCTATAGCGCTTTTATCTCCATATTTGTTACAAACAGTCTTTCATTGCCAACTGTAAAGTGTTTGTCAGAACTTAGACCTATAAAATCTTTACCAAATATGTCGTAAATTGAACCTTTTACGGTAAAATGCGGCAGTCTGCCGAGTAATCTTTCCCCGTCCGTAAGATATGCCAGTTGCACAGGAGAAGCGTAGATTCCGTCAGGAGTGAAATCGCCGCCCCCTGCTATCATTATTAAAATCCCATTTTTCCCGTTTAACAAACTTTTTAATGACTGTTTGCCGGGAATGATTTCCAAATGTGGGGCAGTGAGTGTCGGAACGCTGTCATAGGTGCCGCCTGCGCAGCCCGTGTTTTCATAATCATACATCTTTGCAGTTCTCTTGTCTGCATAGGGTCTTATGATTTTTCCATCTCTTATCAGCCAAGTCAACCCTTCTTCAGGAATTGTTCCTTCAGAATCAAATATGGGCATAAAACTCTCTCTCGGGTCGGTTGCTATTTTTAAACTGAACTTTTCATTAAAAACGTTCATTCCAAGTTGTTCCTGAAACAATGATGCTTTATTCCCGAATAGTTTCCCGTTAAGATCCTTTTGGAAAATCTTTGTCAGTTCTTTGTCGTGTAATATTATCGGCAATGCCTCGCCGGGTAGCTGCTCTTCCCGATCAAATGCAGTAATTAGCTCCGATACAGACTCAATGATTTTGTCAGAATTTACATTTCTCCCAACATAAGAAAATGCCGTGTCAAGTATGTCTGACGACCCGCGCTTCTTTAGCAGTAAACCTAATTCTGCAAATTTGTCTCTGTGAAAAAGCTTTGTTTGTCCTTCATTTTCTATACTTAATTCAACTGTGTTTAAATTGGCTTTATGATTTACAGTAAAATTACTGTGCCGCTCTGCCGTTTTTCTCAGTATTTTTTCAACCGCCTCAAACAAATCATTGTCACTTAGGTTACATTCATCTAGGTTTATAGAAACCTTTTTGTTCTTGGTAGCCTCAACCGGATAGTTTATTTTGTAACTTAAATTCTTTTCGGCCTTAGCGTATAGTTCTTCTTCATCAGCTTCGCCTATTGCTCCCGAAATACCTATGTTATAATCATTGTAAACGCGACAACCGGTTCTTTTGGATATTTTTCTTCTTACCGCTTTAATTTCACTTTGTCCTAGGCTTAATGATGTCTGCTGCAATATTTCTGTTATTTTTTCTCTCATTATGTGCTTTCCTTATTGTACATTGATTTCTTTTACTCTGACAAATGGGCCTCCAAAACCCACAGATAACGGAAATTGCTCCATTTTGCCGCATCCGCCCCCTACAAAGCTAAGCAGCTCTAGTTTGTCAGATACCCCGTCTATTTGGTCAAGAGTTTTCATTACATTTCCTGTTATTACAGAAAATTTTACCGGTTTGCTTATTTGCCCGTTTTCTATTAAATAAGCCATAGAAGGGGCTAAAGTAAAGGTAGACATTCCTGAACCGTGCTTAACGGTATCAACTAATATCCCATACTTGATCTCTGATATAAGTTGTTCTTTTGTTATGCTTCCGGCCTCAATATAAGTGCAGGTCATTCTTACAATTGGCTCATATTCAAAATTCATCCCTCGAGCATTCCCGGTTACATCTTCATTTAAGCTTGATGCGGTTACAGAACTGTGAAGCCGTCCTCTAAGTATTCCGTTTTCGATTAACACTGTTTTTGCCGCTTTGGTACCCTCATCATCAAATGGCACATAGCCGCTCCCAAAAGCATTTCCGTCATCGACAATGCTTAGTTTCTCTGAGCCTACACGCTTACCTAGCTGCCATTCTTTAAGCATCTCTTCGTCACCAACCATAAAATCTGCTTCACTTTTGTGCCCAAAGCTTTCATGCGCAAAAATCCCCGCAGCCATCGGAGATAAAACTACCGTGTAATTCCCTCCTGGTATGGTTTCCGCATTTTTATAAAAGTCCTTGGCCTGATCTATTCTTTTTTGGCACTCAGTATGCAAATCGGTGATTTTTTCATAGCATACATCAGCTTTGCACCACATTTCTGTAAAACTGTTTGCACCGCTTCCAAATCTGAAAGCCAGCCTGACACCGGCTATTTGAGTGTCAAATTCGATATCGCTGCCAATGCTAGAATAAAAATTCTTTTTTAAATTCTTGTCTGAATATACTATGTTCCAATGATTTATCTCCGAATCGTTTATCGCTAGTTTTGAATAACTTTCAAGCAATTTCAGCTTATCTTGTAAGTTTACCTTTTCAACGCTGTTTTCCTGATAAATAGTTTGTTTGCAGATGTTTCGCTGCATTCTTTTTACTACAGGATGATTGTTTATTTCTTTGTTCGCTTTTGCCAAACTAGCTAAGTTTGCCAACTCTTTATCAATGCTGTCTAAAGCCGTTGTTGATGAATAATACCATCGACTCCCGTCAAAAAGCCTTATAAACGCACCTAAATCAACCGATTCTTTGATTTCCTCCAACCTTCCCATTTCAATACGGATAGTCGAATGATAAATCCGTTCTATACGAACGTCTGAATAAAAATTGTCCGGAAAATTATACATGTCTTCACTCCGATTCCTATTTTGTAAATATATTTATTGCTTTATAAAACATAAAATAGCATATGCTGGTAATAGCACTGCTCCCAACAAGTGAAACCCAAAAACTGAAATCTTTCTTCAGAAAAATTGGCAATACCAAAAAAAATACTAACGATGGAATCACCATAACCAGCACTTCGCCAGCTAAATCCGCCACTTTGATCTTATCTTGAGTGTCGTAATAGAGCCAAATTAAAGCCAAGATCGTAGTCATCGGCAAAGATGCCAATATTGCCCCTGCAGTTTGATAACGTTTTGAAAGCTCACTAACAGAGACAACAATAATTGCTGTGACTAAAATTTTAATTATATATTGCATAAATATGACTTTAGCATTATTTTAAACCCTCAATCAATATTTATTAATGGATAATCATGAATATTTCCAGATACGCTAAAATCAATAAACCTCCATTACCTCGCGAAATTGTCTTACTTAAAGCGTTCCCCTGTAAATGGGCTAAATGTACGTTTTGCGACTACATACACGATAATTCTGTTGACGAAAATGAAATTAATTCAATTAATAGGGAAGTACTAAACAATGTCTCAGGCTGTTTCAATGCTCTGCAGGTTATCAATTCCGGTAGCTGTTTCGAAATACCAAGCCAATCTTTAAACTACATTAAAAACATTGTTCTCGAAAAAAATATTCAAAAACTTTTTTTTGAAGCTCACTGGATGTACAGACACAGATTAAACGAATTTAGAGACTTTTTTGGCGTCCCTATTTCATTCATCACAGGAATAGAAACCTTTGACGAATATTTCAGAAACAAAGTTCTAAAAAAGGGAATCCATTTCGACTCGATTCAAGAAGTTAAAAAATATTTTCAGTCTGTCTGCATAATGGTCGGCATAAAAGGGCAAACAAAAGAAATGATAAATAACGACCTTAAAATTGTAATGGATAATTTTGAGCACGCGACAATAAATATTTATGTTAATAATTCAACCCATATTAAAGCCGACCCTGAGCTGATACAATGGTTCAAAAATGAATATGAATACCTTTTAAAATCTAAAAACGTAGATTTGTTGTTCGATAATACTGATTTTGGAGTCGGAGGCCCCCTTTGAGCTTAGACAATAATTATATTTGGTTCCTTATGCTGTTTGTTAACTATTCCTTTATAACTTTAGCCTTTAGATTTTTTAAAAAAGAAGGCCTGTTCGCTTGGGTAGTCTTAAGCTCAGTATTGGCAAATATACAGGTTTTGAAAACCGTAGAACTTTTTGGATTTGTTACAACACTTGGAAACATAATCTACGGAACATCTTTTTTGGCAACAGACATTCTCGGTGAATGCTACTCTAAAAAAGAAGCCAAAAAAGCCGTATGGATGGGAGTTTTTGCCCTGGTTGCCACAACCGTGGTTATGCAAATAAGCCTTTGGTTTTATCCCCATTCCTCTGACATGATTCAAGGCCCATTGTCAGCGATATTTGGAATAATGCCTAGAATTATGATCTCAAGTATAACGGCATATATTTGCAGCCAACACTTTGATGTGTGGTTTTACCACCGCTTAAAGGAAAAATTTCCCGCAAAACTCTGGATCAGAAACAATTTCTCCACAATGATCTCACAATTGTTGGATAATATAATATTCACACTCATGGCATTCTGGGGAGTCTTTGAGCTGGAAGTATTATGGCAAATTTTTATCTCTACCTATTTGCTTAAATGGGTAGTAGCATTCTTGGATACTCCCGTTATTTATTGGGCAAAAAACTATCATCAAAGAAAAGTTTTGAACGCAAAAGCGCCTGTTTGAATTCCACATCACTCAAAGGGCGCGGGAAATTATAAAACTCTTGCCCCGGTCGTTCGTTGTAATAGGGCCTGTTGCACTTATTACAGCCCGATGTCCTAAAAGCATCGCCGTTATCTAAGGCTTTTATAAGCTCTTCCCCCTGAATACCCACGCTATTCAGTTGCCCCTTCTCAAACTTACATTCTTCGTATCTTAATTTACCGCCTTCGCACAAATATCTGAAAATTTGAACTCTGCGATAAGCCCCCATAGAAGGTGAATTCCCCCCATTTACAGGAGTAAATGCAAACAAAGATATTTTGCCCTTTGAGTCTACAATTTCTTGAATCCGATACATAAAATCTTCTTCAGATTCATCAAGACCAAAGATCAAATGTACCTCAATCTTGCTCGGAACAAGCTGCATGGTATTTTTTAAATTCGGCCAGTCCTTTTCCCAATCTTTACGCTTGTGTTTGCCATACCCCTCGGGAGTTGCGGCGTCTAGACCTATGCCAACATGATCTATGCCTTCGTTTAACATCTCGATAGTTAGAGCCGGTTGCGAAGGACTCAATGTCATGCTCACAGATAAACCTGTATTCACAAGCTTTATAGCCAGCTCTTTTACCAAATGCTCTGTGTTCGGATTGTACCCGGTTTGTAGGCAAATGTGCGAAAAAGGTCGCGGCTCTGCTGTTAATCTCTCTAAAACAGTTTCAAAATCATATTCAGGCCAGATTATTCTCGATAACTTTGCCGACCTTTCATTTCCGTTTGCTCTTGAACAAAAAGAACATTTACCGATACAGCCCGTATCGTATAGAAGATAAGCAGTAGTCGGCTCTACATCTTGACTCGCTTGTAAGAGGCCCAAACAAATAGCTGTGCCGTATGATACTCGTATTTTCATATGTTTAATGCGCAACAATTGTTAAAAATATTAATCTTAACTTGGTGCTTTTTTAAAATCGTGACAAGAGTTCTGTGGGGCATTACTATCTTCTTCACCCCGTGCATCCAATAAATAATGTCTAAATTTTTGCGATATAACCCCGATGGTCTCATACAGCCTAAAGTTATGGGTTGCTTTAATTTAGATTTGGCATAGGTGAGAATTTCATGCAAATGACCGACAGAAGGCGCTTTACAATGTTCCATCTCTGTGCCCTTAGTTGGTCTGAATACGATAAATACTATCCCCTCTGAACTGTTTTTACTCACAAAATCAATGGTAGACTTCTCCCCGGGTAAAGTGTTATTACCTAAACCAATGGTAAGGTGAGGTATTGTTTTAAAATGCTTCCCGTATTCTAAAAATAACTTTCGATAATCTTCTGCTGTGCGATTTTGCTTATAAACATTTTTTACCGTTTCATCGCAAGAGGGAATATCAAACGAAATTACAGTAGCGTTCGATATCCCTTTTAAGTTGTCGGGCGATTGATAACCGGGGTGTATATTAAGAAAAACCTTCTCAGGGATCTGCTTCAGTAT
>MWDD01000091.1 GCA_002070375.1 bacterium ADurb.Bin157 | reverse complement strand
ATTCGGGCGCCCTCAATTACGGAAGTAAGAATCTCAAACTCATTGAAGTCCAGATTTTGAGGCTGTAAAAGTGTTCTGGTCGTTCTCCATGTCATTATTTTTTACCCTTTGCGTTTATTGCTGTAATCGTCATACGTTCGCTTCGCCAATAACCCGGCTCACAGCATAACGCCTACGATGACCGGCCGCCGAGCGCTGTAAAGCGAGGGAATTGGAAGCGACTGAAAGGAGCTTCCAACGGTCCGGTCGATCGTTTAGTTGGGCATTTAAAATGCCTGTTGAAGATTGGAAATCCCTATTTCCAACAACATTCTTGCAAACTGCTTACCGTTAATTAGTTGAACTCGATTTTCCCTTGCTGCCTCAATACACTTTTTAGAGAATTTTTCGGCGCTAGTAACAACCCAAGCAATTCGGGAATATTCATCATCCATGGATTCTTGTGAAATTCTGTATTCCAAAATTTGGGTTAATGCGGTATCATCAGTTTCATCTCTATGAAATTTTACTTGAACAAAAATTATTGTTCTCGTTCTTTCAAAGGTTGCGACGATATCAACATCTCCCTCCTTTTTGGCGTTTTTGCTTGGAATCACGGCTGTTGCACCGACCTTTTCCAAATACCACTTAACCAAGAATTCAAATTTGTCAGGATTCAATTTGCTATTAATTAGCTCAAATATTGATGGTAAAGTCTTGGTTATTACTTCTTCTTGAAGATTAATTGGCTCGCTTTTTCGAAACTTGGCGATTGAACTATCTATACTTGCTCGCAAATCAGTGATTTTGCAATTGGTATTGTAGATTTTCATTCGCGAAGTAAGATCCGCGTCACAGTATTCGTATCTTGGAATATTCTCGACAACGGTTTTTACTTTTCGAAAGAAACCTAGATCAATGAAATTTGAATCCTTTTCGTCGGTCTCTTTATAGAGCCCCCCATCATTCCCCTTAACAATAATCTTTCCATTGCAATCCTTTAGCCCGTTGACATTCAAATCAGCGAGGCAAAAGGCCGCATCCTCTGTTAGTTCAAAGATTGAAAAGGTATTACCTGACGGCACTAATACCCAGTCGCCCTGTTTCATTTCGGAAGTAAATCTCCATAGACTATATCTTGACCTATAGAGCGTTTTATAAACCTCTTTGAACGCTACATCAAACTGTTGAGGATCATGGGCTTTGGATAGAAAGTCTTTTTCCGAGCAATCTGCCCAGCCAATAGATAAAATTCCCTTTTTCAATAGCGGATAGGAAAGTTCTGCCATGTGGGATATCCGGTGTAGCCAGTAATTCATATGTCCTCCCAAAATATGCCTGTTGAAGCCAGGCTATGGTATCACAAAATGCCCAACAAGTTATTATACAGTTCTGGACATCATAACAGCATTCTGAGTGTGGTGTCAAATTCGGGGGGAAATCTTTTATTATCTAACTTGCTATCATGTAAAATGTTGAGACATCATTATCTTTATATGATGAAAAAAAATACCTGAGAAGATCGAGGAGATTTTTTGCCGGCGCATGCAAAAAGCCGGGGTTGCGTACCCCCCGCAACAGGAATACCGGAAATTCAGAGATGGCAATGAGGTTAAGACTTTAAATGTTACCGGTTCAGACACAGCTTCGCCAGCCATCTTCTTCAGGCAAACTATGACATCAGAACTATTCAGAAGATTCTAAATGTCTAAAATTAAGCGTCTATAATTTGTGTGCTAACTTCTGATGCCTCGGCTTCCTGCTTTAAGAGGGCGGCGATTTGATTTAAGATTTCGTTCATTTCGTCGTCGGTCGTAATGTTGGCCGAAGTGTAAACCACAAAAAGAATGTTTTTTGTGTCTTCGAACACTTTAGTGGCCTGAGAGTCTTTTACCGGGCTTCCGACCGCTTCATTTGAAGACGGGTTGTTTTTTGCAACCACAAGCAGCTTTTTTAAAGAAATGTTTTGCCCTTCGCGATTAAAGACATAAGACTCGTCATCACCACCGACTCTGAGCTGTAATTCGGGGCCTGTTTTATCAAGATCGAACACGCTTATGGGCAGGTTTGTGCACAAAGAAACATGGTTGTTTATGTCGACTATATTGTTTATGAAATTGAATGAACCGCGATTTTGCAGGTCTTTGAACAAAAACTCCGAGGCGGGTCTGCTACGCCCCGAAGGATGAAAACCATATGTTTTAAGCAAGCTTCTGACGCCTTTTTGTTTTTGGTCTGAATAAATGTAATCAGGCGACAAAAACGGAGCAATATCTTTTTCGATTAAGCGTTTATAATCGTCTTGCGATTCTTTAACGATTACATTCAAAGCCTCTACGACACCAACTTTAAGGGTCGAAACAGGTAAATTGGCTGATAATTTTGTCTTCATGATGCGATAATCCTGTTGCTGTATAATTATATTGTGATTAAGGCCTGTTGAGGGTTAACGAAGCCAATTCGTAAAACTTAAGCACATCAGGCTGATACAAACTCAGTATCAGTTCCCGCCTGCCGAATCTTGTGTGCAGCACACGCAGATATGTAAACGAATCGTTTTTGTATCGTTTGCCACCGGCCAATTGCAGAGCCTTTTGCTCTAAAGTGCCGACCAATGCCGCGTCGATCTGCCCTTTGATCATTGCCACAAAGCGTCTCAAATTAAGCTTTTCCGTATTAATTGACACAATAGACGAGGCGTATCTCTGAAACTTTGAAAGCACCGTCAAATCTGACTCTTCGATATAATGCGGCCGCTTTAAGGGCTGTGCCTCGGTGTGAACGCTCATGATAATCGTAAGATTACTCTGCAGAGCGGCATTTTTAAGGGCTTTCATATGTTCGTCAAAGTTTTCGCCAAAATCAGACATTTTAAGCGAATCTATCAGCACCATTTTATGCCCGTCGCCCGGCATCATCGAAGCCAGCTGCCAAACTGACGCCGGGTCAAAGCTGTCTAATTCGTTGTCTGTTCCGCAAAAATAAATATTTTGTGAAATTTGGGCGTGAAACTTGTCAACCGCACTTGCAAAGCTTTTTTTCGCAAAATCCCCAGGCCCGCCCGCAACGGTAATAACGCTGAGCATGTCGCTCACATTTATGTTTGCAACACTCGCAGCGGCTCTGGTAACAAATTCTCGCAAAGAATTTTCATAAGAAATGCATAAAACAGGCATTGTTTTCTCGCAAATCAGCGCCTGAGCAAGCAAAAGCGCGCTTTTTCCGCTTTCTTGGGGCCCTACAATCACATGCAAACCGCCCTCTGCCCAACCGCCGCCCAAGCTTTTATCAAATACCGGGGAAAATGTCTTATGAGTTTTGGGTAGTGCGCAAATTACTGCACCAACGCCGTCTAACTCTGTTTTTAGAGACTGAAAACGCCCCCCAAAAGCCGCTGCTCCGGCCCCGGACTTCTTAGCCTTGCTCGCGCCCATCGCGCCCGGCATCGGCAACAAAGGCATGGCAGCAATTTTTTCTTTAAGCCCCTCAATAAGTTTTGGCGATTTTTCTAAAAATTTTATCCAATTAAGAGCTTCTTGCAAGCATTCCTGCAAAGTTCGCTTCTTTCCGCAATAGTCTGAAAAAGCCGCTATACCGTAAGCAAAATGAGACGGCCCCACCCCGACTTTTGTTCTGTGAAGAGTCGGGTGGTTGCTGCCCGGCAACAATAATCTGAAATTCTTATCACAAGCCTGCAAAACCACCGTCTTTATGTCGGTTTTAACCGGCAAACCGTTAGATTCTTTAACATCGGCAACATGACACAACAATCTGTAATATTGTTCGGGCAATCCCGCCCCTGAGGCTATTCCAAGAGCGTCCTGATGAATTTCGACAGAAATTTCTTCGGGCGTCGCGTAAATTGCCATCGCCTCTTGAGGTACCCCAAGTTTTTTTATAGCGTCAATGCATTTGAAACAATCATCGTATACCTGCTGAAACCCAAAAACTTCTGTAAAAGGCTTATAAGGGCTGTCGTTAACATAAATCAAAGTGTCAGGCTGTTCGATAATTCTTTTGAGTTCCGCAACATTAGGCAACTTCGGAAGCTTCTTACCGCCCGTTTCTACCGCAAATTCGTAACCTTGGTATTCGCAACCTTCGAGCAACAAATCCTTAGCTCTTTTTACAGAAAAATGCAAAACCGCCGGGCCGCCAAACTTCTCGCTCTCGCCATTAAAAAAAACACTTCTTTCGCAGCCTTCAATATTGTTTTTAAGGCACACAGCCACTTCATTAACGTTGACGACGGTTTTACCGCCTTCGAGTTCTTGTTGAAACAGTGTGACAGAATTAGACATTTCAAAGTTCCTTATGTTGATTTAAAAAGAATTCCCTGAATTGATTTTTCCGAATCCGAATTATCGTATTCAATAATTATAAGATATTGATTGTTTCGTCTGAAACTATTGATTCTTTCGTCTTTAAACTCCCATTCGCCGCTCTCTTCTCGCCCAACAATTCTGCCCTTGCCCAAGTGCGCCATTTCGGGCAGCTCGACAATATAAGCCGAAGCGCTTGTTATCCAGTCATCAGGCTTATTAACGTAAGCTTCGACAATAAGGCTGCTTATTTCTCTTTCCGCATCTTCGGCAACGCCGTCATCAGGCTTCTTTCTGTCTTTTAACTCTTTTGAAACCCTCTTGAGTTCGCCCTTTTTGAGTCTTACGCTCAAGGCAGTCGGCGCGGAAAAAATATTTCTTATAAATTGCTGTGATTCGTGCCGAACTAAGCTTTTGTTCTCTTCTAAGTCTTTATTCATAACGTAACCGGCCAGCAGTGAAGCTAATCTTTCGAGCTGCATCGAGGATAAATCATTTTTGCCTGCAAGATTTATGAGATTTTCGATCATATCGTCAGTTATCGCAGCATTTGTATAAAACAAGCATTCCGCCTCAAACAAAAGAGCGGCACTTCGATTGGCACGGCTCATCGCGCCGCGTTTTGACAAAGATTCAAAGATTTTACGCGCCTCTTCAAAATTTTTATTATAAAATTTGATTACGCCTTCGAAAAATTTTACGTCTCCGAACATTGGTCTGGGGAAAAGGTGAGCGGAAGTTACATATGATTCGCTTGAAAACGGGCCTTCGAGTTTTTCAAGCATACTCGCCACCAACTCCGCTTCCAATTCATATTTTTTGTCTTTGGTCACTTCGGCAAGTCTTTCGTATACACCCCGAAGAAAATAAAGCGCTTCGTCTACCTGCATATAATCGGTTGGCGATACTATTTTAAACCGCTCTAAGGTTTCGGCAGCTTCTTTATACATACCCATAGTTGCAAGCACAAAACCTTTTGTATGATGCCAAGCGTAATCACTCGAATCGGTCGCGCCCGCAAACGGAATTATAGGCTTGAAAGTAAACTCTGAAATTATGCCGTATGCATCTGCCTGCTGCCCCCCAAACGCAAGAGCCTCAGCCAATTTAAGCCTTACTTCCCTGTTGGTCTGAACCTTTGTAAAGATTCTAAACTCAGACTTATAATCAGGCGCTTGCCCCAAACATTTCCTAAATGCCGAGACAGCCTCATTCAAATACTCTTTGCGCTCTCGATCATGCACTGTCAGCATTTTCTGCATGTAGTATATACCGCGCACATAATTCATGTCCGCCGCCAATGAAGCGGTTTTAAATTGTGAATTGCACATTCTCAGCCACTTATTGGCGGTTCGCAATGTTTCTTTAACATCTTTTGTGTTTACGACATAAAAAGGCTCGGGATTATTTGAAACATAATCGCCTTTAACAGTTAAATCTTTGTATTTTTTTCGCGCCAGCAAAGAATTTGCAAGCACAAGATACATTCTTGACCTATCTATCGTCTCGGTTTTTTTAGCATCTTTTTCGGCATTTTCCAAGACTCGAATTATCTCTTCAAGGTCACGAACCTCGTAGTCCCGTTCTTCGATTGTTTCCAACTGTTCCTTTGCGGAAGCCAAATACTGCTCGGGAGTTATGGACAAAAGCGTTGTTTGGCCGCCACCGGCCGAACAACCACCTAAATTTAACGCTAAAAAGCCGCTTAAAATAACAAATGCAAGCAGCGCAACAATTCTTTTAGAAATCTGAATCAAAACTTTCTCCCTCAATCAAAAGTTTTTAAGCTGTATAGAAACGCGACCCTTTGACCCCGAATCTTTGGGTTTATCGAAGAAAATAATGAAGTTCTGGGCGATAAGCCTGTCAATAAGCTCTTCAATTTTACCGAACCTGTATCTGTTATCATCGAATTTTGGCCCTAATTCTACGAATTTATTGTCTTCGATAAAAAACAAATATTGTATCACCGAAAAAATGCCTTCGGGAGCATCGCGGTTTTTATCTAAATACAAGTTCACCACATCGACCTTCGGAATTCGAGACGAGTCTTTTCCGAGTTGCTCGGCTCTCTGCCGGAGCTGTTCGTAGAGTTCTTTCGTATCGCCCCAATCTTTTGCCTGAATCATAGCACAATCGAGATCGTATTCCAAGTCTCCCGACCCTTTGCAATGATACATGGTCGGTCTTTCTTCACTTTCGGTGGCATCTATAAGACACCCCTCTTTAGAAAGGGAGCTTATTGTCATAATCGGATTATTCAATTCGATGCTCAAAGCTTTAAGCTCTGTAGAAATTTCTTCGATTTTAAACTTTTCATCGTTATAATTGCGGGAAAGAGGCATTTTTTGAATATAATCCACAAAAATCATTATGTCGTCGGTATTAAAATCTTGCATGGCGTTGTAAGCGTAAGATCTGATTCTGTCGACGGTATCTTCTTTTGTTGCCTCAACAATGTAAAAGTAATCCATGTATTCCTGCATTTTCTTCCAACCGCCCGTAAACTTTGCTTCGGCAATGATGTCCGAATAAATCTTTTTACGCTGCAAGCTATCGGGGTTCAACCGGCTTTCTTTGGCCAACAAACGATAGGTCAGGTTTTTCTTGGTCTGTTCGTAAGTAAAAAAGAGCACAGGAATTTTATTTAAAGTCGCAACCCTTGTAGCGAGTTCGAGAGTAAATGTGGTTTTACCGCGTCTTGGAGCCCCTGCAATCGCATACATAAAGCCTTTTCTAAAGCCTGAAATTGCTTGACAAAGATAATGCATAGGCTCACAGCTGTAACCGATTATTTCGACTTCGCCTTCTCTTTCTCGGCGGTCTATGTCTTCCATAATCTCGTGCATTTCTTCTTTAACAAGGTTTATTCTTTTTGTTGTGCGCGCTTTTTGAATATTTCTGACATCATGAATTACTTTATTTGTAAAAGTTTCTATGGTGTAATTCTTATGTTCTTCGGGCTTATCGATATATTTAGAAATATCATAAGACACTTCTTTAAGCTTTCGCTTCAATGCCTGGTCTTTCATCAATTCGAGATAATGAATCGCTTGATCGAGACTGGGCGGAATCTCCGCTATAATTTTTTCTATAATGCCTTGAGTGGCAGAATCCAGCAAATTCATCTGACGCATTTTATTGCGCAAAACAATTTTATCTAAGGCAGAAAGCTCGGGACTTTCTTCGCGCAACGAAAGAATACTTTGATAAATGGCCCTTGAGAACCTTGTTGAAAAAAGCCCCGACATAAGGCCTTTTCCCTTTAAAGATTCCAATATATAAGAATCTTTCATGATTCCCGACAAAATCGCAACTTCGAGGTCTTCGTCACCATAGCCTGTAACGTCTGAGGTAAAAACTTTTCTTTCTATCTCTTTTTGCTCTGTGCCCGAAGTTTGCGCAATAGGTTTCTTAACAGACTGCTGATTTTGTGACAAAGAAAATTCCCCTGCCATCGTTTCAGATCCTCCTTGCGCGGGAGCCGACAGAGTTTGAGGCAGTTCCGGGGGCATTGCAGGAACGGAAGGTGCCGACGAATCTGCGTGCGATGTATATGGGGTCTGTGGCGCCGAAGATATCGGGGAAGCCGTTCTTGAAGAGGGTGATTCAGCGGGAGATTGAGCAGGTGCCTGCCCCGGTCGCTGCGGTGCTTGCATTTGAGGCGTTTGCAGACCTTGCGCTTGCCCGGATAGCGAAAAACCGTGAGAATCTGTTTCAGCAGGTAATTGAGCAGGTGCCTGCCCCGGTCGCTGCGGTGCTTGCGCTTCCGGAGGTTTTGGTGTCTGAGGCTGAGCACTCACAAAAGAAGCCGGCTGCCCAGGGGTTTTGGGCATTTGCGGAGCTTGCATTTGCGGAGTCTGGGGTGCCTGAGTTTGAGGCGCTTGAGTTTGGGGCGTTTGAGTTTGGGGCGTTTGAGTTTGGGGCGTTTGAGTTTGAGGCGCTTGCCGGCCCTGCGTTTGCAAAGGCTGCGAAGCCGTCGAGTTAAGCTGGTCAAGAGAAGGTATCATATTGATCACAGTTCTGCCTGAAGCTGTGGTGGTATAAGGCGTAGCGGGTTTTACGGGTTCCTGTGCTTTTGGCGGTTCAACCGGCTTTGCGGGCGTTTCATTTTGAGACGGCGTTTTGCTTAGCAAACCCGAAAGTGAAAATGCCTTATTTTCCATCTTAGTTCTCTCCCTTTTGCTTTTACTTGCACAAGTATACATTACGGAAGGGCAAATTTAAACACAAATGTAAAATTTTATCTATAAAGCCTTTTACTCGCGGGATGCTATGGCCTGCGCTCAAACATTCGCTTTTCGTTGACAGTGAGATTATTAAACTTTCGATTTGTAACTGACGATAAACCTGCATCCGTGCAAACTACAACTTCACCACCGAACCCCTGACCACCTCAAACAATAAAAATTGACATTAATATATAGAACAGTTATCACTCTCCCATCTCGTTTGTGGGGTGGCGTGATGTGCAAATCAGTTTTTGTTCAGATGATTTTTGGTTTTACGATACT
>MWDD01000090.1 GCA_002070375.1 bacterium ADurb.Bin157 | reverse complement strand
TGATTTAAGGTGTCTTGTCTGCTCATAACCATAAATTCGCCCTTCTGGTCTATGTTCCAGTTCATCAGTTTGTTGATTTCGCTGATGTTGGCGTTCAATTTGCCGAGTCTTGACGAATGAACCGTTTTAAGTGTAGCGGCAATTTCGCTGAGCTTTTCGTTTCGTAATTGTTTTAACTCTAAAGCTCTTTTTCCGTCTATGTAGTTTCTGAATCTCCGGCTTGAAGTAAGCACATACAAAAAAATCACTTCAATTGCTACGCCAAAAAACCAAAATCCAACATTACTCAGCCCCAATATGAGCATTCCAAGCAGAAATAATTTATTAATAGGAACGTTTCCTATGCCCGTAAAGCAGGTTGTCACATTAAATGCTTCGCATACATAGTCTGTATAGGTTAGTTTTGATTTAACTGCCATTATTCCGACCCGCCGATTCTCAAGAATTCGTCAGTTATGCCCTTAAGGTAATTTTTAAATTTACTGCTTTCTTGCACTTCTATGGGCGACTTACCTTCTTCTTTTCCTATTTCTTCGGGCTTTATAAATCGCTGCGATACAAGTCTGCCCGGATTTGCTTTGAACATAAATATTCTGTCGCTTAAATAAACCGCTTCGGCTAAGGAGTGAGTAACTATAAAAACCGTAGCTTCGACTTCATGCCATAAATTCGTAATAAGCTGTTGCATTTCTATTCTTGTGGGTTCATCAAGGGCCGAAAATGGTTCATCCATAAGTATTATTCTTGGTTTTAACACCAAAGTTCGCGCAATGGCCACGCGCTGCTGCTGGCCGCCCGAAAGCTGGTATGGATATTTTTCCTCGTGCCCGCTCATCCCGACTTTCTCGATCATTTCGCGCGCTATGCTTTCCATCTTGCTCTGTTTGTAACCCAAAGTGTGATTGTTAAGGTCTAGGCCAAACATTACATTTTGCAGCACCGTTAAATGCGGAAAGCTGCTGTATTTTTGAAATATCATTCCGCGGTCGCGCCCCGGGCCTTTTACGGGTTTATTTCTTATAAGGATTTCACCTTCGGTGGGCGGCCCCACTTCCTGAAACCCCTGAATTAAATTCAAAACCGTCGATTTGCCGCAGCCTGACGGCCCCACCAATGCGATGAATTCACCTACATCGGGAAGGTCTTCAATGTTAAAAGTAACATCTTTTAGGGCCATAAACTCATTTGGAGTGCCCTGATTGAATATTTTGGTAACATTTTTAAAGCTGACTATAGACGGATATGATTTTATTTCACTGTTTTCTTTCATCGTTTAAGGCTCCTATAGGGGAAAAGTCTTTCGCCGCATTTTTCCCATATTTTATCGGTTATGAAAGCCATCACGACTATTGCTATAAGCACTAAGTAGATGTCTTCTCTTGGGCCGCGTCTCTGGCTGGTCAAAATAAGCGCACCTACGCCATAGCTGCCCATATCGACCATTTCCGCCAAGATTATGTAGCCCCAACCAACCCCAAAGCCCATTCGCATGGCATCGAAAATAGAGGGCATTGCTACAGGCAAAAGAATTTTGTTCAAAGTTTGGTATTTGTTTGCGCCCAACGTGTAGCCCGTTTGCAAATAAACGTTGTCTACATCATCGATTGCTTTAACAAAAAGAGGCAGCAAATATATAGCAAAGCCTATAGCGAGAAACATAATTTTTTGAGTTTCGTTGGTGCCGAATAAACACATGGTAAGCGGAACCAAAGCGGGTATTGGTAAATAGCCGCTAAAAAGAACCAAAGGCGAAAACAGAGCTTTTATTTTGCTGAAAGTTCCCATAAGCAATGCTATGGGAAAAACCACTATAAACGCGGTTAAAAAGCCTGCGCTGACACGTAAAAAACTGTAAAGAATGTTTTTGGGAAGAAGTCTTAGAGACCATAATTGCGGCAGCGAAGAAAATACTTCAAATGGGCTCGGCAATATGACGGGTGCAAAAACCCTGGTTTCAACCACTTCGTATTTGTATTCGAAAAGCTTTACATCTGAACTTTCGTTTTCGCCGCTTTCATTTGCAGCTGCCGGTTTCGAATACCCGGTAATTTTTCCGGGGGGCAACGTTATTACAACATTTTTACCGCGTTTAATTACAGGTAAGCCGATCAGACTGAATTGGCGGTTTTTATAAGATAGGGTGGGTGATAAATCATTTTCGTCGTTATCATCTTCTTCGGAAATTTCAGGATACAAAACATCGGCCTCTTCTAAGGTGAGCCTGATTTTGTCTTTAAAAAACGTGCCTTCATTAGGCGCTATTTGTGTGCCTTCAAAGGTCCCGACGGGCAGTTTTATTGTTTTTGCGGAACCTGATGTGAGCAGGTACCACAAAAACAATAACAGAATAATCGGAGCCACACCGAGAATTATCTTGTCTTTAAGATTAACCTCGGTGCGTATTCCGAAAAAGTTTTTATGAGTGTCTATTTTCATTGTGACTCGGGCGAGTAAACTGATACTTCAACCCTTCTGTTCAGTGCGTGATTTTTGGGGTCTGATGCATCAGCCGGTTCATCCCAGCCCTTTCCTTTGACAACGAATTTGTCGGGCGAAAACTTATATTTATTAACAATGGCTTGTTTGACGGCCTCAGCGCGGTCTTTGCTTAGTCTGTTCACTACGCTGCTGTTTACTTTGCCCTTCATTGAGCTGTCTGTGTGCCCAATAATGCTTACTATGGCTCTGTCGTAGGCGCCCGACAACCTTGCGACTCTTTCGAGGGTTGCTTCGATATTAGCGTCGTAGAGGGTGTTCGGAATGATTCTGCCTGTGATGTCATGGGCCGGTTCGTAAATGTTACTCGAATTCGGGTAGAAGTTGATTCTTACTGTCTGGGTAATAATCGGAGCTTCGGCCATTACTTTCGAATAAGTGCTCGGCACAAAAGAACTGACATATTTATCTTTGTGGTGTTTGAATGTTCCTGATTTTTTGAGTTCTTGTATTACCGAGAAGTCCATTATCTGATTAAACGGAATCATGTCTTTAATCAAGCCGACTTCTTTATAAACGCTGCTGACACTTTTCCAGGTTTGTTCAAAATTTGTCGGATTATTGGCATTCAAGAAGAATTGTTCGTTTTCGGCAAAGTTTGTGGGATGGGCATCAGCTTCCATTGACATGGCTTCTTCTAAGCTCATTCCATAACCGTCGGCCATAAATTGAAACGCCGTAGTTTTAGTTGTTGAGTTTTCGAGCATATCCATGCCCTCGAAGATACCTGCCACGAGACCCTTGACAATGTCGGGGTGGTCTTTGGCAAAGTCGGCTCTTACTGCCCAAACGTCTGCTATAAGCTTATTCGCGTCTGAAGTTGTTGTGAGTATTCTTGTGCCCGCAACTTTTTCGGGGATAGTGTAAATATCGGGCGCCCAGCTTACGCAAGCGTCGATAGATTTGTCTGAAACAAACGCGGCAGCTGCCTCAAAGGCAGTAGAAGTGTATTTGTGGGTAACTTCGTCAAGTCTGATACCCGCATTTATGAGCAGAGTGCTGATAAAATACTGAGACGCGCTGTTTTGGGCGTAAACTATAGTTTTGCCTTTAAGATCTTTTACAGAACGAATTTTGTTTCGGGTTACAATTCCGTCTCCGCCGCTTGACCAGTCGATTTGCTGATAAACTCTGGGTGCTGTTCTTGAATCTTTAAAGAGTTCGGGTGCGAACAGAGCCAGAATGTCCATGGTGCACCATAATACGTGGCTTTCGCCGCTCGCATAACTGTCACGCGCCACAACGGGGTCGTCGATGAGCTTCAAGTTAACTTTAAAGCCATATTTTTTGAAGAAAACACTGTTTTCGTTGGGTGCAAAACCGTGGTTTGCTGCTATGATAGGCAGCCAGCCCGACCAAACGTTAATGGGAAAAACCACGATCTTTTCTTTGGCGTCCCATTTATAGTTTGAGGTACCGCGAACCGGGGGAAGAGTTTCTTTTATAACGTATTTATATTCTTTTACCGTTGTTATCGAATTTTTATCGGGAGCTTCCTGCGCGTGAGCCGCACTTGCAAAAGCAAAGCATAGGATAAGGGAAAAAGCCGCAATCAATTTTTTCATTTTTAATCCTTACACAAGTGATTTGTCAGTTTTGTTCAATATTACCCATTCCGCGATCGGGAACAGATACCGGTTCAACATCGATTGTTTCAGGCACTGAAGGAGAAGCCATGCCGTTCATTGCCATGAATTCGGCAAGTGCTGCGTCACCCATAGCGTCCATTTCGGCTTCTTTCATAATTTGGTCGGTTGAATCCAGGCCGCCGCTTGTGGTGGCGACTCTTGATCGGCCTACGGCCTTGTCGCGCTTTTGTTCTAACAGCGAAGAAACACGGTTGATAGAATCGCCGCTGCTTCC
Source organism: bacterium ADurb.Bin157 (assembly GCA_002070375.1). Classification (GTDB taxonomy): domain Bacteria; phylum Muiribacteriota; class Ozemobacteria; order Ozemobacterales; family Ozemobacteraceae; genus MWDD01. The sequence continues at coordinate 4,579 of MWDD01000090.1, read as the reverse complement.
GATTCCGCTGATCATGCCTTTAGCCATTTCCTGCAGTTCGGCTTGCGCTTCATGCATTCTGGTTTCACTGACCATGGTTTCGAGTTTAGAGATCTTGGCTTGAGCTTCTTTAACCGCTATGTCGCGAGATTTAGAAAGATCTCTGAAAGTTTTTTCCGCAACCGTAAACTGAGACTGGTTATCGTCTAATTGCTGTTTAATAGATTGAAGTTGCATTGCCAATTGACCGGCAACTTTTTGGTTTCCGGCTTTAATATTGGCGGTAATTTTTGCGGTGAGTTCTTTTTCTTTTGCCTGCAAATTTTTAATTGTTCGGCTGAGTTTTTCAACAAAACCGGCGTGGTTGGCCAGGTTTTCGTTGAACCGACCTATTTGGCTGCGAAGATTTTCTTTTTCGCTTTCAATTAGGGCTTCGGGATTGTTGGCTTCAAGCCCGCTGATAAAGAGACCAAAGAAACCGCGAATGATGTTCATTAAGCGTTTAAACATATAAAAACTCCTTCTTGGAATTTACTTTTCAGGTGTAAATACTTGCACTTCTACCCTGCGGTTGAGTGCTTGGTTCTGTGGGTCATTAGAATCTGCCGGTTCGTTCCAGCCTTTTCCTTCAATTATAAACTTGTTGTCAGGAAATTTATAATTTTTGCTAAGGGCTTTGGCAACAGACCTCGCACGATCGAGAGATAAGTCTTTAACAGCCCTTTCAGGAACTTTGCCTTTCATTGAGCTGTCAGAATGCCCTACAATCGCAATTTGCGCTCTGTCGTATTGGCCGACCATGCGGGCGATTTTTTCGAGAGTCGCATCGACTGTGGGGTCATATCTTGTGTTTGGCACTGCATTGCCAAATTCGTCGTGTTCAGGCTCGAATATGTTGTCCGAGTTCGGGTAGAAGTTGATTCGCACAGTTTGTGTTAAAACCGGTGCTTCTGCCGATATTTTTTTGTAGCTCGTTGAAACGAAATTGCTGACTTGTATTTCTTTTTGCTCAGGAAATTTATTTTCTTTTTCAAACTTTTGAATAACGCTGAAATCTACTACTTCGTCAAACCTTGTGGGAGTGCCGATATTGCCTAACGTTCGATAGACTTGGTTAATGTTTTTCCAAGTTCTTTCAAAGTTCGTGGGGCTGTTTTTATTTAAAAAGAAATTTTTATTTTCGGCAAAATTCGTAATAAAAGCGTCGGCTTCCATGGCTTTAACGTCTTCTACGTTCATTCCATAGCCTTCTGCCATCAGTCCGAATGCTTTGGTCTTAGTGGTTTCGCTTTTTTTGAGCAAGCTCATGCCTTCAAAAATTCCTGCCACAAGCCCTTCAATGATGTCGGGGTGATCTTTTGCAAAGTCGGCACGTGCCGCCCAAGAGTCTGCTATGAGCCTGTTGGCTTCGGCAGATGTTGTCAGGATTTTTGTTCCGGCAATCTTTTCAGGGATTGTGTAAATGTCGGGAGCCCAGCTAACGCAGGCATGAATGCTTTTGTCCGCAACGAAAGCTGCGGCAGCTTCAAAAGCGGTCGAAGTATATTTGTGGTTGACTTTGTTAAAGGGAATTCCGGCGTTCATGAGCAGCGTGGAAATAAAATACTGAGACGGACTGTTTTGAGCGTAAACTATTGTTTTTCCCTCAAGCTGCTTCACGTTATGAATATTGCCCCTGACGACAATTCCGTCGCCTCCGCTCGACCAGTCTATAATTTGATAGATACGCGGCGATGTTCTGCTGTCTTTCATGAGACCCGGCGCGAACAGTGCCAGTATGTCGAGGGTACCCCACAGTATATGTGATTCTCCTGAGGCAAACGAATCTCGCGCTGCCACCGGGTCATCAATGAGTTTTAGATTAACTTTGAAGCCGTATTTTTTGTAAAAAATACTGTCGGTGTTTGGCGCGAAGCCGTTGTTTGCCGCAATAATAGGCAGCCATCCCGACCACACATTAATCGGAAAGTTAACTATGCGTTCTTTTTCGTCCCATTTGTAACCCGAGACCCCTGAAACAGGGGGCAAGGTCTGTGTCGGAACGTATGTATACTCTTTTACCGTTGTGACGGTGTTGGTATCAGGTGCTTCCACGACTTTTTTTGCCGAAGAAGAAGAGGACGGTGTTGAACCCTGGGACGCGCTGCTACCGGATTTTTGGGCCGAAGAGTCGCCGGAACTGCTTTTGCTCGGCCAAATTTTATCTTTTAATTCAGGTTTAAAAGATACTACGGCCGCTGCTATGCACCCCAGTATAAGTATAAACATTACGGCCTTACCAAGGGGCGTCGGCCCGATATCGTTGCTCACTTTACCCTCCTCAGAAATATATATTTTATATGTGAAAATTTAACTCAAATTATTATACTACTGGTTTTTTATGCCTACTACAACTATTTTTTTGCTTTTGCAAAATTTGATTCAATGGCTTTGGCCAGTTCAAAGTCTTGCTGTGTGTCTATGTCAAGTGATTCTGCGGCTGACATTACATATGCGCCGTGGTTGTCGAAGTCATACATGCTTTTATGTTTTTTCAAATAATCGTATTTTGTGAAGTAGATCGCTCCGTTTTCTATATACCTTTTTGGAATTAGCATAGAAGCTTTTGTAAGCCCGACGCGATCTATGGGTGATGCTTTGTCTGTTTCGTTCGCTAATTCGTATTGCCATTCAAAATATTGATCAACTTTTCTCATTGACGAAAGGCTGTTAAAATTTTGTGTTTCAAATAAATTTTTTGCTTCAATTAAATGTTTTACCGACAAAAACGGCGAAGTAACCTGCAGCAAACATACTGCGTAAGGTGCGGGCCAGCCCTGTTTGTTAACGATCGTGTCGAGGGCGTGCAACAACACGTCTGATGAAGTTGCGGTGTCGCCGGCTAATTCTGCGGGGCGCATAAAAGGCACTTTTGCTCCATATTTTTTAGCTTCTTCGGCTAATTCCGGGTCGTCTGTCGAGACAAATATTTCGTTGAAAATATTCGCAGCGCGTGCGGTTTCAATGCAACGTGCGGTCAATGATTTGCCGCAAAAGTCGATTATGTTTTTGCGCGGCAATCGCTTTGATCCTGCTCTGACCGGTATTACAGCGTAAAGCATCGTCAGCCCAGCTTTTTCTTTTGTTCTTCAAGCTTTTTGAAAAGTTTTTCGTAAATAAGATATGGCGCTTCTAATATCTGCGGCGTAAACTCTTTGCTTTCATATTTTTTTACGGTGAGTTTTCCCATTTTTACAAGAAGCTCATCTTTTCTTTTGGTAAATTTTTTGGCGTGGTTCGCGTTGCTTTTTTGCTCAGGCGACGAAGCGGTAAACAGGTTTTTCAGCTGCGCAAAAAACCCGGTTTCCTTTTTTGTTTCTGTCTTTTCTTCTTGTTCTGTATATTTTTGTATAAAGAAATTCATTTTAAGAATTTCGTTGCCTATACTGATTAAGTCGAAAAATTCAACGTCACCGGCCTGATACATGTCAAATACGGTGTTGCCGATTGATTTGAGCTGTTCGTCGATTTCTTTTTGCGTGTCGCTTACCGAAAAGTTCAATGCGGTTCTGTTTGACAGCTCGATTGCTTCGTCTTTGCCTTTTCTGAAAAAGTTGCTGACAGTAGTTGCAAGGTCATCGGTTTTTTCGCCGCCGGCACCCTGATTTTGGGCTTTTTCATTTTGTGCATCGTCGTCTTGTAAGTTTAATATGGTCGTTTCAGGCGGATTAGGCCCGAACTTTTCTTCTGTAAGCTTAATCGCTTTTGCGGCGGTCTCTTTAATTATCCCATCACTGTTGGCTTCTAAGCCCCTTAAAAAAACATACGTGCTTTGGTCGTAATAGTTGGCTAATGCAATTATTGCTTTAATTTTTGTTTCGGGTTGTTGAGCTGTTTTTACTGTTTCAATGAGCATTTCGATCGATTCGGGCGCGGTAATGTGCGAAAGTGCGTATATGGCGCTTACTTTCATCCATTCTTCGGGTGACTCAAGCATTTTTTTGAGTTCGCCAAAAACTTTTTCTTCGCCAAAACTTTGCAGCGCTTTCGCCGCAGCGGCTCTTATTCGATTGTCCGGGTCTCTGAGGGCCGTAAACAATGCCGGAATAGCTTCTTGTGCCTTAATGTGCTCGAGGGCTTCTATTGTGTTAGCTCTCACCCTGCTGTCAGAGTCGTGTAAGTATTTAATCAATATGTCGGCTTCCGCTTCGTTTAAAAACAATTTTAAACAGCTTATCATGCCGGCTTTAACGAAATTATGTTCTTCTGTTTTAATCAGTTCTAACAGTTTGTCTTTATATTCGGCCATGTTTTTGTTCTTGATTTCCATGGCTGCGCTGAGGCGGTCTCTGTAGTCTTCTGAATAGAGTCTCTCTTCCACCGGAATCTCAAAAACTTCACCCATTTTCGACATTTTGTCGGCTTTTTTTATTTTATCTAATGCTTTTCGAGCAAAAAATCTAACCGCAACATTTCGGTCTAAGGTGGCTTTTATAAGTTCTTCGGTTACTTCGCGCCTGGTCTCTTTTTCGGGGTAATCGAGCTTCATCAGAGTCATGGCCGAAAGGGCTCTTAAGTCGTCATCGATGTTAGACAAATCTTTTACGAGTTTTTTTGTTTT
>MWDD01000089.1 GCA_002070375.1 bacterium ADurb.Bin157 | reverse complement strand
TAAAAATATTACGCAGTTTTTTAATATTAAGAGAGCTTATCTCTATTTCGGTGGGGAAATAGGCAAAGCACGCCATTTCATTATATGTTGGAATATTTAATATACGTTCGTCAGAAATAGATAAACCTGATATCAAAACATTTTCAGCATCAATATCAAATGAAATTACGCCTTTTGTATAAAGTCTTTCGAAATTCAAACCAAAAGCAACATTATCTAACAAAACAGCAAATTTATCGGAACGCTTTTTAATTTCAATTGTTTTGACAGTAATTTTGTCTTTAAACCTTCCTTTAACATCGGAAAGATCAACCTCAAAACCTTTGTTTACCAAACCAAAAGCGACTCTGCGTAATGCGTATTCTGAAAAATTTTCCGAACTGACTGCTATCGCGGCCAAAGCTATAATTATCGAAAAAAATAATGAGACAACAATCAAAACCCTTATTGTTAAGCCTATTTTTTTACTTTTATTTTGCATAGAAGACTATTATTACATAAAAAAAAAATATAGGCAAGATAGAGCGTTAAAAAGAAAAAGCCACACATTTACGTGTGGCTTTTTTATAGATTAAATTAATTAATTTCAAGATTAAACTGCATAGAGAAAGAAGATTTTTGTCTGCTGTCTTTTAAGTATTTGTAACCATCTGCCAATGAAGAAACAAAAGAAAGCTTAGCTTCAATCACTTCAGAGTCGAAGTCTTCAAAGTCTTCTTTGTTATCGCTCAAGATGTAGTTTTCTACTGTTATATCCATTCGGTCTCTGTAAACAGAAAATTTTAAATCGAATAAACCTTCTGTTTGTTTTGACGCTATCTCCAGAGACCCTGACAAAGCAGCCTGTAAAGCTTTTCTGACTCTTAGAGTCGACTTTTCTGCAATAGAGCAGTGTTCACATATGCCGTCAAGAGTCAACAGAGCATTTTCGAGGTAACACTTGCTCGCAGGTATTCTCATTGACAGAGACAGCTCATCGCTTCGACTATTGCTCATTATTGAAACCTTTAGTAGGAATTACTCTTTTGATGCTATGATGCTTATTACTTCTTCTTTAGTTGTAGCATTCTTTAAGCTGTCGATAAGATCTTGGTAGCGCAACAACCTAGAAATTCTGGCTAACAATTTAAGATAAAGACTTCCTGATTCAACGGGGGCGGCTAGCAAAAATATCAAATTAACCGGGTCTCCGTCTGCGGAATTGAAATCAATTCCCTGTGATGATCTTGCAAAGGCTATTGAAACTTCATTTACGGTATTAGCTCTGGCATGGGGAATAGCAATACCGGCCCCGATAGCAGTACTTCCAAGCTTTTCGCGTTCAAGAACCGCACTGACAAAATGATTTTGATCAGATACTTTACCTGAACCGCAAAGCATTGCGGAAAGTCTGTCGATGGCTGTAGCCTTATCAGTTACGTCGAGTTGAAGGTCTATGAAACTGTCCTGGAGTAATTCAGATATCATTTGAAAGCTCTCCTATGCTGATAATCTTATAGTCTTATTTAAAGCAAAAGTTGTGCCACAATAAACATAAAAAATATAACATGTAAACCCACTTAAAACAACCTAAAACAGGGGAAAATCAGATAATTAAATATCTCGGCATCTGTACACATAAAAATCGTGTAAAAATGACACATAATTTTAGGTGTGTTTTGCGCACATTCAAGTAATATTTTCTCTTAAATAAAGAGCTGATTCAAGCAATCTTTTTGTATATTCATGTTTTGCAGCGGTAAGAAGCTTGTCTGCATCTATTTCTTCTACCAATCGGCCTTTATACAACAAAATAATTCTGTCTGAAATCTGCCTTACAACAGCCACGTCATGAGAAATAAAAATAAGAGACAAATTTCTTCTCTTTTGTAAAGAAAGCAACAGCTCGAGTATTTGAGCCTGAACAGACACGTCCAAAGCCGATACCGCTTCATCTGCTATTAAAAGCTCGGGATTTAACATCAAAGCCCTGCATATGCCTATTCTCTGTCTTTGTCCCCCGCTGAATTCAGACGGATAAGAATTTAATGCGGAAGGATCCATTCCAACTTCTTTAAGCCTCTGTGCCAAAAATTCTTCAATGTGTGTTTCAGGTTTAATTCCATGAATTTTTAGCGGTTCAGACAAAATTCGCCTGACCGTCATTCTTGGATCAAGTGAACTAAAAGGGTCTTGAAACACCATTTGCATTTTTCTGAGTATCTTTAAGCGCCGGCTGTAATTCAGATTAAATATGCTTTGAGAATTAAGCTCAGCCGTACCTGAATCAGGTGAGTAAATCCCCATCAAAATTTTTGCCAAGGTTGACTTCCCTGAGCCGCTTTCTCCTAGGATTCCAAGGATTTCGCCCTTTTTCACATTGAATGAAACATTGTTTAGCGCACAAAATGACGGCGCCTGCTTGCGTGTAAAAAAGTTGCGTATTCTCACAGCAATAGGCTGTTCAATTTCAAAATTTTTAGATATGTTGTTTACTTCGAGAATATTCACAGATACAACTCACAAGCAACAAAGTGATTTTTATCTATCTCTTTTAATTTGGGTCTTTCATCGAGACATTTATCAGAAACATTAGGGCATCTGTCACAAAACACACATCCTTTTGGCTTTGTATCAGGAGAAGGCATATTTTTGGGAATAGCCACAGGCATAATTCTATTTTTAACCAATCTTGGCAAGGCATTAACAAGCGCTTGCGTATAAGGGTGTTTTGGTTGTGACAAGACACTTTTGGCAGTTCCTTTTTCTACCAAGCAGCCGCAATACATAATCGCAATATCATCTGCCAGAACTCGCATTACGCCAAGATCATGAGATATAAAAATCATTGCGTTGTTTTTTTCGTTAATCTTTCGCTTTAATTCACTCACAATCTGAACCTGCAGTTCAGCATCTATAGCTGTTGTTGGTTCATCTGCAATAATTAAATCCGGGTCCATGACAATTGCCATGGCAATCATCGCTCTTTGTCTCATTCCCCCGCTAAGCTGGTGCGGGTAAGAATTCCAAAAATTCTCAGGCTCACTGAACCCGGCACTTTTTAGCGCACAAAAACATTTATTTCTGACTTCTTTTTCTTCAATTTTAGGCGTATGAGCGCGCACTGTTTCACTGATTTGCTGATACAAGGTCATTAGCGGATTCATAGCAGTCATCGGCTCTTGGAAAATTATTCCTACTTTTTTACCCAGAATACCGCGCATATCACAGCTGTGTGCAATATCAGAGCCATTAAATAATACTTTTCCGCTTTTTTTCGCTATTGAAGTTTGAGAAATAAGCCCGAACATGCTCATAGCAAGCACGGATTTTCCTGAACCGGATTCACCGGCAATTCCGAGACATTTTCCTTTTTCGAGACTAAAAGACACATTTTCAACTACGGGCAAAACACGCCCTTCGCTGTCTTTAAGAGTCAGGGAATAGTTTTCTGTCGTAAGCATTTTACTGTTCGGCGGGCCCATATAACATCGGCCAGTTTTGAACCTCGTTAAAAAGCTGAACATCGAAAACCGAGTCAGTTTTTTCTTCGGAATGGGATAATGAAACGTCAAGGGGTCTTACCAAAAAAGCAAACGGAGAATTGTTATCTAAGAAATTTGCCAGTTGCTGCCTAAGCTGTTCTTCGGCATTGTTATTTACTGCTGAATCCAAGTTTTTAAGTATACCTGTTATTATATCGTTATCGACCCCTACAAAGTTTAACCTTGTGCTTTGCTTATCATTTGCCAATAAGTTGCCCCAATTGCCTTTAGCAGGCAAATATAGACTGGTCAAAACTGTTGAATATTCTTTATTAACTAATTTTTTGTTAACAAATTCTCCCCAGGGAACTGATACAACATCAGCTTTAACATTTGCTATCGCCAGCATTTTTACCATTTCTTGGGCAATAACTTTCCTGCTTAAATTATCATCATTAACCAGAATCGATATAACCAACGGTTTTTCTTTGGTGTATCCTTCTGTTTTTAAAATTTCCAAAGCTTTGGCTTTACGCTGTTCGTAATCAGGTTTTTCAATTCTGGGCGAAAGCGGAGATGCAAAGAGCGGCAAGCAATCCATTGGGAACTGGTTTTTGACGATATTTCTGTCTATAAGCAAGTCTAGGGCTTTTCTGACATTAGCATTTGCCAACTCAGGTTTACCTGTATTAAAAGCCCATACTAAGCATGCATTATTTATGTATCTCTTGATTGCAACCTTTTCAATTCCAATTGTTTCCAGTTGCGGAATTATTATTGAAGGCGCGGTTATCCAATCATATTTTTTTGCTCTGAAATCACTGATAAGAGATTGTATATCGTATACAGAGTGCACTAACAAGGTTTTAGGTCTTGTATTTGCTTTGTTGTCATAAAAAGCTTCAAATGGCTTTAATATTATGTGAGAGCCCTTTTTTCGTTCTGCAATCATATATGGGCCGAGACCGATCGGTTTAGTCACGTATTCATCCAAGTCAAAAGATTCTGAGGCGTTAGGGATTAACCCAAGCGTCAAAAGCTCGAGATATTTGACGGAATCTTCTTTGAATACAATCTTACACCTGTTATCGGGCATATTTTCAATAGAAATAAGATCTTTAGCTGTTTCATAATATGGGCTTTCGTTTTTTTTGTCAGCCATCAAAGAGATTGTATATGTCAACGAATCCGGGTTAAACTCAGAATTGTCGTGCCATTTAAGGTTAGTTCTCCACTGCCCGTCTACAACTAAATTTCCGTCATCGTTAAGCGAACAATAAAAATCTTTAAAAAGCCCCGGAACGAATTTTCCTTCAGGTGTCTGCCTAAGGGGTGCGGCGTGCACAAAATGTTTAACGAGTTGCCCGTGTTCAGATTCTGAATGCAAAATCGGGCTTAAGTCTAAAGGATCTCCGTAAACACCAAATTTGACAGTATCTTTTGTCGTATCGCTCAGCAAACTTACCACATTTTCGGGCAATTCACGTTTTTTACAACCTACGAAGCATAAAGCCAAAGAAGCCATAAGACACAAAAGTAAAAGTTTCTTATTCATAATTTCCTCAATTACTTATTTATTTCAGCAATCATTTGTTCGGCGTATTTTTTCAATGAAGCATCGACTCCCTTTGCATCAACAATACTCTTAAATTTTTGTAATGCAAATTCGAGCTGCCCATTTTTATAATAGGCTGTTCCTAAGTCTCTTACATAAAGGACATTTGGGTTTAAAGAAACAGCTTTTTCTAAGGTTTTGACCGCCTCATCAAAATCATTCAGATGAGTTGCGGCGACCCCGATAATATTCAACATAAAGGGGTCTCTGTCATTAACATTTTGGGAAACAAGTCTCGCTGTTTCTCGTGCTTCGTGCCATTTTTCTGCTGTTGCGTATGATATTGCGAGAGCTGCATTAGCCTGCAGGGAAAAATTATCGTATTTTGCTGCCTTAACCAAGTAATTTTGTGATTCTTCGAGCAGTTCTTTTTTTAATTCGGGATCATCTGCTGTTGGCAACATATCTACAGCTATTTTTCCTGCGTACATGTAATAAATCGAACGCGCGTCTCCTGCGGTTAGGTGCAGTCCTTCATTAGCGTATTTTCTGGCTTCGGGCAAATTATTCAGCAAATGATAATATATGTGAAGCTTTCTGAAGGTTACCGAGTGATAGGTTGAACGAGCATTGAAATTGATGTTATCCCAGGCTTTATCAGCATAATAAAGGGCTGTTTTATGATCATTCTCTTGTTGGTATATACCTGCCAGTTTAAGATAAGGATCACCGGGCAGAGGGTCAAGGTCTATGCCCTGTAGCAGAAGCATTTTTGCTTTTGCCAAAGCTTCTCGGCTTTGGCTTTTCATAAACATTTCAGCGGCTCTGGCGTTACAATCGGCTTTCCAAGACTTGAATTCAAAGTATAAATTCATGAGTGCAGAAAACAGAAAAAGCGCCCCCATAAATGCAGCCGAACCCTGTTCGATATTAATTTGAGTTTTTTCTGTGTATTTTTTGAAAAAATCAGTATCCGTTAAAACAGGAATCAGGCCCAGAAACAATATGGCAAAGGCGGCGGTTTCTATTCTATGAAATGGAAAATCAGGCAATGCGGCGAGAAGTTGGGAAACCATAGCCGCTGTTAAACCAATCAGAAGCATTTGGTCACCGGTCATTTCGCCGTCTTCTTTTTCAAATATTTCTTTTCTGAGGGAGGCTTGGATAATTCCAAAGAATCTGTAAAGAATAAACAGAAGCAAAACAAGCCCCACAAGGCCCATTTCAGAGAGAACTTGTATCCAATCGTTGTGAGCCTGTCTGAAAGTGACGGGTGTAAAAGTCTCTTTGTTTCTTTCGGATAGGGTTTCGGCTTCTTGCAGAGGGAAAAAGTGCTTAAATGATGCGAAGCCGCGGCCAAAGATCCAAGTTACAATACTTTTCGAGAATGCTTCGTTGTTTCCGTGCCAGACCCACATTCTTTCGTATGTATTACTTACAGACCTATCAAGAGTAAATGTTTTTTTGATTTTGTCAAACATGTTTTCTGTATCAAGGTTTTGAAGTGTTTTAACCGAAACAAGCAACAATGCGACAAATATTATCGAAACGGCAACAGAGAAAAACAGAGCGTTTCTTTTAATGAGCTTTTTATTTCTGTCATTTAAAAGCATCATAAGGATCATATATCCCACACCGATTCCGATTCCTATGAGGGCCGCACGACAGCGACTCACATAAAGCCCGGAAAGGAGAAGGGCAAACAAGCTAAGAGAGATCATCTTCATCACTTTTCCCTTATAATAAAAAAAGAATGAAAGAGGGACAAAGGCAGTAAACATGGCAAAAGTTCCGAGATAATTGCGGTTTCCGAAGGTAGATACCACGGAAGTCATAGCGTAATCTTTGCTGGCCAGTTGCGGAAAAAGAGGAATATAAAACTTATTGGGATCTATTACGCCGGCCAGAACTTCGTCTTTAACATATCTTATGACATATACGGGGTCTAATACAAAATACCAGTTATAAGTTTCCATGATACCGATCAAAGAGGTTGCAAGGCCGGTGAACATAACTGTCCAAAGCAACAGTTCAAGCTGCCATCTTGCGCGAACAACATTGACTACTATCGGAAACAAGAACATTACGCATATTACTTCTCGGTAATCCCTGAAGCCTGAAGCAATATTACCGCTGTAAAAAATAGAAACAAACATAAATGCCAGGAACAATATAATAGGTATATCAAGTTTGGTTCTTGCTATCTGAGGCTTTTTATTAAAAAATACTTTAGCGAAAAGCAGTCCGCAAAGGACACCGACGAGCATTTTCGTAAAAAACTCTTTTGGGGTCAGAAAATTTTCTGTTGTAAGTCTGCTGTATAAGAATGGCATGACCAGGGTAAAGACAAGTAAACCGATGTATACAAGCCATTCTAAGATGCTTAAATTAGCTTTGGTTTCGTTTGTGTTTTTTGCGGTTAATTTGTGTAAAAAGTCGTCTATAAATTGCAAGGGAGACCTTTGTTCGGAATCTTCCGGAGTCAGTCTTTCATTGCGCCCTCTTGATTTTGCCATTTTAATTGCCTGCCGGTAAAAAGATAGAAAATATTAACATAATAGGCAATACATTACAATCATTCAGATTGTATCGATGATATAAGTGTTTGGGGCGCGTTTAATTTTTTTAAGGCCGTTGGTTTCTAACAGAAGGTCTAAGAGTTCGTTCAGATTGAGGTAGTCAACATAAAAATTTACAGTTTTATCTGTTACGTTTGGTGTAACAAATATGTTTATGTTCATCATTTTAGCCATAATTCTGAGGGCTTCCATGAGACTCATGTCTCTGAATAAAATTTCTTTTGCTGTTTTTTGTTCTCTGCCGGCGGGCGAAACAACTATTAAGTCATTTTCATTAAGACTGTATTGATAGTTTCGGTGGAGCAGCAAATTTTTGAGGAGTTCTCTAACAGTTACGTCTTCGGCGCGAAGGGTGTATTTTTTACCGTCTTCGTCAAATGAAACATTAAGGTCGAATTCTGTGGCAAGTGTTTCGAGTATGGTTTTAAGGTCTTCATTTTCAAAACTTAAGGTTACCTTTGTTTCGAGTATATTTTCGTTTGCTGAGGCAATTATTGCGTCTGCAACTTTATCAATATTTGTTGCGGGCTCGGGTTTTTCATAATTTGACTTATATAAGCGAATTTTAGTAATTTTTTGCGGTGCCGTAAAATCTATTTCTGTTTCTAATTCTTCGTATGCTTTATGTTTAATTTTAACATAAGCCTTGGGGTTAAATAGGTTTAGGGCGCTCGGGATTCTTACATAGCCGAATCTGTCGGTGTATCTTTCAATATTTCTTGGCAAATGAACATATGCACGTCTTATGGCTTTTTTGGTTTTCGCGTCAATAATTCTCAATTCTGCATGTTTCAATATTTTAGGCTCCGGTGAGGGTAATTCGCCGGCTTCTTCGTTAATTGTGTGAATTTCTACGTTTTCTGTATATGATGCAATTTCGTTTTGCGATAATTCTTTTGATTGCACTCTTATTGCAATATGAACAAGTGGTTTTTGCAAATAACCGTCTTTATAAGCGTCTTCTATAAGTTCTTTTGCTTCTTTTACAGTCAAATTTCCAATACTTATATAACCTATAAGAGGCATCAGTATAGTTCCGTCGTTTGCAATCAACGTATCAACGCACAGTTCGGGTTCACCCACAACCCAGACACTTATGGAATCACCGCAAGACAAAAAATTAGCTTCGTTTGTTTCAGCAAATACCGTTTCATGAATTGGGGCAAATTGCACAAGTAAAATCAGCGTAAATATTTTCAAAAAACATTTCATTTTCAAACACCCTTACGTGCTGATGAGCCGGGAATATTGAGTTCATCTCTGTATTTAGCGACAGTTCTTCGAGCTAAAATAATGCCGTCTTTTTTAAGAAGTTCTACAACACTGTTATCAGACAAAGGTTTTTTAGGATTTTCACCCTTAATAAGATCTTGGATTCTTTTTTTTACGGCCATTGT
>MWDD01000088.1 GCA_002070375.1 bacterium ADurb.Bin157 | reverse complement strand
TATTTTCCCTGTTATCTTCACATATCTAATTGGTTCTACATCAATGGAAGGGCGAAGAGAAGTAATTGAAAACGGTATACTCAACGAGAGCATCGCAGCAATATCAAAACTTGACGAAATATATGAAACAAGCTTGGAAAACACTAAAGCCTTTGCAATTGACCTTAGGGAATATATCGCGAACAACAGCTTAACCGAAGAAGTTCTGCAAGAAAAACTCAATAAGTATTCCTTGCCAAGAAGTCTTGTAAGAATTGAAATACGAGACGGTGACTTAAACACTCTTTTTACAACAGACGACCGAGAAGTTGTGGGTGCCGCGGAGGCAAGCGATCTTTTCGGAAGAGTTGCGCTAAAAGAACATGCTCCGCAACGAATGGGGATAAAAGCGAACATCATTTCGCCCGCAGATTTACTGACTGAATCTGTTCTTTCTACTGACGAGATTGGCATGGCAACAATGATAAGACAAAGAAATCGGCAGTGGGTATTTAAAATGGGAACTTTTCCCACAACCTGGTATTGGGATGTCTACCCCGAATTGGCAACAGGAACTGCTTTTATGAGCGTGGCCAATCAAATGGTAACTGTTTATGGCAGTGCGCTACGAAATTACTGTAAAAAGAAAATAGACCCGGCAGGAACAATGCTGTTCGCAACGAAAATGAGTTACGAGCAGTCCACATTTAAACTATTACCCGAAAACAGTGAATTTGATAATTACGAAATAATAAAGTATGCCGTTCTTAGCTATTTAACCAATCGTGTAGTATTCAAAACTATCGAACTCAACAATATTAAATATTGGCTTACGGCAAAAACAGATAAAAACATTGGCGCATATGTATTTATGCACCTTATTTCACAAGAGGAACGTCTTAAATCTCTTGAACCATTAAAGTGGCAGCTTATTACAGGATGTTTATTTGCATTAATTATCTCTCTTGTAGGCGCGTCATTCATAACAAGACTTATTATCAGACCTGTTGAAGATTTAAGCAGCGGAATAAAAGCTATAAGAGAACGAAATAAAGACTTTAGAATACCGATTCGTAGACAAGACGAGTTGGGAGCTTTGGCTAAGGCATTTAACAAAGTTATTAATGAATTACAAGAGCTTGAATACGGAAAATATGTTCAGGAAAGCCTTTTGCCAAAGGCTCCTTTGAGTGTTGAAGGTTATGACATGGCCTTTTTCACCATATCCGCGACTGATTTGGCAGGGGATTATCATGACACCTTAATGCTAAAAGACGGAAAATTAGTTCTCATATTAGGAGACGTGACCGGACACGGAATTTCGGCTTCTTTAGCAATGGCCATGGCAAAAGCAACAGTTAATTATTCGGTAGAAAAGGATATCAACTTTCCGGAAGACGCATTAGACACCTTAAACACCTTATTCAACAGAGAGCTTAAGCCACGGCATAAATTCATGACATTTATAATACTGGTATTAAATCCTGATACCGGAGAGCTAATTTTCGACAACATGGGCCAGTGTTACCCTATTTACTACACACAAGAAACCAAAACCAAAGAAGAAATTGCAATACCCTCAATGCCTCTCGGCGCCATGAAAAAGCGCAAAAAGAAACTGATAACTAAGCACATGCAGGCCGGAGATGCGGTTATTCTTTATTCAGACGGGATCATTGAATGTTCGGACAAAGAGGGTGAAATGTTTGGATATGACAGATTTGAAGAATTATTCAGACATTTGATGGAACAGGACTACTCTGCACAAGAAGCAATAAATGAAATAATGCACCAACTTAATACATTCAGGGTTGAAGGCATGTATCCCGATGATGTTACTTTGGTTGTATTAAAGAAAAAGCGCTGACAACATCTATTTAAGGGACAATCTGTAAAGACTGTAAGTATCCATGTGGTTCACGGCTTTAAACAGGTAATCAGATTTGAACTTTGTAGTTAAATCAATTGCCTTTAATACAGGTTCAGCAACAAAAGTATCCGGAATCATCAAAAGGTTATTTTCTTCTTCATTTAAGCCGGCTATTTCTCTTAAGGTAAGTATCAATTCTTCATCTTTATATCTTGCAGGCAGAACCTTTTTGCTGAACATAAACAAGTCAGATACAGAGTGAATATAATAATCTTGCACGGCGAAAAAGACACAATTTGAATTAGCTACAGTTTTTTTGAGCAAACCTCTGTTAAATTGATGGGTCGGGCCCAAAACATAATCCCCGTTATCGACTAAGTGAGTGCTGATACAAAAAACAAAAATCAATATAGTCAAAACAAAGTCGTGTTTAGAGGTTTTTAGTGTTTTTTTCAATAAATAAGAAATCAAGGAAACAGAAAAAACACAAACAAGGGGGAATATGGGAAAAAAATACCTTCCCTCAAACACTCCTATTTCAGGGCTTATCATAGGGGAAATTAACAAAGAGAAGAATAAAACGGGTAAAAACGCCAAGATTTTATCAGAGTCAGTTTTTAAATAACTAATAACTTTGTAACCGAACGAATTAAACCTGAACATAATACAGGCCAAAAATATCACGCATACGTAAAATAAAATATCTGCTAAGCTGAGTGAAATGGGCAAAGAAAGGGATTCAGGGATTCCAAATATGTATTTTAAAGAATTATTAAAAAGCAAATAATATTTTTCTGTTGAGACAAATAAAAAACCGTTTACAGCCTCTGCACCCCTTACAGAATGAAACATATGAAAATAGGCCGGCGGGAAATAAATAAAAATGCCTGCAACGCTTAAAACTATTGCAAAAGCATAACTGAGAAGCAGTTTATATGATTTATTAAATAAAAATATAAAGCACATAATAAGTGATACAAAAAATTGAAAGATTAAAAAATGATAATGGACGAGACCTGAAAAAAAAGTCAGACATGCTGCTATGAGGATTCTTTTAATATTGGGCCTTATCAGTAATCTCAGATGTATATAAACAGCAAATATGAATAAAAAAGTCATAAGAGAATACATTCTGATAAATACAAAATTGTTTATGGCTCCCATGCCTAAACCATAAAGCAAACAAACAAGCAAAGCAGGCTCGTGAGATTTAAAAAGCAACGAGGAAAGCTTAAATAGCACGACTTGCGACAAAATAAAGCATATTAAGTTTAGGAATAAGCCATACCATTTGCTGAAAGAATCTGTAAAAAGCGAACAAATAATATGCATTACACAGTAATAAAAGGGTGGATGAACATCGTTGGCTTGATTTTCATACACCTTTTCAAAAGCAAACTGTTCGTTCTTTTGTACGGTCAGGTATTCAAAAAAGCGAGTTCCGCTTATCCATTTATGATATTGCACATTTTCAAAATCAGGTGTAAAACCCTTCGGATAAAAATAAGTTTCATCATAGCTGTTTGCTAAGGCGAAAGACCAAAGCTCATCAATATGAAAACCGCTTTTTTCGCCCATATAATAAAGCAAAACAAATAATTGCAACATTATTATGATTGCCAGAATCAGATTTTTTTTATTAAAGACTTTATGTGTTGCTATCATGTTTTAAATGCTTTTTATCTTTTAAAATGTAATGAGGTCTTCTTTTAATTTCTGCATAAATTTTTGAAATATAATAACCCAGTATTCCCGTAAAGAAGCATTGCGCACCGGAAGTAAAAAATATTATGCATGCTAAAGAGGGCCAGCCTGCCACGGGATCTCCCCAGATTAGTTTTTTCGCAATAATGAACAAGACCAATATTGCCGACAAAATCATAAATAATATGCCGGCAAGCGAAACGATCGTTAAAGGGGCTGAGCTGAAAGCTACTATGCCGTCAAAAGCATAAAACAGAAGTTTTATAAACGACCATTTAGTTTGCCCTCCTGCTCTTTCGGTGTTTTCATATTCTATCCATTTTGTTGTAAAGCCTACCCAAGGAAAAAGCCCTTTAGAAAAGCGGTTTTTTTCATCCAGCAACAATATTGCTCTGTGCATCTTTTTATTCATCAAACGAAAGTCACGAGCCCCGTCAACAATTTCGAGGCCCGACATTTTTCTGATAATTCTATAAAAACAACGTGCAAAAAACGACCTAATAAGAGGTTCACCCTCTCTGTCAGTTCGCCGTGCTGCGGCACAATCGAACATGCCGCTCTCAACTTCTTTGTACATTTGCTCAAGCAGTTCGGGGGGATCTTGCAGATCAGCATCTAACAGAGCCACATATTCGCCTTGGGCATGCTCTAAGCCGGCGTAAATAGCGGCTTCTTTTCCGAAATTTCTCGAAAAAGAAAGATATGAGATGTCAGATGCTTCTTTACTATATTGCTCAATAATCTCAAGAGTGCCGTCAGAAGACCCGTCATCGACGAATAAAAGCTCGATTGCCATTTCATATTGCTTGACCAATTTATTGGTTACAGAGCAAAGTCTTTCGTAAAAAGCCGGTAAAACATCTTTTTCATTAAAACATGGAATAACAATCGTTAGTTTTATCATAATAAGATTATTTGTAATTTTCTAATGCGGCGGCAAGGTCATTTTTAATTTCATCCGCCAGCCATGCCGGACTTAAGACTTTAACCTTTGAGCCGTGCATCAGTATTTTTTGTTTAAGTTCATAATTAGGAATTACGTTCAATTCAATCCTGTATTCATTTTTATCCTCAAGAACAAAAGACTGAGACCTATGCAGTGGCAAAGACTTAATGTATCCTGCCTGCTGTGGGTCAAAAGAAAGTATAATTTTTTCTTTCTTATGTCCTTCAACAGAGAGTCCGATTGTATCTTTAAATTTTTCTCTTGGGTCAATACTTGAAACATAAACAAAAGTTTTATTTTCAATTTTCAGCTCAGAAATTCGATCCAAGCCGAATACATATAGTTTTTCTCCATTACTAAAGCTGCCTACCAAATACCATTGCCCCATATATTCTTTAAGCAGGTAAGGGAAAACTGTATATTCTTTTTTTTCATCGTTAAAAGAGGTTGCATAAGTAAAGGTTACAATTTTTCTTTCACGCAGAGCATTAACTATAGGAACATAGTTTTCATAACCCTTTGCCGCGCCATCGTCAAAAGAAATTCTGCTAAGCAGCTTCCTGCTTTTAGTCAGTGATTCAAGAATCAGATCAGAGGCGGTCAAATGTTCTAAGAATCTTAACAGAGGGTCAAATGTAACAATTTCTGTTTCAGAGATATAATAACCGTGCTTTTGCCTTGAAAATATAATGTTTATTCCAAATTGGTCTCTTATCTGTTCAAAGTCACGTTGAATTGTGCGATCGTTCTTTGCAATTCCGTTTTTAACCAAATAATCCTTGATCTCTGAAAAATCAGGAAAACTGCTTTCTCGTATTTTTTTGAGTATAAGAGCATAGCGCCTTATGGCATCATTCTGAGTCATATAAACTCCTGTTTTTTTATAATTGAGCTATAATTGCACATTTTATAATATTTGTCAGCTAATTTAAGCCAATGAAAATATGAATAATGTTCATGAATTATAATGATTTTTTGCATTTTCGTCTAAGCTATGAGTATTTAAATTTTGGTTGACTTGGTTCCTTTGTAATGTTATTACATTTAGAATGCCTGCTCTTTAAGGAAAGGAATACGTCGGTATTCAAGGCAATTATAATACAGGAGTCTTGTTATGACACACAGAGTCTACAATTTTTCAGCCGGTCCGGCAGTTCTCCCCGAAGAAGTATTAAAAAAAGCCGCAAGCGAAATGCTTGATTACGAAGGATGCGGAATGAGCGTAATGGAGCTCAGCCACAGGTCATCAATCTATCAAAAAATCATTGACGATGCCGAAGCCGGTATTCGCAAGCTTATGGAAATTCCCTCAAATTATAAAGTCTTGTTTCTTCAGGGTGGTGCAAGTCTTCAGTTTTTGATGGTTCCCGCCAATTTAGCCAAGACAAAAAAAGCCGACTATGTAAATTCAGGCGAATGGTCAGGAAAGGCTATCAAAGAAGCCAAAAAGTACGGAGTTG
Organism: bacterium ADurb.Bin157; assembly: GCA_002070375.1. Taxonomy (GTDB): domain Bacteria; phylum Muiribacteriota; class Ozemobacteria; order Ozemobacterales; family Ozemobacteraceae; genus MWDD01. The sequence goes on along the minus strand of MWDD01000088.1, from coordinate 3,081 downwards.
ACGTTAAGGTTGTTGCTGACTCAAACCCCGACAACAACACATATTTTCCGAAATACAAAGCAGAAGACGTAAGATCTGACGCGGACTATTTACATATCACCTCTAACAATACCATTTACGGCACCAAAAACATGGTATTGCCTAAAGTAAATATTCCTATAGTAAGCGATATGTCTTCAAACATCATGAGTGAAAAAATCAATGTATCAGATTATGGCGTTATTTATGCAGGCGCTCAGAAAAATATCGGCCCCGCAGGCGTTGTTATCGTAATTATTCGCGAAGATCTCATTGGTCTTGTAAGCGGTCTTCCCACAATGCTTGATTACAAAACTCACTCAGAAAAAGGCTCAATGTTCAATACTCCCCCAACCTATGGCGTTTACATTGCCAAACTTGTGTTTGATCACATGATAGCAAACGGCGGCATTGAATATTATGAAGCTTTAAATCGAAAAAAAGCTGCAATCGTATATGAAGCTATTGACAATTCAAAACTTTTCAAAGCTCACGTTCAAAACAAAGAAGATCGCTCTCTAATGAATATTCCCTTCTTCTCCCAAAGCGAAGAAATCAACGCAAAATTCTTGAAAGAAGCCGCTGCAGAAGGTCTTGTAACACTTAAAGGTCACAGAAGCATCGGCGGTATGCGTGCATCTATCTATAATGCAATGCCAATTGAAGGTTGTCAGAAACTTGCCGACTTTATCAAGAAATTTGACAAAGCAAATTCATAATCGTATTTTTTAAATCTCTGAATGCCCCCGCAAGCTTTTGCGGGAGGCATTTTCTCAAAGGAACAGTATAAAAGGAATATTGAAATGACCAAAAAGATTCTTGTTGCAACCGAAAAACCATTTGCTCCCGAAGCAATCAACCTTATGAAAGCTGCAATTGCAGGTAATTCAGAATACGAACTCGTATTATTGGAAAAATACAAAGAAGTTTCGGAATTTAAAGCTGCAGTAAAAAATGTTGATGCTCTTATAGTCAGAAGCGATTTAGCCTCAAAAGAAATTATTGAAGCTGCCGAAAACTTAAAGATAATCGTCAGAGCGGGTGCAGGTTACGACAATATTGATTTGGCTGCCGCGACAGCTAAGAACATTGTTGCCATGAACACTCCGGGGCAAAATGCAAACGCTGTTGCAGAACTTGGCATCGGCCTTATGATCATGGCTGCACGTAACATGTACAACGGAAAACCCGGAACAGAAATCAGCGGCAAAAAGTTTGGTATTTACGGCTACGGTGCTATTGGCAAAATTATGCTCAGATATGCCAAATCAATTGGCATGGAAACCTTTGCATACAGCCGCTCTTTAACCAAAGAAATCAGTGATGAAAACGGATTCAAATATTGCAAAAACCTTGAAGAACTTTTCAGTTCATGCAACTATGTTTCTTTGCATATTCCTGCGGTTGAAGAAACCAAAAAGTCTATCAATTATGAACTAATGAGCAAAATGCCAAAGAACGCAACCTTGGTTAACACTGCGCGTAAAGAAATTATTTGCGAAGAAGGCCTGAAGAAAATGCTGGCAGAACGCAAAGATTTCAAATACGTTTCCGACATTGAACCGGCTTGCGCCGAAGAACTTAAAAAGGAATATCCCGACAGAGTTTACTTTACGGTTAAAAAACTTGGTGCTCAAACCGAGGAAGCAAACGTACTTGCAGGTATAGCCGCAGTTAAACAAATCGTATGCTTCTTTGAAGCCGGAGACCGCACCTTCCAAGTCAATAAGTAGTTGTTCTTTAAAAGGCCGACATTATTAAATGTCGGCTTTTTTTTATACAAATATTGACTTGAATGTTTAAAAAACATACAATGGCGGAAATAGCAGAGGAAGGGTTTAATAATGACTTACTACACTCTAAGCGACAAGGGATTAGTCAGAGCCAACAACGAGGATTACACCGAAAGCCTCGGCATCACATGGTGCAATCATGAAGGCAAAGAAATAGAACTTACTGCGTTGATATTAGCCGATGGCATGGGCGGGGCCGCAGCGGGTGAATTTGCTTCAAGCTTAGCAGTAAATAGTATTCGTCAAAATATAGTTAACAATATTTTTGCTCGGTCCCCCGAAAATTTTTTAGAAACCGACCGTACCGAATTTTTAGAAGAATATATTCAAAGCGCGAACAGCGCAGTTTACGAGAAAGCTACTGCTAATGCCGAAATGAAAGGCATGGGAACGACTATCGTAACAGGTATTGTTTACAGAAACAGCATGGCTTTGGCGCACGTAGGCGACAGCCGGGCCTATAAATTTGCCAATAACAAAATGACAAGAATAACCTCTGACCATTCGCTTGTACAAGAGTTTATAAACGCGGGTCAGCTTTCAGATGAAGAGGCTTTTGATCATCCTCAGCGCAATATCATCACAAGGGCCTTAGGTATGAATATGTCAGTAAAAGTCGACAAAAAAAACATTCCCTTAAATTACGGCGACATCATCATGTTTTGCAGCGACGGGTTATGCGGTTACGCGCGAGACAACGAAATAGAAGAAGTTTTTGCACAGTATTACCGGCAAGAGAATACCGATTTAAAAGAGTTAGCGAGAAAAATGATCGAGTTGGCTTGCAAAAACGGCGGCGGCGACAACATAAGCGTATCGTTTTATCAGCATTTAAAGAAATTTTGAATTTGTAATAAATGAATCAAGGAAATGACAGTCACGATAACAATAAAATCGTGCAATCTGAATCAGACAGCCCTTCTTTAGGTTTTTTAAAGAAAGAAACAGAACGGCTGACCGGTTTGTTGAACAAACAAAAAATCGATTTAGCAGATGCAATGCTTGAGCTTAAAGACACCAAAAAGCAGTTGCAGGCCCTTGAAGAATTAAAACATGAGCAATTTAAAGTTATCTCCGATTTAAGATATGAGAATAGCGAGCTTAACAGAAAAGTTAAAATTGTTCTTGAACATGTCGACGAAAAAGAATTGCAATTAGCTGTTTACAAAGACGAAACTCAAAAACTTAAAAACTCTTTGATGAGCGTCAGAAACGAAATGATTGAAAATTTAAGTTTTGTAGAGAACAGCAAAAAGGAACTTAAAAAAAG
>MWDD01000087.1 GCA_002070375.1 bacterium ADurb.Bin157 | reverse complement strand
CCCCCAAGAAACAGAAAAGCTAATGTTTTTAGACTCAGGCATATCCTTCAGATTAATATTGAAAAACCCCAACGATCACGGGCAAACTGCAACCACATTTGGCATCACCGAAAAACAAGTATTAGAAGACATCGAAACACCTGCTTCCGAAGGCGTTCCTCAGGGTTTTAGCGAAGCCCCACCTATTTCTATATCTCAACCGAGCGAATCACAGCCCGCAGACGACGGTTCTGTGATTATCATGCAGGGAGCCTATTCTTCTAGAGAAATATACAGATATAACGGCCCCGCAGGATCAACGCATTCTGAGGCCAGACTGCCCCTGCAACAGTATAAACAAAACACTAAATCCGTGGATCTGAGAAGCAGAGATCCCGAAGCAAATTCTTGTGAGTAAGTGAGGATATTCTATTTATGAATCTCAATAACGAATCGCTGCTGCTCAGACTGTTGGTTTTAGCGGCATTCATATCAGTTTTGGCACTGTCTCAAGCTTCGGCTGCCCCCAAATTAAACCTCGCCATAGGAAAATCTGCTTCGATACCGGCCACCGGCGTAAAAAAGATTTTGATGGTAAAAGAAGGTGTTATAGACGTTTTAAATGTTTCCGACGATGAAATAATCATATCGGGAATCGGCACAGAAGGCGCTTCAACTCAAATAATTATCTGGGATTCAAAAGGCAAGCGCATTATTGATGTGGACACTTTCGCCGAAAATAAACTTTTACATGAAAAATTTAAAACACTTTTAGGTAACAGCGGTGCCGAACTTGTTATTTTCCACGATGAAATATATTTAAACGGTAAAGTTGCCTCTTTAGAAGAAAAAGAGAAAGTTGAAAAGCTTGCAAAGTCGTTAGTTAAAAACAAACATCTTATAAGCTTTTTAGAAATTGCTCCAACCCCAATTCCTCTTAAAGAACGTATTGAAACTGCCTTGATGTTGCCAAGTGTTCAAGTAACCGTTTTATCATCAAAAAGTCCGTTAGTTTCGCAAGAGCAAATTGCTAATTTTGAAGTGCCCCAAACAACCACGGGAACAGATACCGCAGATCTGAGAGTTCTTTTGCACGGCACTGTTAAAGACCAAAACGATTATATTCATCTGTGCGAAACTATTAAAGCGTTTATACCCGAAGATAAAGTCAGCAATTTAGTAACCATATCCGACCCTATACAGGTTGTATTTCAAGCTTATATTCTTCAGGTTTCAAAAAACAATACTGACGATCTTGGCATAACATGGGGCAGCGAAGGCAGCGACGGTGTGGTAGCCGGATCGCTTTTATTCAAAGAAAATAAAAGCGATGCTTATCGCGGCGACGAAAAATCGTTCGGGCCTCCTATAACCAAATCTTGGAACCCTTTAAAAATGAACAATATAAATCGTTTTGACTTGATTGCCGCCCAAGTGGAAGCCTGGGAAACAAAAGGCAAAGCTAAAGTCATTGCGAGTCCGAAATTAATTGTATACGCGAACTCCACTCCGACCAAGCTAACTCAATCAAGTTGGAAATCTGAAAGTAGCAGCGGTTCTGAATCAGAAGTAAGCTCCGATGCTGCGTTGGCATATGTGAACATAGGACAACAGATTTATTACGCAAAAGGCATGGATCAAGCCGGCAGCCCCATATATGACTCGGTAGAAGCCTCTTTAAAGCTTTCTATAAGAGATATGTTTGTAACAGACGATCAGCTTAAATTCTCTGTTTTTGCTCAGCAGGCCGAACCCAATTTCTTGCGGGGCTCTTCTGCACCGCCTGACATAATGACAAGATCTATAATGACCACTCTTAAAATAAAAAACCAAGAAACAATTGTGTTAGGCGGCTTAATAAACAAGACCCAAAGCACTTCTTACAAAGGAGTTCCGGGTTTGAGCAGAATCCCGTTGATTGGCAAAGCCTTTAGAAGCAAATCAGTCAATGTGAGCGAAAATGAGATGATAATTTTGCTGACACCCAAAATTGACAACCGCGAAGAAGACAAAGCAGCAAATGTAAAATTTGAACAAATACCGGTGCCAAACAGAAACGAAAGACTGGAATTGCTTAATCAGGCCTTCAAACGAATAAAATCCGGCCATACATCAAAAGGAGAACAGCGATAATTTTTGTCGCTTAAAATAAAGTTATGCCGCTAATTAAAATTCTTGTAGCCGAAACGATTGACGAACAGCGCTCAAACATCAGGAGACTGGTAAATAATCAAGATGACATAAGAATAGTCGGCGAAGCCTTAACCGGACAAGAGCTGATAGACAAGGCCATGGAATTAAAGCCTCATATAGTTCTTGTAGACATAAATATGCCTGAAATTGACGGCTTAAAAGCCACCGAAATATTAGCAAAAGAAATGCCCCGCATTCAAACAGTTGTCATGTCAATGGACAGCTCGACAGAAAAATACAGAGCCGCCATGAAAGCAGGTGCAAAAGACTTTTTAGCAAAACCTTTTTCAGAGAAAGAGCTCATAGATACCATTGGCAGCATTTACGAAAAGTGGCTTGAAGGAACGCCCGACTTTTTAAAAAGTCAAGTGGCACGTTCAATCAGCGTTTATTCGACAAAAGGCGGAGTCGGCAGAACAACAATTGCTGTTAATCTTGCTACGGCACTTGCTAAAATGGGAAAAAAGACACTTTTAATAGATGCCTCACTGCAATTTGGCGACGTGGCCATAATGTTAAATCTTTCAACAAAAAAAACAATAGGTGAAATTATTGAGAAAAATGAGCTAACTCTGGATAATATAGAAAGAAGCATAACTCACCACCCCTGTGGATTAGATGTTCTTTTGGCTCCGAGAGACCCGGCTGTTGCAGAAACTATTAAACCAAGCGATTTATCAAAGATTTTTGATATCGTCGCTCCTCTTTATCAATACATTGTATTCGATATGTCTTCGACTATAACCGAAAAAGAGCTTGTTATTCTGGATAAAGTAGACGTTATTTTCCTGGTTGCAACCCTAGAAATAACAGCCCTTAAAAACGCTAAAATTTGTTTAAAAACTTTTAAAGATATTAAACTTGAAACAAAAAAAATCAAAGTTATTTTAAACAAAGAAATTCCAAACGTAGGAATAAGCAGCGCCGATCTTGAATCCGGTCTTTCCACACAAGTTTATGCAACGGTTCCCATGGAATCAGAAATAGCCCAACGATTCCAAAATAAGGGCGAATCATTTATACTTAACGCGCCAAACAGCAAAATATCAAAAGCAATAACCGATATTGCGTATAAAATTGCTGACACACAGCAAGAACAAAAAAAGAAGCCCAATGCATTAGATAACCTTATTGGGCTAATACTCGGAAAATAACGGAGCGACATCATGGGCGGACTTTTATCAAGACTAAACGATGACAAAAAGGGCGAAAGCAAAGAAAGCACAACCCAAAAACCCGGTTTTTCATCTTCTCAAAGCGTATCTTCTGCTTATACCATCGATAGATTCAGAGAAAAAATACACGGCAAACTGGTCGATGACATGCCCTCTTACATCATGAGCGAAACTAATACAGAGCGAAAACGCCAAATGTTAAAAGAGCGCGTTGAGGCAGTGATCGCCGAAGAAGCTCCAAAAGTCAATATTAATCTGAGCCATTTTGAAACACAGGCCTTAATAAGCGGCATCATGGACGACATGATAGGATTTGGGCCAATTCAGCCCTTATTAGATGAAGAAGATATTTCTGAAGTAATGGTTAACGGTCCCAACCAGATTTATTACGAAAAAAAAGGCAAACTAATTCTGTCAGACGTAAAATTTAAAGACAATGACCACGTAATGCGCATCATTGAACGTATTGTAGCTCCTATAGGCCGTCGCATAGACGAATCTGTCCCCTATGTTGACGCGCGACTTCCCGACGGCTCCCGCGTTAATGCGATTATACCGCCCCTTGCCCTAAACGGCCCCACAGTTACTATTCGAAAATTCAAAAAAGAAGCTCTTAGGGTGTCTGATTTAGTCAGATTTGGCACCCTCACAGAAGAAATGGCTCTTTTCATCGAGGCCTGCATCAAAGTCAGACTTAATATAGTTGTATCCGGAGGCACCGGCTCAGGTAAAACTACAACTCTAAACATTTTAAGTTCTTTTATTCCCGAAGACGAACGAATTATTACCTGCGAAGATGCCGCAGAATTGCAATTGCGCCAGCCCCACGTAGTAAGACTCGAAACTCGCCCCGCTAACATTGAAGGCAAAGGGGAAGTGGCCATGCGTGACTTAATCAAAAACACGCTGCGTATGCGCCCCGAGAGAGTTATCGTAGGCGAATGCCGAGGCGGAGAAGCTCTTGACATGCTTCAGGCAATGAATACAGGTCACGACGGCTCTCTTACGACAGGGCACGCAAACACCCCCCGCGATATGCTCGCGCGCCTTGAAACCATGGTTCTAATGGCCGGCATGGATCTGCCGGTAAGAGCAATAAGAGAGCAAATAAGCTCTGCGGTTCAGCTGATTATTCAGCAATCTCGCTTAAAAGACGGCTCAAGAAAAATTACCTATCTCACCGAAATCCAAGGCATGGAAGGTGACAAAATTGTAACACAAGATATCTTCAGGTTTGAACAAACCGGTGTTGATGATAACGGCAAAATCTTGGGTAAGTTAAAAGCTACCGGTATACGACCCAAATTCGCCACAAAATTTCAAGAGTTTGGCATTAAATTACCACCGACAATATTTAACGCTTAAAAAGGGAAAAAACTTGGTAGAACTTCTGTTTATAGGAATAGCAGGATTTACAACGGTAATATTGATACTGTTGATTTTTTCGTTTCTTTCAAAGCCGCCCGGAAAAGAAGCTCGCGAAAGAATGGAACAATATTTGGTTGAAACCGAGTTAGCCGAACAGCGCGAAATGCTTGAGATTGTCACAGTCGAAAATCAAGAAGAACCGCCTGACATGAACGACGATGATTGGCTAAAAGAAAACAGAAAAGACAAAAACCAAAATATTAAAATATTCCTAGCCAATATGGGAAAAATATTGACCCCAAAAGGTATGGCCTACACCTTATCAGAAAAACTTCTCAGAGCTGATGTTCCATTAAAAGCAAATGAATTTGTCGCAATACAATTCCTTGTTGTAATGCTTCTTCTTATTTTTTCATTGGGTGTTCTTAAAAGCCTTCCGTTAGGCATTATTTTATCAATAGTCGCTTATACTGCACCATTAATGTGGTTGGGAATGCTTCATAAAAAAAGAGCGGCCATGTTTAATTCTCAAATATTAGACACTCTTACAATGATAGCCAACGGCCTTAAAGCCGGTTATTCTTTTTTACAAGCTCTCGATATGGTGGCAAAAGAGTCACCTAACCCCATGGCAAAAGAACTTAAGCAGGTAATAAAAGAAAACAGTCTCGGAGTAAATTTAGAAGAAAGTCTTATCGACTTAAATAAGCGCGTTAACAGCGAAGACTGGGACTTAGTAACCACTGTTGTTCTTATTCAAAGACAAGTCGGCGGTAATTTGGCAGAAATATTAGAAAAAATCGGCGCGACAATAAGACAACGCATGAAGATTAAAGGTGATATTCAGACCAAAACAGCTCAAGCAAAAATATCGGGTTTAATGGTAGGATTACTGCCGATAGCCCTTGCCACTATGATTTATTTAATAAACCCGGCATTTATGTCTAAGCTGTTTACCTTCAAAAGAGGTTGGTTCAGGGGATGGTATGTGGTTGTATTAGGCCTGATATGGGAACTGATAGGTCTTTATGCTATAATGATGATAGTAGATATAGAGGTGTAACAAATGGAACTGATTTTAATGATTCTGTCAGCCATTGTTGTATTTGTAATAATATTATTAATTTTTCCCTCAGACGGGAAAGACCTAACCAACCGACTTTCGGTATTAGAAGAAGGAAATGACGGAATCACAGGCATCGACAAGCAGGTCATACGCGCAGAAGAATTAAACAAACCTTTTGTCGATCGTGTAATCAGACCAATCATAGATAAACTTTCGGGAAAAAACAAAGATAAACCAAAACGAAAAGCCACCGAAGAACTAAAAAAAATGTTGGCGCAAGCCGGTTTTCCCGGCGGATTAACTTCAGCCGAATTTCTGGTTGTTCAAAATCTGATAAGGCTTTTAGTCCCAATTGTTTTCACAATATTAACCATTCTTATATTTCCAAAAATGCTGGTTGCAGGTATGGCAGCGGGCATAGGCTTGGGCTTTTTGGCCCCTCGCATATTTTTGCAGCGAAAAGTTAAGACAAGACTGCACAAAATCCAAAGACAGCTGCCCGATGTTTTAGACCTTTTAACGGTCGCCGTAGAAGCAGGACTTGGCTTTGATGCCGCCTGCGACAAAGTTGTAGAAAAAATGACGGGGCCTATTCCCGAAGAATTCAGCCTCACATTGAGACACATGCGAATGGGGCAATCCCGCAGAGATGCTTTTAAAGGTATGGCCGACAGGGTTGACCAAGCCGACTTAAACAGCTTTGTTTCGGCCATAATTCAGGCAGATCAATTGGGAGTTTCTATCGGTCAGGTGTTAAGAATACAATCAGACCAGCTCAGAGAAAGGCGAAGGCAGCGTGCCGAAGAAGAAGCAGCTAAGGCCCCGGTTAAGATGATGATTCCGTTGGTATTTTTTATTTTTCCGAACGTTGGTATTGTTATCGGCGTACCCGCGCTGTTTCAAATGCTTGAAGCCTTATCAGACACAACTCTAAAATAATAATGAATTATAAAACAATTAAAATAATGAACGCAGACAATAATAAAATAATAGGCGACAAAATTAAAGTCGCAGACACTTTTGTTAAAAGATTTCGGGGTCTAATGCTCAGTCAAGAGCTAAATGAAAACGAAGGAATGCTCATAAAACCATGTAATTCTATTCACATGATGTTCATGAGATATCCTATAGATGCTGTATTTTTAGATTCTGAAAACAAAGTAAAGGCTGTGTATGAAAATCTCAAACCCTGGATAGGCATAACAAAAATGCATTCTGATGTAACATCAGTTCTTGAGCTTAAAAAGGGAAGAGCGAATCAAACGGGAATAAACAACGGAAACATTCTGACTATAGAGGAAACTGTATGAAAAATAATTTTGCTATTACTAAAATAATATTGTGCGTTTTGTGTCTTTTTACTTTCTTTGTAATCATGGGCTGCAGCGACAACCCCATGGGAACAGAGACGGTTCAGACCCCAACAACCACTGATCTTAACGCTACCCCGGGGTTAAAAGTATATGGCAGTATTACCTTTTCAAACAACAGCTCAGAAAATTGTGCGATTATTTTAACCAAGAAGGGCGCAGATGAGTCTCCAAAAACGGTTAATGAAACCACCGGGTTTAGTTTCAACGGCTTAAGCGAGGGGTATTATTCGTTAGAAATTCCCCAAACTGCCAATTATTACTCAACAGTTCACCATTTTTATCTTACCGAAAACAAGGAATTAACCATAAGAAGGGTTGCAAAAAACGGTTCAGCCATTTCTTTTGTAAATCTTTACGGCAAAGTATTAGATGCGACAACCAATCTTTCTGTTCCTTACACAAGCGTAACAGCGGTTAACGAAACTACAAACCAAACAACTGAAGGAATAACAATCGTTGACGGGAGCTTCTACTTTTTAGGCTTAGCAAGCGGCACCTATCAGGTTACATTTAAAAATGGCGCATTTAATGCATTAACGAAAAGCCTTTCGATATTAGACAACAAAATTACTTTCGAGGGAATTCCCGATATTAATGTTTCTTCCCCAACAGCATTTAATGACGTGTCTAACAATGCTTTAAGCGGGTATAATCTCGGCAACATATTGATTGCCCCAAAAGTAACATTGACAGGTTCTTTGGTAGGGAAGCTCACAGATATCAACGGAGCCCCAATTGCAACAACCGCTCAATTGGCATTGCTTTACGACAATGATGTCAATGATGAGTTAAGACCTACGGTTATAAGCTATTTTAGTTTGACCAATCCTAACGGATATTTTTTGGCTAAAAACCTCCCGGCAGGCTATTACGCCATAGTATACAAAACCCATATATTAACTACGACAGTAGACTCTGCAGGCGATATTAAAGGTTATGTGATTACTGCAGGCGGAATAATGAATACATTCTTAGAAGTAATTCCGGGACAAGTAACCAACTTACCAACTGTTGAATAATATGAAAAATAACTTTTTTTACAGCATATCTGCTTTACTTTTTGCATTTGCCCTAATAGCCGGATGTGGCGGAGGCGGAGGCGGAGGCAGTAGTAATCCGGTGGTACCGGAGACATCTACTACAACTTCTACAAGTACGTCCACTGCCAGCGAAACTGCCACGAGCACTGCAACAAATACCGGCAGTGATACTGCCACAAGCACAGAAACAAGCACCGGAACCGGGACATCTACTAGCACTGAGACTAGTACCGATACCGGCACTGATACTGATACTGATACTGATACTGGAACTGGGACGGAAACTTCTACCATAACTTGGACAAATGTATCATCTAAAAATGATATTATAGGCAAATGGCAAAATGACCGTGAATATAAAGTTGACGGAGGCGATGTTGAAAAGACTTGGAAAGATATAGGTAACGGAGTGCCGGCTATTGAATTTACTTCAGACGAAATAGAAGGCATTGATATAGATATAGATGGTGTATATTTAAGTTGGCCATCTAAATCTAAAACCGTTTATTACGATAAAGAGAGTGTTGCATCTGATTCTACTGAGATTTGGACAATTGATGCATCAGAAAACTTAGACACCTATTATATTATTGACATTTCACTGTCTAAACTCAATTATATTATAATTGACCCGACTACGTCCCAATATAAGATTATACCCTATAATATTGGTATTACCAGCGACAACGGAGATAATTATATAAAACTATATGATGATATAAGACCAGATTATTTGATACTAAAAAAGTTACCGTAACAAAAAGATATTTTTCATCGTATTGTCTTTTTTAGCTTATTCGTGTACAATTGAGTTAAAGAATGATGCGCGGTAAATATGGGGGTTACTCTTGCTGACTCGAAGAAAAAGAAGCAAAGGCCAGGCAGTAGTTGAGTTGGCCATAGTTTTTCCGTT
>MWDD01000086.1 GCA_002070375.1 bacterium ADurb.Bin157 | reverse complement strand
CTCTTCAAGATCAGCCATTTCATTTCTTAATGTGGCCGGTGAACATGACAGTTTGCTTGACTTAGACAATACGCGAGAACCTATCGGAATCCCTGTTGAGATAAAGGATTCACAAACTTCTTTGAGAACCGTTTTTTGTCTTTCGTTTAAGATGTCTTCCATAAAGTCCGTCGTTCACTTTTTTAAAGCCGCAGCGGCTTAGGCTTGCGCCTTTTGCCGCTACGGTTGTTTTTTTTTGCTTAAATAATCACGTTATCAATACATTTCTTCGTGATCATGTCCGCAGTTGCAAGAATCTTTTTTCTTTTCGGGAGCTTCTGCAACCAAAACTTCTGTTGTAAGAAGTATCGATGCGATTGAAGAAGCGTTTTGCAATGCAGAGCGAGTAACTTTTGCCGGATCGATGATACCTGCTTTAAACATGTCTGTGAAAGAATCTGTTACTACATCGTATCCGTAACTTGATTTGCCTGATTCTTTAACTTTCTCGATTATAACAGCGGGCTCAAGACCTGCGTTAGAGAGAATCATGTTCATCGGTGCGTAAAGAGCTCTTTTAACAATGTTTACTCCGACTTTTTCTTCGGGGCAGACTTCGGCTTCAAGTTTATCAAGAACCTTCAGAGAGTTGATAAAGGTTACGCCGCCGCCTGCTACCACGCCTTCTTCTACGGCTGCTCTTGTTGCGCTTAATGCGTCTTCAACACGAGTTTTTCGTTCCTTCATTTCAGTTTCGGTAGCGGCCCCAACTTTAATGACTGCAACTCCGCCGGCTAATTTAGCAAGACGCTCCTGGTATTTTTCTTTGTCATAAGAACTTGTGCTGTGTTCCATTTCGGCTTTAATTTGAGCGATTCTGTTTTTCAAAGCCTGTGCGTCTCCTAAGCCTTCAACAATAGTTGTTTGGTCTTTTGCGACAACAACTTTTTTTGCTTGGCCCAGTTGATTTATTGTGACATTTTCAAGCTTCATGCCCAAGTCGTCAGTTATCTTTTGTCCGCCGGTCAGCACGGCTATATCGTCTAACATAGCCTTTTTCCTGTCACCGAAACCGGGTGCTTTAACTGCAACACAATTAAATGTTCCGCGTAATTTATTAACAATCAAAGTAGAAAGCGCTTCGCCTTCGATATCTTCGGCAATAATGAGCAAAGGCTTTTTAACCTGCACTATTTTTTCGAGTATCGGCAATATTTCCTGCAGATTGTTAATTTTGCTTTCGGTAATCAATATGTATGGGTTGTCAAGAATTGCTTCCATTCTTTCTGGATCGCTTATCATGTAAGGGCTAATATACCCTTTGTCGAATTCCATACCTTCGACAAATTCAAGAGTTGTGTCAAAGCTTTGAGCTTCTTCAACAGTGATAACCCCGTCTTTGCCCACTTTGTCCATGGCATCGGCTATGAGAGCGCCAATTTCTTTATCACGGGCAGAAATGGTCGCTACTTGAGCTACGCTGTCTTTATTGTCGTCAACTTTTTTGGCTAGATTTTTGATTTCTGCAACCACCGAGTCAACGGCCTTCTCGATTCCGCGTTTTAAATAAGTCGGGTTAGCGCCTGCAGCACAGTTTTTGAACCCTTCATGTATTATGGCTTGAGCCAAAACGGTTGCGGTCGTTGTGCCGTCGCCTGCCACGTCGTTTGTCTTGCTTGCGACTTCTTTTACTAACTGTGCGCCCATATTCTCAAACTTATCGCTTACTTCAATTTCTTTTGCTATGGTTACTCCGTCGTTAGTAACGGTCGGGCTGCCAAACTTCTTGTCTAAGATCGCATAGCAACCTTTCGGCCCGAGAGTGGCGCGAACTGCATTTGCCACTATATCAACGCCCTTTCCGAGAGAGCTTCTGGCGTCTTCCCAATATTTGAGCTGTTTCGCTGTCATGTTAGAAAATCCTTTTCTGTTGGTTTCATTCGGCAATAATTGCCAAAACGTCTTCTTCGCGCATAATTAAGTAGGTTTCGCCATCAACTTTAATTTCGGTTCCGGCATATTTTGAAAAAATAACTCTGTCGTTATTCTTTACTTCGAGGGCCATTCTCTTGCCGTCTTTCGACATTTTGCCCGGTCCTACTGCTGTTACGATGCCTTCCATAGGCTTTTCTTTGCTTGCTGTATCGGGAAGAATTATTCCGCCCTTTGACATTTCAACTGCTTCTTGGGGTTTTACGATTACGCGATCATTCAATGGTTTGAGATTCATATTAAAAATTTCCTTTATGTTTAAATTTTATTGCACGTGCATTGCACGATATTTTTTTAAGGGAAAAGGCCTATCGTAAGTTTTTACATCATTCCGGGCATGCCCATTCCACCCATGCCGCCCATTCCGCCCATGCCACCCATACCCATGGGAGCTCCGCCTTTATTTTCTTCGGGGATATCAGCCACAAGAACTTCGGTTGTCATGAGAATTGCGGCTATTGAAGATGCGTTTTGGAGCGCCGAGCGAGTAACTTTTGCGGGGTCTATGATGCCTGCTTTGAACATGTCGACATATTCATTTGTAAGCACATTGTAGCCGTATCCGTCTTTTTGCGCTTCTTTAATCTTTTCGATTATAACAGCGGGTTCGAGCCCTGCATTTGAAAGAATGAAATGAATCGGTTTTTGCAGTGCTTTTTTTACTATTTCAACGCCGATTTTTTCGTCGCCATCTACGGTAAGACTTTCAAGACCCTTGGCTGCATTCAAAAGAGCAACGCCGCCGCCTGCTACAACGCCTTCTTCAACCGCAGCTCTTGTTGCGCTTAAAGCGTCTTCAACGCGGGTTTTTCTTTCTTTCATAGCTGTTTCGGTTGCTGCGCCTACTTTGATTACGGCAACGCCGCCCGAAAGCTTGGCTAAGCGTTCTTGAAGTTTTTCTTTGTCGTAAGAGCTGGTGCTTCTTTCGATTTCGGCTTTGATTTGACCGATTCTGGCTTGAACTGCAGAAGCTTCACCGGCGCCTTCAATGATTGTAGTTGTTTCTTTGCTGATTACTACTTTTTTTGCATTACCCAAATTCTCAATTTTTGCGTTTTCAAGCTTGAGCCCAACTTCTTCGCTGATTTTTTCACCGCCGGTCATTACGGCAATGTCTTCAAGCATAGCTTTGCGGCGATCGCCAAAAGCGGGAGCTTTTACGGCTACACAATTAAAGGTGCCGCGCAATTTGTTAACAACCAATGTGGCCAATGCTTCGCCTTCGATGTCTTCGGCAATGATGAGCAGGGGGCGTTTGGTTTGTACAACGCTTTCAAGAATGGGAAGAATATCTTTGATATTGTTAATTTTTCCGTCGGTTATAAGAATGTAAGGATTTTCTAATACAGCTTCCATTCTTTCGGGGTCAGTTACCATATAAGGGCTCACGTAACCTTTGTCGAATTCCATGCCTTCAACAAAATCAAGCGTGGTGTCAAAGCTTTTGGCTTCTTCAACTGTGATTACGCCATCTTTACCCACTTTGTCCATGGCTTCTGCGATAACTTTGCCGATTTCGGGGTCTCTGGCGGAAATTGTCGCTACCTGAGCCACGCTGTCTTTGTTGTCGTCAATTCGTTTAGACTGTTCTTTAATCGTTTTAACAACGGCGGCAACAGCTTTTTCGATGCCCTTTTTAATGTAAATCGGTGTGGCGCCGGCAACAGTGTTTTTGAAGCCTTCGTGTACGATGGCCTGAGCAAGAACAGTGGCGGTGGTGGTGCCGTCTCCGGCTATGTCGTTTGTTTTGCTGGCGACTTCTTTAACTAGCTGTGCGCCCATGTTTTCAAAACGATCTTCTACTTCGATTTCTTTGGCAATCATAACACCGTCGTTGGTTACGGTCGGGCTGCCGAAGCTTTTGTTGAGAATAGCATAACATCCCTTAGGACCAAGTGTTGAACGAACTGCGTTAGCAACCGTGTCAACGCCTTTTTCGAGAGCTCTGCGAGCGTTTTCGCCGTATTTTAATTGTTTAGCGGCCATATTAAAGAATCTCCTTTAAGATTTATTTGAACTGCTGTTTTGCTAAATTTAAGGCTTACTTTTTTGTTTTTTATTAGCACTCAAACTTAACGAGTGCTAATATAACATTTTATTTTAAATTTGAAAAGTATTTTTTTAACAAAAAAAATGTGCTAAGTTTTTAGATATCAAAGCAAAAAAACGTATAATTAAAATATATATGTTACAATTTAAGAGAAGAGAGAAACACGGAGAGATAATTTATGCTTAGCATTTGTAAATATTTAATTTCTGTCATGTGCTCGGCAAAGCGTGCTGACAGAAAAGCCTTTTCGTTGGTTGAGGCGTTGGTGGCTTCGTTGATTGTCGGCTATTGTCTTTTGCCGGTCGTCGGTACAATGCAGAGCGGCGAAAAATTGACAGAACGAATCGTTCATTCCGAAAAACTAAGAATGCTTGCCAGATCAAGGCTTAACTTAGAAACTTCGGCGGCGAACAACGAACAAAAACTTATTAATACTTCGCCTAACTACCACTATGTGTACCTTAAAAGCGGGTCAGATCAATTGCATTTTATTGATACAAATTTGGCGCCTGCATCATTTTCTCTCGACACAAGCGTTGAAGAGGTGGTGTACACTTACGAGGTTAATGTGGCTGTAGATGATGATGTTTACCTTGAACCGGCCGTTGGACTGCCCGCAAAATACGTCAGAGGGCTTAATGGATTGAAATCGTTGGTCGTAACGGCAAAGCTTTTGCCTAACGGAACAGACGTAGAAGAAGAGCTGACTTTTACTTTGGTCTCTTTGATTACGGTTCCTATGGTTTCGCAACAGCATGCTTGGGCAATAGATGCACGTCAAAACAAGGTGCTGTCGTTTGACCCCTATTCGGGAATGCTCAATTTAACAAAGACAATAGACTTTCCGACTCCCGCAAATTTACACTTAAGACCCTCTTTTGTTTTTCCTCATCCTAATGATAAAACAGTGTTTGTTTACTCGGCCGCAGGTACTTACGGATTAAACACAGATAACAGCGATTCAACCTACTATGCGGGGTTAGCTACTTACACAGTTCCGACTACTCCCGGCAGGTTTTCGTTAGACACCTTAAAAAACACTTCTGTCAGAAATTACTTAAGCCGGCCATTTTTAATGGCAATGCGCCCCGACGGAAAGTATATCTACTCAATGAGCAAAGCTTCCGATGGGGACATTTTCGCAGACGGTTACGCTTCTTCGACTCTTTCAGTTGTAAACCCTTCGGGGCAGTCATTGGTTTCTAATTTAACTTACAATGTGGGAGTTTACGGCTCTGTAAATACTTCAAATGTCAATTTTCTTGTGGCGGGAGCTGACGGAAATCTGTATTTCGGGCCTGTTCCAAAAATTGGAGACTCAACTGTCTCGGTTTTGGGCCGCATGCCCATGTATGGCCTTCAGCTGCCTAAGTATCAAGAACTGCGAAATCCTGCATCAGCAACGCACGATATGTCAGATGCCGCAATTTCTCCTGACGGAGAAACGCTTTGCTTATTATTTAAGCCGAATTCCGGTACAGATTATCTGCTTGTTTTTTTTGATTCTAAATCTGCTGCACCTATAGTAAAAAGTGAATTAAATGCAGTACCCGCAACAGCAATAACAGACATGGAATACAGCGGCGATGGCAGATATATTTGTTTGGTCGACAAAAACTCGGGCATGTATCTTTTTGATACAACAGATCAAAATTTGTATAGTTCAGGAAATAATCTCACCTCTTTGCCGTATGCAAAAGCGCCGGGTTCGATGAAACCCGAGTATGCTGTTTATTCGCAAGAGACAAACAGTTTTATTATTGATGACGTTGCTTCTTCTTCTGTTATATCTCTTGATTGCGAAGAGTTTGCGGCAAACAAATACTCCGCAAAAATACCTGATGAGAATATTTTTCAACTTGCCCCAGAAAAAGACTCTATTGTACATGTGAACGCAAAAAAAACAGATTATATTTATGTGGCAACCTCTGATGGAACTTCAGATTTCAATATTCATTGTGTGGATCAACACAGTGGTGCAATCAACTATGATCGTGAAATAACTTTATCAAAGGAACCTTACGATGTTGCGCTTACTTCAATGGGTGAAAAGCTCAGTGTCACTTATGGCGACAATCTCGGTAAGGTTGAAGCTTACAATGCGATTACAGCCACCAGAACCTTTGAACTCAGCCTTACCGACAATAATTATACAGTTGCCGCATTAAACGAGGGATATTCTAAAAACCAAAGAGGCAACACCGCTTTTATCCAAGACTCCACAGTCGCCACTGTCAAGACAAATAATGGTTACGCTTTCGATTTTGAAAATACTTTTAATAAGCAGTCGGAATCAATCAATATGGCCTCTTCATGGGAGTGTAAACAAATTGTGGGCTTAAATGGCGGTGGCTTTTTGGCTCTGGCAGGGAAACCCGACGGAACTTCCCTAATTGACTGGTATGGAAAAAACAGTGTCGGGTCTTATACACGCAATGCCCGCTGGATATCAGGTGTAACCGCGAAACTATCTAAAAAGGACATTCCTTATATATATCCCACGTCAATGCCATCGGACAGTGGTAGTGTTGATTCTTGGAAAGGCTATACAGTTATATATATTAAAAATGATATTCCGATTGGGAGTAAAATCACGAAAGTTCGTTTTGAGTCATCGGGGTGCGTGGGCGTGCTAAACGCGAAATACGTAACCCCGGTATTATTGGAAAAACAGTCAGATGGTTCATATCTGGTTAAAGATTATTCTCTTGCTATATTGGTTGATAGTGATGAAACATATGAAGAAGATATTTCTTGGAAATATAGTGGAGTTATAGAAAACACAAATTATTTCCCCGGTTTATGGTCCGGAGATCCTGCCACAGGAAATGTGTTTGCGGTTCCTGTGAAATGTAACACGAATACTCCCAAATTATTTGTTGATGGTATTGGTACAATTAAGGGGCCATTAGATAACTCAATGATTTATATAAATAAGCTTCTTACAAAAAGAAGAACAAGCGGTTCGGAAAAAAACTATCGTATACAATTCGTTGTTGAAGAAAGTGTTGTTGCTGCAGAGAGCTTTCCTCCGAAGTTTGTTCAAGACTTGGCTATTAGCAGAGATGATCGTGTTTTGGCGTTGGTTGCCTCAGACTCAGTTTCGCAGTCGGTTAAGTTTTATGACTTTGCCGCCAATAATTTTAGCAATGAAACTCAGTTAAAGGGAATGGTTGCTGATTATCGTATGCAATCGCTCGACTTAACGAACTCGGCTGTTAAACCGGAGCTTTCGCATAAAGAAACAACCGGAGTTAAACTTAAAGACGCGATAACCTCAAACGAATCAGCTTGGACTTCAATAAAAGATTACCCTGCAAACTATAATGAATCAGGGGTTTCAGACCTTAGAGTCGGCACCGATAAACGATTTTTTGGTTATTATTCGTCATACACCAAAGACGGCACTTTATCGCCTGTGAAATCTTTTGCAACTGCTACAAAAGGTAAAGGCGCTTTTTTTTGTGAATATTCAACGATAATGCAAAATTCTCTTGTTTCATATGCCCCTTTTGTCGACTATTTCAGAATTAATAATAATAATGCTCATGAATCCTTTATTCAGTTCTCTCAGGCCGGCAAAGGTGAGTTAATAGAAAGAAGATTTAGAGCTCACTCAGATGGTGTTGCTCTTCCTGGTTGGGAATTTATAGGCCCTTATTTGACTCCTATACCTAGTTCTGAAGCTTTGAATTATACCGAAATTGCCTCTACGATTAGCGGTAAACCAATTGGTTTTCAGGATAAGAATTTTAACGCTCACGTTTGGGTTGAAGAGAACGAATTTGAGTTTAATTTGCCTTTAACGCCCTTCGGAGCGGTCAATGTAGACTTATTGTTTTGTGAAGTTTGGCAAGATGCCATAAACAAAAGAAAATTTGATTTTTTTCTCGAAGGGGAACAGAAGGAAACCGATTTTGATGTTTTTGATAAGGCCGACGGAAAAAATAAAGCTTTACTTAGGAGTTATCTTGCCAACCTTCTTGATACAAAACTGACAGTAAAAATTAAGACTAAAACAATAAACAATGGCATGCTTTCGGGTATAAGGGTGTCTTACCTCGACGATGTTTCGGTTACACAAAATGGCGGAATATTTACGCAGACTGATTTAAGCAAGTTGGATGGTTCTGTTACAACAACAGGGAGCGGTTATGCTGCCACTACTGATATGGGCAACGGATGGAATAAAATCGCTTCTGAATATGTCACCCCGTTCAGGTTTGAACCGGTTTATATGGGCGAAGAAGAAATTTACCCGGCTACTTACTTATACAGAAAAATGTTATTCGGAAGAGATGTGGCAAGCCCTACATTATTTTTGTTTTCTAACCGAAGGGTTACTAAAGCTTTAGAAATAAGACGGGTCCCTTTAAACGGTGCGACAGAAAAAAAAGATTATAGCGGCTTGGTTATGACTGATGTGGCAATCTCCGAAGACGGACAGAATATATTTGTTTCGGCAGCTAAAGATTTGAGAAAAATAAATGTTGCTGCTTCGCTGGGCGACACAGAAAGAATCGCTACCTTCTCTTCACCCGTAACTCACTTAGCCAATAAACCCTTTGTGCGTTATAAATCTACACCCGCCTCAGGTACAATCACAGACTTAGAAACAGTTTTTCCCGAACCCAGGTGGGGCTCTAACAATGCTGTCATCGCGTCGGGCGGCATTTACATTGCCGGCGGCACAGACAGCAGCGGCAATGCTCTTAATAAAATTTATCAATATGATGTATTTGCGAATAACTTAACATTGGTCGCCACTCTGAGTGAGTCGCTTTCAAAACATTCTATGGCAGCTTATGACGATTCTCTGTATCTTTTTAACGGCTCAAGAGATATAGCTTCTTTTTCTGAATCGGTTACCAAATATTGCGTAACTACAAGAACGAATTTAGACAGCAATAAAGGTTATGAAGAAGCAATATTCGATAGTGCTGATGTCACCATTGTTTCTCCGACAGGTAATGCAACAGGGGTTACAGACTCCAAGATCGGGGTTGCGTATTATAATTCAGAGCCCGATGGCAATAATAAAGTCGTTAGGTGGAATAACGGTAAAGATAAGACTGATAAAGTGCCGAAAGCTTTTGATAGCAACGATTCGAGCGAATGGGAATTATCACGATATGAAAAATCTAGCGGACGCAGATATGTACAGGTCGAGTATAGCGTAAAGGTTTGCGTGAACAAATTCAGAATTTATACCAAAGAAGGCAATGTTGCCGCTTGCGAGCTATTAGCTTCAGACGACGGTTCCAGTTGGGTAAAATTACTAAGTGTTAATTTGAAAAAAAAAGATTCTTATGTTGATGTTAAAAATACTACAAAATACCAATATTACAGGTTAAATCTATTGACCGGCAATTCGGGATCAAATAAATCTAAGATTAGAGAAATAACCTTTTACGCCACAGATGTAATCACAAATACCAAAACTGTTCCCGACACCGGTATGCACCGCACTTT
>MWDD01000085.1 GCA_002070375.1 bacterium ADurb.Bin157 | reverse complement strand
CCGGCCTCCTGCCGTCACGATAATTGCTCCGCTCACTGTCTGATAATCGTCGCTTATCAGACCTTGCCTCTCGCCTGCTTCTGCAGGCTCGACCCCTGCGGGGCTTTACATCGCCCCTCTCCGGCCTCTGCCTGCCGTAACCCGGCAGGTCCGGCTTTACATAACAAAACGTTATGCAAACTTGCCAGGGCCAATGATGAGCCGTACGCCGCTAACGCGGCTACCGCCATAAAACGGCACACGCCCCGCGTCCTGTCGAGCTGGCAGGGCTCCGGCAGCTTCGCCGCCTCCACACCTGCCACCTCCCGGAAAGCCCTTCGGGCTTCCGCAGGTCGCTGCAATGCCCATCTGCCCTGGCCAGGTCTCTACTGTTTGTCATTTATTGTCATTTCTCTGGCCTGGTTGCGCCTCATTGTCTCAGTCGCCGCGTCATCTGGACATTGTGGCCGTGTGCCAGGCATTCTTAAACAACTGACCGGTAATCAGCGGCAGGCGCAATCCCTCCCGAAACCCATGAGGACAAGCTTAATCTGGTTGGGTGTAACTCTTAAAAACTATCTTTCTGTCAACAACTCAAGTTATGAGTTATCTTTTAATTCTGAAAGCTTGAGATTTTCTTTTTTTAGCCTGACAACATACCTGCAAACATAATCTTTAATTTCACGACCAAGTTTTTCATTACCTTCAGATTTTTTAGCAAATTTAATAATTACCGAGCCTTGTGGAATCTTTTCTTCACCTTCGTTACCTGTTTTTAACCATATTGAAACAGCAACCTTTTCAATTTCCTCTAGGTTCCCGATAGATTTTTCTAGGTCATGAGCAATTTCGCTCAGATACAGCGTTGTGAAGTTGTCTGTATTTGGTATTTTTTCACAATCTTTGTAAATTCCATCAGAAATTGTTTTTTTCCAACCAAAGGCATCGTTAAAATGAAGGTTGTCTAATAATGCGGGGTTATTTACGGTCAAAATAACAGAAGCAAGTAATACTAGAAGCTGTATAAACACGCCACCAAGAACAAAGCCTGCTACAAATTTATAATTTAGAAAAAAGCTTTTATTTTCTTCTGCCAAATCTGCCCTCCAATAGCGATGGTTTGAATTGTCAGGCTAATCCCATCGGTTGATTATAATAAACCCCATCTGGTGTCATATAGTCAAGGGTCAGTGAGCATTACAAAATTTTTAGAGTTCAATTGTTCAGAAGCTATTTTTCTTGTTTAATTATCGCAACAACTCGATCAAGCAAAATCCTTATAAATCGAGCAACTGTTGCTTTGGGTTCTATTTTTTTCGCTATTTTTGATCCTATGAAGTAATATAATCGAACAATCACCCTGCCGCAGTAACTTTTAAGAAGGTTGTCATCGCGAAATTTTCTTAAGATAAGAACTTCTGGCGAGTCATATTCGCCATATACCGCTGTAGCAATAAAGCAACCAGATTTTTTGGGAGGCGTAAGTAGTGAGTTTAATTCGGCAACGACTTCGTTACATGCCGTTTTAAAGCCATAAAAATCATTGATTTGGAAATTGTGCTCATGCATTGTTTTATTACGCATGGTAGCTATCCAACGCATCTTTTTTACTGTTTGTAGGTTTAATCGGTTCTCTACGCTTGTCAGTTTCTCATGTAATCCTCTGCCGTTCGCTCCTAACTTATCAAGCAGCGATTCTATTTTTCGGGTTAACAGAACTACATCTTCAATCTGTCCCACTTTCCCTCCGACTTAACAAAAATCTCTCATAAACAATGGTCTTTATAATTGAGTTTTCGCTAAAATTCAAGAAAAAACAGGCGATTATTGCCGCTACATCTTTGGTAAACACAACTTTTCGGTTAAATCGCAGTTGTTTTTTTTCACCAAGCTTGTTTTAGAAAAAAAGCTCATATCTTTAGCAGTCATAAACTGGCCGAAGATATGAGCCAGCAGCCTTAAACCTTATGCTTAAATTTCATAAAAAATTTCTGTCGCTATGTAGGTTTCATTATCAGCAACAAAATATCCGTAAGTTTTTGTCATTTTTTGACAGAAAGAAGCGGCTTCGAACCGAATCGTTTTTATACCCATAATTTCTGAGCAGGTTTCATCTGGTTTTAATGCCGTTTCAAAAACTTTTTCTATGTCGCCCAACCCTTTTTGGGTTTCTTTATCAATGACAAGTTTAGGCACAATAAGAATTACTTTCATACGATTTCGGGTTGTTTCCGAGTCGCCTTTATAGAGATCGCCATAACTGAAACATTGCCCGAAAATAGTTTGTTTTAGAAACAAACACAGGTGAACCTTGCTGTAATGACCTTTATCATAAAGCTCTTTTGGCGATTTTACTTCGACAGGCACAATTCTTTCATCTTGTTGGATGAATAAATCAGGTTTATGAGGTCCACTACCTCTACAGTAGTCATAGAAATAATCCTGTTCAACAACAGCCTTTTTTTTCGCCGGGGCTTCATATTTGAACTGAACTCCAAGTTTCTTAAGCCCTTTTTTGATCGCTTGGGTTGTCTCTTTGTGCTTCTTCATAATACATATTCCTCCTAAATTTTATTTGTATTGAAAATTCAATACTTTATTTTATTATGTCAAAGCGTCCTGCTTTTTTTGTTGCTTGTGAAGCCAGTCAATTTTTATTAAAAATGACTGGCAGGGGATTAGGCACGATATATTTTTCGGATAAAAACTTTTACATGGAGGGATCTATGACAGACAGACCCGGCGGAGCCTTGGCAACTCGCCCTTTACACTTTTTTTGGCTTGCAGATTGCTCTGGCTCAATGAGCGTAAATGGCAAAATACAGGCATTGAACAATGCTATTAGAGAAGCAATTCCTCACATGCAGCAGGTTGCCAATGAAAACCCCAATGCCGAAGTTTTGGTTCGAGCCATAAAGTTTTCGAATGGTGCTCAATGGCATATTTCTCAACCAATACCAGTCAATGATTTTAAATGGCACGATTTAACAACCGAAGGAACAACTTCGATGGGTGAGGCCTTAAAACTTCTGGCGGAACAGTTAAAAATGCCGCCAATGAGTGATCGGGCATTACCTCCGGTTATCGTGCTTATTTCTGATGGTCAACCAACCGACGATTTTATCGGTGGCCTTCAGGAATTACTTGAAAAGCCTTGGGGTAAAAAGGCTGTGCGCATTGCAATTGCAATTGGTGAAGATGCAGATCTTGACATTTTGCAAAGATTTATAGGGCATCCTGAGTTAAAGCCCCTGCAGGCTAATAATGCTGAACAGTTAGTGCATTATATAAAATGGGTATCAACAGCCGTTTTACAGTCAGCATCATCTCCTGTCAGCCAAAGTGTTGCCAATAGCAGCGCACAGACACTTAACGTGCCCATCCCACAATTGCCAGACAACGACCCGTCTTCAGCCGCAGACGTTTGGTAAATTTGATGTTTGCAGGTGAATGTGTTCTACTGGGAACCTCTGTACAGGGCTCTTCTCACAAAAGACTGAATAAGCCAAACCAGGATGCAATAGCCTGGCAACAGAATTTTCCGGGCAAACTACCTGTTATTATTGCTGTTGCTGATGGGCATGGCAGTTCTAAGAGCTTTCGAAGCCATAAAGGCTCAGATTTTGCAGTTAAAGTAGCAATTAACACTCTGAATGATTTTTTGGTCAACATCAGAACTTTGAGCAGTGTTTCTTCAATCAAAAGGCTTGCCGAAGAAAAACTCTCAAGAGAAGTTGTTGATCGCTGGTTTAAGATTGTGCAATACGATCTGAGTAAGAACCCATTAACAGATTCAGAGACAGATCTGTTAAGTGGAAATGCTGCTGTAGCATATGGGTCTACTTTGCTGTCTGTTCTTGTAACTGATACCTTCATTCTTTTCCTGCAGCTGGGCGATGGTGATATTTTAATCGTTTCTGAAGACGACAATGTTTCACGAGCTATACCCAAAGACCCAAGATTGATAGCAAATGAAACAACATCACTCTGCAGACCAGAGTCTTGGAGAGATATAAACCTTGCATTTTTACCTGTAAACGATTTCCCGAAGATGATCATGCTGTCTACTGATGGTTATTCAAATTCATTTAATGATGATCAAGATTTTTTCAAAGTAGCTCTTGACCTGAGAAAAATATTGGAGGAGAAGTCATTTGACTTTCTCTCTTCAAATATGGACCTATGGCTGAATGAAACCTCGGAAAAAGGCAGCGGCGATGATGTGACAGCCGGCCTCGTTTCCTTTTCTATTAAATCAGAAGACACAATAACTGGAGCATAAATCATGGCAAATGTTATAGCCAACAACCTGAAAACCTTGCTTGATCAAAAAGGCCTCAGCATATTGTCAGACCCGAGATTATTAAAGGCAATATTGCTAGATCTTTGTCCTCAGGCAAATTCTGAAGTGAATCTTCTGTTGATCGCCTTGCAGGAAAATATTCCACAGGAATTAAAAAGCAATACGAACGGTGTGCCTCAAGATATATTTATTTTGCAATTGGCAAACAGGCTGGAAACGAACTATTGCATTGAAAAAAGCAAAGCTCATGCGACCGTGGAATCCTGGGCCCATGCCTTAGGACTACAGGTGCCTACAAAAGCAGACCCAAAACAACAAACTGTTCAACCAGCAGTGCCAAAGCCAGCGTTAAATTCTTCGCCTAAATTTACCAGGCCAAAAGAAATTCTCAACCTTTCAAATAATTGCAATATCGAATTTATACGCATCGAACCTGGCAAATTTATAATGGGCAGCCCGTTAACTCAACGCGGGCGAATGCTTGAAGAACTTGAGGCTCGCGAGGTTACTATTTCACGCCCTTTTTATGTTAGCGTTTATCCAGTAACCTGTCAGCAATTTCAAGAAATAGAGGGTTACACGCCACACCCTAGCTCCGAGCACTTCCCCGTTTATGGTGTTAAGCCGGCACAAGCGATAAGATTCTGCAATGCCTTAAGTAGGCAATTTGGGTTCTCGCCCTGCTATGTGCCTAAAAATGCACAGTTGAATCTTGATGAGGATAACAATTTTGATCGCAATGATAAAAACGGTTTTTTCTTGCCATCGGAGGCGCAATGGGAATATGCCTGCCGGGCAGGTACACAGAGCATGTTTCCTTGGGCCGACCAATATGATCATGCCACAATGAATCTCTACTGTTGTTATGAACATCGGAATAACTACCTCTCAGAGGTTGGCCAAAAAAGGCCCAACCAATGGGGCTTACATGATATGTTGGGCTTAATCTGGGAATTTACTGATGATATAATTCCCGTAGAAAACAATAAGAGGTCGGGCCGAATTGTTAAAGGTGGCTCCGCAACAAGTTCATGGGGGCATTGCAAACCAAGCTCAAGAGGCAAGATAACTAACATGATCTCTTCTGGCTGTTGTAAGTGGTCTGAAAATGCAGAGATACTTTTAATTGGCTTCCGCATAGCTAAATACTGCGATTAAATAGGTTTCCAATGAAAAACATAGATAAATTTATACAAAATTTGATTCAAAGCTTTTTGGAGAAAGAAGAGTCGTTTTTATCACTTGCTTTAAGAGAAGCCGAAAAGATTTCATTTTTCCGACAAAACCAACACAGGGGCACTGCAGCATATGGTTTCGAATGGGCAATACAAACTTCGCTTTCTTACTACCTGGCAGAATCAAACCAAGTATCAGAACTTAAAATCGGTAAAAAAAGTTGCTATCAGCCCGAAGCAAAGAAGTATAAAAAATATGACCTTTGTTTTTTTGTACCTAATCTAAATTGCAAAGTTATTCTGGAACTAAAAACAATCGCCGTAGGAGCATCTAAAGCAAAGTCTTATATTGGGATAGATATCAAAAAACAGTTCCTTCCAGATGCTGTCGTGTATGTCTTAGTATGTAGCTATCCGAGCACAAATCATGATTTTCCAGAATTTCCAGATACAGAAAAATTAGTAACGGGCAGTATGCCTGAAAATTTCACATACTGTATTTACAGAATAAAAAAAAATAGGTGAAATCAAAATGCTGAGAATGCTCAAAAATAACCAGACCCTTTGCGGCAAAACCACTGCAAAAGATTACATCGTTTTAGACTTTTTAGGCGGCGGGGGGCAGGGCGAAGTTTATAAGGTTTCCATGGATAAACAGAGCTTTGCCTTAAAATATTATCATTATGCTCAAGCAACCCCTGACCAGCTAGCCACTCTCGAAAACCTTATTCGTATCGGCCAGCCGAGCAGTAATTTTCTCTGGCCAATGGAGATTGTCCTTAACAATCATTTGCAAGGCTTTGGCTATGTTATGCCTTTAAGATCTCCAAATTTCAAAAATCTGGTTGATCTCATGAAAAGAAGGATATCGCCGTCATTTAGGGCCATAGCAACAGCATGTATTGAATTACCTCATCATTTTTACCAACTTCACGCAAAAGGCCTTTGTTATAGGGATATTTCTTTTGGCAATGTTTTTTTTGACCCTGTTTCCGGCAATACTTTAATATGTGACAATGACAATGTTACAGTAGACGGCCAAAGCGTAGCCGGAGTGCTTGGAACTCCGAGATTTATGGCGCCTGAAATCGTTAGAAGTGAAGCTCTGCCAAGCATTCAAACAGATCTTTTTTCGTTGGCAATTTTGCTTTTTTACCTTTTGATGGTTCATCACCCGCTTGAAGGTGAAAAAGAAACCAAAATTCGTTGCTTCGATCTTCCTGCAATGAACAAAATCTACGGTTTCGAACCAATTTTTATATTCGACCCAAACAATTCAACTAACCGCCCTGTAGGGAAACACCAGCAAAATGCAAATATCTATTGGTCTATTTACCCTGATTTTGTAAAAGAATTATTTGTCAAAGCTTTTACAGATGGCATAAAAGACCCGGCTCATGGCAGAGTAAGAGAAACTGAATGGCGTGCATGTATGGCAAAGCTGAGAGACAGTATTCTATATTGTAATCATTGCGGCAACGAAAACTTCTTTGATGAATCAAAAGTTGACGCTGATGGCAACCTGAACTACTGTTGGCACTGCAAAAAAAGTATTCAGGTTCCTCCAAAGATTAGAATAGAAAAAAATCTTGTAATGCTTAACCACGACACAGTTCTTTATCCACACCATGTAAGCAAACAGAAAAATTATGATTTTTCTGAGTCTGTTGCAGCGATTAACCAGCATCCGACAGAAAAAAATATATGGGGTCTAAAAAATCTGTCATCTACCAAATGGGTAGTTACTGTTCCTGATGGTAGCGTTGCTGATGTGTTGCCAGGCCAATCAACAAAAATATCAAAAGGTAAATCGATTCATTTTGGCAATTTATCTGGCACTGTAGAATGAATACTTTGCGGATTTGTCGAAATATAGTGTGAAAGTGGTCGCGACACCAAACGGAAATTTACACACGCTAAGGAATTCTTAGCGGTCGGAACTTGCCCTGGCAGGACTTCAGCATAATCATCATGGCCTACCCGCAAAAATCGCCCCTGGCTTCGTCTCAAGAGCCGTGCCCACAGCCCAAATGTGCGCTCTCTTGAACTATACTTAGAGTGACCGCAATAACAGTTACTTTTCAACTTCAAAAATAATTACGGCATTTTTAAATCAAAATAATCTTTAAAGACTACACGCAAGCTTGTAGTCTTTACATAATTGGGTTAAGCATATTATTATAGATGCAAAGTGCGCAGAGAATGAAATACGCACTTTGCTATAAACAAAGGGGGGCCAGCAATGATGTTATCGACACAGGCACGCCTTGGCATAGTATTTTTTATGGTTCTTATTGTCGGCATAACCAGTTTGTCTGTCTGGAACAATCAAATAGAGTTCGTTCCTCTTTTCGAAGAAAAATTGAAAGTTGAAGACGCCAACAAGATTACGGCAAAACTCACGGAACTTGGTGCAGAATACCGAATAGGGGCCAATTCCAGCGAAATTTTTGTATCCCCGACCGATAAGCCAAACATTCTTTTAAAGTTGGCAAGCGGTGGCCAGAACTGATTGGTCAGGCTTTTGTGATTTATAAGTAATGTTCATGCGGCCAGTTTGACCTCGGGCCTGCCGAAGTAAACCATGTCAGGTGTCTGATAGTCCAGATTTTGATGGAATCGGTTCTGGTTGTAGAAAATGAAATAGAAATGCGGGCTCTGCCTTACTTCTTTCATTGTTTGGTATGCCTTTAAATAAACCTCATCAGACAGTAGCGATGCGTGAGGTTGCCAATCACCACCATGTTAACATGAAAACCCCCGACTGCAAAAAGCTAAATCCGGGGGGGCTGCTTCACGTTGTGCTGATAGAATGTTTGAATTAGATTCAAGAATTAAGATTGCCCACAGGAGGATCGAATGCATTTTTATGGGTTCCTGTTTCTCGTGCTGGCGATAGTCGCCGGCATAATTTTGCGCGGTCATTTGCGCAATACTTGGTTGCGCCGCTTTTTGAGCGGTAAAGTTATGTTCGGGGCATCTGAAAATACCACTGAAGAAAAAAAAGACAAATAGCGCGACAGGAGGTTCAAGATGCTTTTCAGGAGGGTATGTCAAAAGTGCGGGGCCGCATTAGAAGTGCCGGTAATGTATTCTTTTGCCGCTTTGCTGGCTGGCAGTGCGCTGGGCTGGCAGCTGGGCGTTCCCACTGAAGCCATCAGGCGACTGTCGCCCATGGTCATGATGTTGTTGGTGAACAAGCCCGTTGCGGCTGTGATTGGCGCTTACTTCGGTGTAATGTTTGTCCGGAACCGTATTCCATGCCCGGCCTGCCATAAGGCAGTCGCTGAATGAGCCGCCGCTGAACCGGAAAAGGAAAATATAAGCAGGGAAAGTCAGGCTGTCTCTCAATTTCTAAAAGCCTTGTGTCTCAAAAAAGGGGCTAGCGAATCTTCTCAGCCCGTTCGTGTCACCGTGGGCCGTTTCAGCTTTTCTGCTTTGCGCCAAAAACAGGCACTTATACCACCAGTGGCTTTGAACACATTCCAGCCGGTCACACAAGCCGCCCACCAGCCATATTTTTTAAAATAATCGAAAAATAACTGTTTTGGTGCCTCTTTCCGCCACCCGGCTTTCTATTACACGCACCGAAACAGCCAAAAACACTCTCTGGGCTCACCACAGGGGAAACCGTTTTAAATATCTCTTCCGCAAATCCTTTCCCCGCTGCACCGCCCGTCGAATCTTTAAAATACCGACTGTCGCGGAAAAGTAAAGGCCTCCACCCCGACCGGCTAAGTCGCCGGCCGGGTCCCCGCCTTGACTTTCCCACGCCAGTCCGGTTGCTTGGGGTCATCGACGGGCGGCTCCGCAGGGGAAAAGGTTTTCTGGCCAGAGTATTTTGCCGTGACGGCAAACCACCAAAAACCTTTTAAACAGCAGAAAATATCACTTTACAATGACAATAAATTACATATATTATTAATAGATTACAAATCACTTTTCCCAGGGGAGGTTCAACATGCAGACCATGAACTACAAAGAAGCAGCCAGGTATCTCAAAATCACCGAAGGCACCCTGCGCAACTGGGTTTCCCGAGGCCGCATCAAACCCCGCAAAGTCGGCAAACACGTGATCTTCTTCAAAGAAGAACTCGAAACCTGGATAAAAAAC